>DATNOD010000180.1:0-8057 GCA_035601515.1 Candidatus Eiseniibacteriota bacterium | reverse complement strand
CGCCGAATCTGTTCGGGCGTGCCGGCGGTCAGGACACGGCCCTGGTGCATGACCGTGACCGTGCGAGCTGTGCTGAAGACGACCGACATGTCGTGCTCGCAGAAGAGCAATGTCAGGTGCCGCTCAGTGGCCAGCCGCCGCACCAGCTCCATCGCTTTGTCCGTCTCATAAGCAGACATGCCGGCAGTCGGCTCATCCAGCAATACCAGCTTCGACCCGAGCGCGAGCGAGATAGCGATTTCGATGGCGCGCTGGTCGCCATGGCTCAGCTGACCGGCTGGGAGGTCTGCCCAGGTCCCCAGGCCCACCGCCTCGGCGAGGTCCTGTGCCTCTGCTGAGAACATGCGATTGGCAATCCCGAAGGGTCGCTTCGTGTAGCCGCGGTGGGCGAGCATCGCGTACTGGAGGTTCTGACGAACCGACAGCTTCGGGAAGATCGTGGTGATCTGGAAAGCGCGGCCAATACCCGTCCGGGCGATCACATGGGGCGGCTTCCCGGTGATGTCGCGGCCGTCGAAGATCACCTTGCCGGAGTTCGGCTTCAGCTGGCCCGTGAGGAGATTGAAGAGAGTGGATTTGCCGGCGCCGTTCGGACCGATGATGGCGTGACGGTCGCCCTGCTTCACCTCGAGGCTCACATCATCGACCGCCCGTAAGCCGCCAAAGCTTCGGCTTACGTGCTCGATCCTCAGCAAGGTTTGGTCCGAGTGAACCTCCTCGGTCTGGATCGCCTCACTCGCGAGCGCCTTGCGTACGTCGAACATTCGAATCGCCTCGCCTGCGCTTTCCGCCGGCTGCGCCTCATCCTCCTCGCCGCGACGAAAACGCTCGCGCAGGCGCAGGAACACTGAAGGCACGTCCGAGATGCCGCCAGGCACGGCCAGGACGACGCCCAAAACGATGGCGCCGAGGACGATGTCGAACTGATAGGGGAATTGCTTAGAGATCGAGTTGTCCAGCAGCACGTAGATGAACGCGCCGATGGCCGGCCCGAGGAACGTTGTCGTGCCACCCAGAAGGGAGACCACCACCGGCTGCGCGTTGGCCGTCCAGTACAGCATCTCCGGATAGGCCTGCTGCTGGTACATGACGAACAGGCCTCCCGCGACGCCGGCGAAGAGTGCGGCGACGGTATAGACGGCCAGCTCGTAGAGCCTCACGTTGATGCCGATCGCGGCCGCGCGCTGCCTGTTCTCACGGATCGACAGCAGAGCCGCGCCGAACGGCGAGCGGACCAGGATGAACATCAGCAACAGGCAGATGCCGACTATTGCAGCGGTGAAGTAGTAGAGCGTCGTGTAATCGGTCAGCTGGTCTGGCAGCGTGATCGCGATGCCGTTGTCGCCGCCTGTGAAGTCATATGACGAGTAAACGAGCGAGAAGAGCAGCTGAGAGATCGCGAGGGTGAGGAGGGAGAAATAAAGTCGGACCGCCCGCTGCGCCACCAGGCCGGTGACAAAGCCAACAGCAGCTGCGACAAAGGGCGCCGCGGCAAGACCCAGCAGGATGGGAAGGTGATAGCGCTTGAAGATCAGGGCGACGGTGTAAGCGCCGACGCCGTAGTACGCGGCGTGCGCGAAAGAGACCATGCCCGTGTACCCAAGCATCAGGTTGTACGAGACTGCCCATAGTGCGAGCACCAGCGCCGTAGTGCCGAGGAAGATCTGGAACCGCGAGCTGGCGTCCGGATTCAGGTTCTCGTAGAGCCCCGCCAGTGGCGGGACCAGGGCCGCAAATACAAAGAGGGCGAGCACAACCCCCCACCGGACACGGTTGCCACCGCCGCGGCGAAAAAGCCGGATCAATTCTCGGGGAGGCCGAACAGGCCTCGCGGCCGGACGATCAAGACCGCGGTCATGATGATGAATACGAAGGCAATCGCGAACTGGTTGGTGCGAGGGTTGACGAGGCCGTACGAGACCACCATGCCCACGATCAGCGCGCCGACCGCGGAGCCGATGATGCTGCCAAGTCCGCCGATCACGCTGATCGCAAAGGCCAGGACCAGCACGTCGGTATCGATGCTGGAGCTAATCGCCTGGCTTGGCGCGACGATCGAACCTCCGAGGCCCGCCAGCCCGGCGCCGATCACAAAGACCGTCGTGTACAGCCGCGTGACGTTCACACCGGTGGCGTTCAATAGGTCCGGATCGGCGACCGCGGCCCGGATGTTTCGGCCGAGATTCGTCCGGTAGAGCATCGCCCACACACCCGCTCCGATCAGGATCGCGGCGGCGATCATGAAAAGCGAGTAGTTGGCGTAGCTGTAACCACCCAGGTCGATATGGCCCGGGATCGGCGAGGCGACGGTTCGATAGTTGGCGCCGAAAACGATTCGCACCGCGCCGGCGACGACGAGGCTCACCGCGTAGGTCCCCAGGAGCTGTACGAGGTGCTCCCTCCCGTAGACCCGCCTGAGCACCAGGACTTCGACGATTCCACCGATGGCACCAGTGACCGCCACCGCCACCAGCAACCCACCCCAGAAGCCGAGCTGGGCGCCGATCTGGTTGGCGATGACGACGGTCACAAAGGCGGCGATCATGTAGAACGAGCCGTGGGCCATGTTGATGACGCGCAAGGCTCCGAACACCAGGGACAGCCCCGCCGCCACGATGAACAGGTAGGCTGCATTGGATAGCCCGCCCACCGCGAAAAGTAGGAGCTGTCCCGGCGTCATTTATTCAGTTGTTGCTCGAGTTCTCGCTAGCTCGCTTTCCACGAGGGACAGAGCGCGAAGTTCGCGGTATTGGGTTGGCCCGCCGTCTTGTCGCACTGGTCGCCCTTGATCTCGTTGATCATCTGCAGCGGCATCATCAGGTCGTCACCCTTCAGGTTCACCGAGTCCTTGAGAATTGGGAACGGGTAGGTGCTCGAGGATGTCGTGGTGCCGATCGTCTCGCCGACGTTGGCCTGCAGCTCGTTGGGGCGAATCGTGATCTTGTAGCCACGCAGGCTGTCGAAGGTGTGGCCGGAGATCTGCTTGACGACAGCGTCGGCGTCGAAGCTCTTTGCCGAGTTGGCAGCCTGGGCCCACAACATGAACGCGTCGTAGTCCATGACTGCCCAGTCGGATGGATATTCCCCGTTGTATTTGGCGCGGTAGCGGGTGATGAAGTCGGTCAGCCGCGGGTTGTTGTTCTGCAACGCGAAGAACGGTGCGCGCATGTAGGCGTGCATGCCTAGCGGGTACTGGGAACCGAGCGTGTTGAGCTCGTCGACTGAGACCAGAGTCGTCATCGGGTACTTGACGAAGAACTGCGGGTCGACGGCCAGCGCCTGCTTCACGAAGTTGATCTGATCGGCGGCGAAGATGTTCGAGTAGACAAGGTCTGGCTTGTCCGCCTGGATGGCGTTGATGGTTGAATCCCAGCGCGGGTTGGTGGGAAATGGCACGTACCAGGTGCTGGGATCGTTCACGATCTGCACGCTTGCGTTCGCCTTCTTCAACGCAGCCACGAAGGCGTTGGTCTCAGAGATCCCAAACAGGTACTTCGGCGAGACGATGAAGATCTTGTTCACGCCCAGGCCGGCGGCCAGCCTGCCGGCGGCAGTCCCTTCCATATAAGTGTTGGGGACGATCGACACCCAGTAAGGGTTGACGACGTCAGACTCCATGGTCAGCTGCCAGCTGTTGCACGTGGCGTCGATCGTGATGATCTTGTTCTGCTTCGCGATCGGGCTCTCGGCAAGGCATTGGGCGGAGGTGACAGACCCCATCAAGGCCACGACGTTGTCCTGCAGGATCATCGACTTGGTGTTGCTCACCGCCTGGGGGACCGTGGTGCCGTCGTCCTGAATGTCCATCTCGATCTTGTAGCCGTTGACGCCGCCCTTGGCGTTGATGTCGTCTGCGGCCAGGTTCAGTGCCTGGCTGACGGCATGACCGTAGAGCGCCGACTGGCCGGTCAGAGGAGCTGAATACCCGACCTTTTTCGTGCCCTTGAAGGTCACGGCTGTGTTGCCCGAGGGCTGGCTGCCACAGGCGGCGACGATCATAGTCGCGGCCATGACCAGGCCCAGCCAGAAACGTGGCCTGACGATGCGTGGTACCAAGTTCATACCTCCACTCCTGGTTGGCGGCACCCCATCTCAAATCCGCAGCCTGCCGGTGCCCCCGGCTGACGACATATGGTAATTCGCCGTGTGCAAGGTTGCTAACTGCCGTTCGGTAGCCCCCTCGAGCCCGTGACTGAAGCACAAAAGACTCCAAACACACATGCGCTAGGCCGCGAGTTCGCGAAGTTCTGGCTGGGCCAAAGCGTTTCCATGCTCGGGAACCAGTTCACCCAGCTGGCGCTGCCTATCGCCGCCGCGGTAGCCCTTCACGCCAGCGCCATCGAGATGGGGTTCTTGGGAGCTATGCGTTTTGCGCCCGCCATTTTGATCGGGCTGCCGGCCGGAGTTTGGCTGGATCGAACCAAGCGGAAGCCAGTTCTCGTCGTATCCCAGCTTGTGAGCGCGGCAGCCTTGGCAACGATTCCGGCAGCCGCAGTCCTCCACGCGCTTACCATCGGCCAGCTATACGTGGTCGCCTTCCTGGCCGGAGGAGCGGCGACGTTCCAAGGGATCGCGCAAACCGCATTCGTGCCGTCGATTGTCGGTCGCGACCGGCTGGTCGAGGCCAACAGCAGGATTCAGTCGAGCTTGACGGTGGCCAATTTGCTCGGTCCCGGCGTCGCCGGGGCCGCGGTCCAGGCGCTGACGGCACCGGTGGCCATTACTTTCGATGCATTCAGTTTCTTGGTGGGCTCCCTGACATCGGCGTGGACGCGCGCCCACGAGACGGCACCCTCCGGCCCGGGCCACCGGCCACTCGCCGAAGCGATCGAGGGCCAGGTCTGGCTGTGGCGACAGCCATTGGTACGCGCGATCACGCTGACGATCGTGTTGAACAATGGCGGAGGCAATGTGACGTTTGCGGTCTTCATCCTCTACTTCGTCACTCAGGTTGGCATCACCCCTTTCCAGCTCGGACTGATCTTCGCGATCGGGGGCGTCGCTTCCTTGCTGGGGGCGCAGCTCAGCCGCCCGCTCGTTGCCAGGGGATGGCTGGGTCCGGTCATGGCCGTCGGCGCGGGACTCGTCGTCCTTGGTCAGGCGGGAACCCTGGTCGCGGCCTTCGCGCCGCGACATGAGGTTCTCGCGATCCTGATCGCCTTCAGTGCTCTGACTGGGATCTCGCTGATGGTCTACAACATCAATCAGCAGTCGATCCGCCAAGCGGTGACTCCTGACCGGCTACTCGGCCGTGTTCAATCGGGCGTTTTCGTGCTGGTGGCACTCGCGCAAGTTGCCGGTTCTCTGTTGGGTGGCACGATCGGGCAGTTGGCGGGCTTGAGGACAGCCATCGCAATCGGCGTCGTGATCACGCTGACCAGCGCCCTGCCCAGTATCTTGTCGCCGTTGCGCAAACTACGCCGGGTGCCCGTTTCTTGAAGCAGGTCTGAACCGGGCGCTCCACCACATACGATGCCGCCGTGAAGCGGCTCGTCGTCACGGCGATCATCATCCTTGCGCTCGCCGAGTTCATTTTCTGGCTGCTCGCGGGCTTGGTGCAATGGATGTTCGCCGGTTTCTCGCTCGGACCCGTCTACTCGCCTCAAGTTGCGGAGGGGGCGCGCATCTCTCTGACCGAGTTTGCTTGGGCCGCTCTCAACCTCGTCTGCCTCGTCGCGTACGTCGCGCGGCGCTGGGGCCGATGGCTGATGGCCGCAATCCAGCTCGCCAACCTCGCGGTGACAACCTACCTCGGCTTCGTCGCGGTGTTCCATTCCTGCGGTCAGGACGGATGGGAATGGTTCTGGTTCGCCGCCATCCCAGCCGGCTCGCTTCTACTCCAGTACCTGATCTTGCGGAAGATCGATCACCACCCTGGACTTTCACCACCACTCGCGCGGCTCAGGACCATGACCACTCTTGCGTTCGTCTTCGGCGGCTTGGCGGTCGGCGCGGTCCTCCTTGGCGCCGGTTGGCGCCTAAGCCTCCATGCCATCGAGTCCCACACCGGAGCCGTACGTACGGCAGTCGCCGAGTCGGAAGGGCTCTCGGTGACGATCGACTCCTCGTCGCGCGTCTACTTCTTTGCCGGTAGCTTGTTCGAGCCGCTTCCACCCCTCCATGTCGGCGAGCGGGTCGTCATCTTGACCGGCGAGGCGTGCGATTACGGCACGCCGCTCGCCGTCCAGTCGAGAAACGGCCTTTGGATCGAATCTATCTACGGAGAAGCCGTGCGCCCATATGCTCCGTTCACCTGGCAGGAACACGAGAGCCGCCGCTGGCTGCTTCTTTCGATCGGGGTCATGATCGAGCTCGTTGCGGTCGTGGGCCTCGCCCTCTGGATTGGCTGAGACATGACAAGAAACGCCGGAATCGCGGTCGCGTCGGGAGTCGTCGGGGCGGTCATCGGGGCGGTGGTGTACACGACCGTGTTGATCCCCGCCATCGCAGCGAGGGCCTACCTGCCCCACGTCTACACCGCCAAGGAGCTGCTGGCCACACCCGAGGGCCAACTGATCTATCCCGGTTCGACCGTGGTCCGTGAGCGCCAACAGGACCTTGTGCCGCAAAGCCTCTCACCCGAGCAACCGGCCCTTGTGGAGCGGGAGCTGGCAATCACCGGCTCCCCGTTTGACGTCATGCCTTGGTACGGCGGCCGGCTGGAATTCAATGGCTGGACGCGACAGGCCAACACACAATCAGGTGCATACGAATGGTCGAAGGGACGTCTGACCTTCATGCTCGCCGTTTGCGGAGACGGTGGTGATCACTACTTCTACCCGCCGCCTTGCACGCAGCACGTCATCGCCGGCCTCTGGGCATTCTGATCTGCCGCCAACTGATTAACTTGAGTAGCCGTGAAGTTCAGCGAGCTGGCCGCGAACCTGGATCGCATGGAGGCCACGAGCAAGCGGAACGAGCTGGTGAGCATCCTGTCCGAGGTGTATCGCGCTTCTGCGGTGGACGAGCTCGAGCCGATCACGTACCTGATCCAGGGACGGCTCGCGCCTTTCTTCGAACCGGTCGAGATCGGTCTCGGCGAAAGGCTGTTGATGACCGCCATCGCGGCCGCCTATGGCGCTCCAAAGGATGAGGTCACCAGAGTAAACCGCCAGACCGGCGACCTCGGCGTCACCGCCCAGCGCCTTGCGCCGGCGTCGAAGCGCAAATCGCCTTCCGTCGTTGACGTGCACAAGCGGCTGTCCCAGATCGCTGCCGCTTCCGGTGACGGCAGCCAGCAACAGAAGCTCGATGGCTTCACCAGCCTGCTCAGCGACCTCGATCCCATTTCGGCCAAACACCTGGTCCGAATCACCCTCGGCAAGATGCGCCTGGGAATCGGCGACCCGACCGTCCTCGACGCCCTGTCATTCGCGAAGAAAGGTGACCGCTCCTTGCGACCGGTCCTGGAAGCTGCCTACAACCGGACGTCCGACCTGGGCCTCATTGCACGCACGCTCTGGGACGCCGGTGAGAAGGGACTCGACGCTTTGAAGGTCAGGGCCGGGCACCCGCTTCGCCCGCAGCTCGCGGAACGCCTCCCCAATCCGGAGGCAGTCATCAAGAAGCTAGGCACGGTTGGCGTACAACCGAAATACGACGGTTTGCGAGTCCAGATCCACAAGAACGCGGATCAGGTAAGCCTTTTCTCGAGAAACCTGGAGTCGATGACGGAGATGTTCCCAGAGCTTGTCGCCGCCGCCTCCAAGCTCAAGGTCAAAAACGTCATCCTCGACGGCGAGGCGATCGCCTACAACCCGGAGTCCGAGGAGTACGTCCCCTTCCAGGAGACGACCGCGCGCAGGCGCAAAGAGGACATCGAGGAGTTTGCCGCCCGAGCGCCGATGCGAGCGTTCGTTTTCGACGTCATGTTCCGCGACGGATCCGACCTGACGCCGCTGCCTTACGAACGGCGCTTCGAGATCGTTCAGGAGCTGCTCAGAAAGTCCGACACGCTCGTGGTTGCTCCGCTGATGAAGACCGACTCGGCGGAGGTGCTCACCCGAGAGCTGCTCGACAACATCAGCCGGGGCCTGGAGGGAGTGGTCGCCAAGCGA
>DATNOD010000179.1:0-1545 GCA_035601515.1 Candidatus Eiseniibacteriota bacterium | reverse complement strand
CCGCGAATGAAGCCGAGCAGCTCGTCGATCTGCGCCGGCGTCGGGCGCCCAAGGGCGCGCTGGAAGTCGCTCAAGGAAACTGCGTGTGTGCGTAGTCGCTCGTAAATGGCCGAGACGTAGAGGCCGCGCACACGCAAGGCCGCGGCAATGAAAAGGATGGCGAGCACGATGCCGATCAGCGCGAGAACCTCGACCGATGCCGGGACCAGCTGCTGAACCAATAGAAGGCCGACGCCCGTCAGGACTGCCGCACCCGGCAGCACGGCGTTGTCGAGCAGAAGCGTGAGCCTGGGGCCCACCTGGGCGGGCAGTGCACTACCAAGGGCGCTCTGGGCTGGGTCGTCGAGGCCAGTTTGGAGTCCGTTCCGCACGATGAAGAGGAAGAGGGATGTCGCCAACACCGGGTTCACGGCCACGGCAGCGAAGCCGATCAGCGTGAAGACCGGCAACGCGATGATCGCGTTCTTCACGCCGAGCTTGTCCATCACCCAAGGCGCGATGAACAGGCTGACCGCCAGCTGCACCACATAGCTGGCGAGCCAAGCATCGCCGATGAGGATCGTCAGCGACTGCAGGTTGTTGCGGGTCGCCGCTACGAAAATGAGCGCCACGAGGTAATCGCCGACCCTTCCAGTAACCTGCAGGACGAGGGCAAGAAGAACCAGCGAGAGCACGAGCCGGCTGGTGGTGACGTACTGGATGGCCCCGCGCAGGATCCTCAAATGGCCCTGGCGATGCCGGTCGACCTCCTGACTCGCGTACAGCTCGTCGGCGTCGTCGATGAAGCTCGGCCGAAACAGCCGGCGCTCGACCCATTCCGACATCAGCGCCGCCGCCGCCGCCCCGATCGCCCAGACGAACAGCAGTGGTTCAGTGGCGTAGATCGCAACTAGAGTGGTCGTGAACCCGGCCAGGATGTAGCCGATGCTCGAACCGGCCGCGATGACCGGAAACACTCGCTTGCCCTCGAGAAGGTTGAAGTGCTGGCTGACGAAGCTCCAGAAGTTGAGCATCACGAGCTCGAAGGCGATGGAGTAGATGACGTAGACGGTGAATGCCACCGCCGGCGCTTCCGAGATCTGATAGACGATGTAGAGGATCGGCGCCGCGACCGCGTTGAGGATGAGGTTGAGCCTCAGAGCTCGGCCGACTCCAAGCCGCCGGGTGAGGACGCCCTGCAAGGCGACCATCGGCCAGACCGCGAGGGCGAGGACGATGAAGAACAGCGGGTAGGCGTGCGGACCGGCCTTGATGAGGAAGATGGCCTGCGTCGCGTTGAACGCGGTGTACATCGCCCAGCCGAGCACAATGGCGAAACCCGCGATCTGGAGCGTGCGATCGAGCTCGCTGCGCCGGACGTGTAGGAACCTGGCCAGGAGCGGAGCGGCGGTCACGTTACGGGATTATCACGCCCCACTCCCTAACCCTCTCCCCGTTGGGAGAGGGAATTTAGGTTTGCTGCACGCTCGCGATCTTTTCCAGGGCGGCGATCCGCTCCTCGATCGGCGGATGGGTGTCGAACAGGTGGTTGAAGAAGCTGCCGTG
>DATNOD010000178.1:0-6783 GCA_035601515.1 Candidatus Eiseniibacteriota bacterium | reverse complement strand
GCCGGGCGCTGCGCGCGCGGCTGCTCTCTTTCCCGCTGTTTGGATTTTCGAAATAGCTACTCCACGCGACGTTCGAAGTCAACAAGGACACTGGGTCGCGGCCGGGGTAAACCCGGCCGCACACGCCACGCGAAAGCAAGAAACATCGTGGCCACTATCCTTACGCCTGTTGGAACCGCCAGTCGCTGGTCCGCGCCTCGACGTCAAGACGTCGGTATTCGAGGGGCCGCTCGAATTGCTGCTCGCGTTGGCTGAGCGCGAGGAGGTCGACATCTTCCAGGTCTCGCTGTCTCACGTCACTGACGCATACCTCGCGGAGATCGCCACGCGAGAGGTCGCCGATCCACACGAAATGGCTGAGTTTCTCTGGATGGCGGCGCGACTGCTGCTCTTGAAGTCGATCCGCCTGCTGCCGGGCGAGCCGCCGACCCAGGAGGAGACGGACCTGCTCGGTTGGGAGGAAGAGGTCCGCAAGCGGCTCGAGGAGTACCGCGCCTACAAGCAGATGGCTGAGGGCCTGATGGAGCGCGCGGAGCAGGAGACGTTCTCGTTTCCGCCGCCCGCCCGGCCGGTCGAAGCGACAGGTCAGGAGGAGCCGCTGGAGATCGGTCTGCTCGTGGTGGCTTTCAACAGCGTCCTGGCGCGAATCCCGCCGCGTCCCGTGGTGGTCACAGGCCGCACATGGACGCTGGAGGAGAAGCTGGATATCATCACCCGCCGCCTACGCGAGGGGCCTATCGAGCTGCTCGAGCTGATCCTCGAATCCGAGGACCGCCTGGAGGCGGTGGTCACGTTCGTCGCGGTCCTGGAGCTTCTCCGGCGCTCGGTGATCAGCGTGCGGCAGAAGGAGCGCTTCGGGCCGATCCACATCGAGCCGAGGCAACTTTGAGCGACCTGGCCGCGTCGATCGAAGCGATTCTCTTCAGCTCCAATCGTGCTCTCTCCCTACGCGAGCTGCAGCAGGCGACCGACAGCGATCGAACGGCGGTGGAACATGCGCTCGACGAGCTGCGCGAAACGCTGGATGGCCGCGGAGTGATGCTGATGCGGCACCACGACGAGCTTCATCTAGCGACGCGCCCTGCTTTCGCGACGGCAGTACGAAGGGCGCTGCGTCCTGAGGTTTCGGGCAAGCTCTCCGCCGCGGCGTACGAGACTCTGGCGATCGTCGCCTACCAGCAGCCTGTGCCCCGCGCGCGCATCGAGGAGGTGCGCGGCGTCAACTGCGAAAGCGTCCTTTCCAACCTCGAGCTTCGCGCCCTTATCGTCGAGGTCGGTCGTGGCAGCGGTCCCGGCCAGCCAAAGCTGTACGGGACGACAATGAGATTCCTGCAGGTGATGGGGCTGGAATCGCTCGATCATCTGCCGAAACCGTCTGCCGGAACGGCGTGATTGGAAAGGCTGAATCGCTTCCTGGCGCGATCGGGCGTCGCCAGCAGGCGCGGCGCCGATGAGCTGATCACCGCGGGTTCTGTGCGCGTCAACGGCGACCGCCCGCCGCCTTCGGGCCTGCTCATCGACCCCGACCGCGACGTCGTCACCGTCGACGGGCGCGTGGTCAAGCCGCTAACGAAACACCGCTATCTGATGCTCAACAAGCCGCTCGGTGTGATCACGACCGCAAAAGACGAAGAGTCGCGGCCGACCGTTCTCGATGCTGTCGGCGAGGAAGGGCAGGCCGGTCACAGGCTGTTTCCGGTCGGCCGGCTGGACGCAGACACGACCGGACTTCTGGTTCTCACCGACGACGGTGACCTCGCTTTTCGCCTTACGCATCCGCGCTACAAGGTCGCGAAGGAATACCTGGCGGTCGTCGTGGGCAGCCCGAACGAAACCGACCTCGAGTCACTCAGGAAAGGCGTCGACCTGGACGACGGCCGGACGGCACCGGCGGAGGTCGAGGTCGTGAGCTTCGAGGCTGCACCCGGCGCACCGCGCACCGAGTTGCGGGTGATGATCCGTGAGGGCCGGCATCGGCAGGTCCGCCGGATGCTGCATGCCGTCGGGCATAAGGTCCAGTCACTGAGGCGCATCGGCTTCGGCCCTTTGAAGCTGGGACGCTTGAAGGTCGGCGACTGGCGGCTGCTTGGCGAGCCCGAGGTAGACGCACTCCGCCGCGCGGTTCGGATCGAGCCGAGTTGATCGTCGCCATCGATGGCGGCGTGGCCACTGGAAAGTCCGCCGTGGGCAAGCGGGTCGCGGAACGGCTCAGCTTGCCCTTCATCGACAGCGGCCTGATGTATAGGGCCGTTACGCGGCTGGTTGCCGAACAGGGCATGGACCCTGCCGACGCGGAGGCGGTGACCAGGCTGGCGGAATCCGTGCAGTTGACGATCGACGGCGACCGAGTGTGGGCGGATGGAAAGGAGCTGACCGAGGGCATCTACGATGCGGACTTCGCCGAGGCGCTCCCACGCATCTCGGCAATCCCCGGCGTCCGCGCGGCGCTGGTCGAGCAGCAGCGCGGTCTGGGACGTGGCGGCGTTGTGATGGCCGGCCGCGACATCGGCACCGTCGTGTTTCCAAATGCAGACCACAAGTTCTTCCTGAACGCGAGCCTCGACGAGAAAGTCCGGAGACGTGCGGCTCAATACGAGCGTCGTGGCGAGCGCGTCGACCCGGACGTGATGAGGCGAGAGGTCGGAGCCCGCGACATGGTCGACACGCAGCGGGCGGTGGCGCCGCTGCGCGCGGCGCCGGATGCAGTGGTGATCGACACCGACAACCTCGACGTCGATCAGGTCGTGGACGTCATCGTGCGTCTCGTCGAGGCTGGACACGCCGCGCGATGACCTACGCGTTCATGCGCTGGCTCATGCGCACGATAACGCGCACGTTTCTGGTCGGCCTGTTCAAAGTCTCAGGCCTGGAAAACGTTCCGCGCAGCGGGCCGGTGATCATCTGCCCGAACCATTCGGCGACGCTTGATCCGCCGATGGTGCCCGCATTCGCCGCGCGCGGTGACACCTGGAGCATGGCGAAGTCGGAATACTTCGACAAAGGCGGATTTGTCGAGTGGATCTTCCGGCGATACCACGCATTTCCGGTGGTGCGACACACGGCTGATCGCACGGCGCTGCGTACCGCCTTCGACATCTTGAAGTCGGGACAGGCCGTGATCATCTATCCGGAAGGCACACGGGTCGAATCCGGCGTGCTGGCCGAGCCCGAGCCAGGCGCAGGGTTCATCGCTCAACGCGCGGCGTGTCCGGTCGTCCCGGTAGGTCTGACCGGGACGCGAGAGTGCTTGCCCAAGGGCGCGCACTGGCCTCGACGGACGCGCGTGAGCATCATGTTTGGCAAGCCGTTTCGCGTGCTCTCGAAGCGTCTGGATGGGGCGAAGGTCACCCGCCAGGAGGCGGCCGAGGCGATCATGCTCGAGATCGCCGAGCTGCTGCCCGAAAACCAGCGAGGCGCGTTCAGGGACCTGGCGGCGTGGCGAAAAAAACTCCGCGGAGTAACGGCCCCAGTCGAACGCGATCACTAACGTGGCCAGGGCGGCCGATTTTGCGCGTTTGGATCGAAAAACGCCGAATATCCACGTCGGTTAAGACCGTGTTGATCAAGACGTGCGGAATTTCTTCGCGCGCGAAGGCGCCGGCCTACGTGATGGCCGGGCGGGCCCAGTCCTCTTCGGTGAGGCTGCCGAGGGCGGGGTTGAAGCAGGCGTCGAACGCCTCCTTCAACGTTTGCGGCGTCAAGCGGGGCGGCTCCTGGCGGTAGTTGGCGAGGTCCACGAGCCGGGCGATCAGCGCCCGGGGGTGCGAGCCACGCAGAGGCTTCTTGCCATAAAGGTTGTTGAGGAGATACCCGATGGCCTTCTCGTCGAATGACACGCCCTGGCGGTCGCACTCGTAGCGGAGGATGCGGCCGAAGGCCTCGGGCGACGGATTGCTGACTCCGATCTTGTAGGCCATGCGGCGGAGGAAGGCTTCGTCGACAAGCTCCGTGGGGGACAGGTTGGTGGAGAAAACGATTTGGCACAGGAACGGCAGCTCGATCTTTCGACCCGAAGCCGATAGGTCGAGGTAGTCGACCTTCTTCTCCATCGGCACGATGAATCGGTTGAGCAGCCGCATCGGTGGAACTTCCTGGCGGCCGAAGTCGTCGATCACGAACACGCCCGCATTGGCTTTCCACTGCAGCGGCGCTTCGTAGTAACGGTTGGAGGAGTCGTAGGTGAGGTCCAGCTGCTGGAGCTTGAGCTCGCCACCGGCGACGACGACCGGCCGTTCGACCTTGACCAGCCGGCGATCTATGGGCTGGGCTCCATCGGCGATCTTGTGATACACGGGGTCGATCACGCGAATGATCTCGTCGCCGACCGCCACGGCGTGCGGAATTTCGACGGGCGCGCCCATCAGCAGCGCCATGCGCTCGGTGATCGTGCTCTTGCCGTTGCCCGGTGCGCCGAAGATGAACAGCGACGCGCGCGACACCATGGCGCCGCCGATCTGATCGATGACGTGTTGCTCGAGCTCGAGGGTGCCGAGAGCCTTCTTGAGCGATGCGTCGGTGACGTTGGCCTTGCCCGTCGATTGCGAGCGAATCAGTGTCAGGTAGTCGTCGAAGTTGATCGGGCACGGGCCGAGGTATCGCGTCTGCACCGCCGACATCTCGGCCGCGCGCTGCCTGCCGGCGCTGGAGACGGTGTAGTTCATGCGGACCGGAATCGGACGGCCCTCAAGTCCCGGCTCGTTGGAAAAGCCCAGTGTGTCCATGAGCTGGGACTTCTGGAACTCTTCGATCAAAGGCTGCAGGCTCTCGAAAGGAAGCCCGAGACGGGTCTCGATCGAGGCGCCGCTCAGCTGGTCGGCGAAGGCCAGCGTCCGCAAGAGCAGGCTCGCGACAAGGTCCCTCCTGACGTGTAGGTCCTCGAGTTTCTTCGGGGCCTCGATCGCGCCGGTCTGCATCGCCGCGCAAATATACCAATCGCCGCTGTACCTAACGCCACTGATAGAGAATCGGCCGCGCCCGTAAAATCCCATTCGCCGGTGCCGGAATACGCTGCCCTTGACCTCGAGACGACGGGTCTCGATCCGGGCCGCGACCGAGTGATCGAGGTCGGCGCGGTCGCGTTCACGCCCGAAGGCGTCACCGCGTCGATGGAGCGCTTGGTCGATCCCGGGCGACCCGTGCCCGAGCCCGTGCTAAGGCTCACCGGGATCAAACCCGAGGAGCTGCGCGGCGCGGCGTCAGAAGCAGTCGCGCTCGCCGAGCTCGGTGCGTTCCTGCACGGCCGGCAGCCCGTCGGTCACGGCGCGCGACTGGACATCGACTTCCTCACGGCAGCCGGCCACTGGGACGAGGCGTCGGAGATCCTCGACACACTCGATGTCGCGCGCATTCTCATGCCCGCCGCCGCGAGCCACAGCCTGCCGCTGCTGGCGACCGAGCTCGGGTTCGGGCAGCCACGTCCGCATCGAGCGCTGGATGACGCCGACGCGACTCGCCAGCTTCTGCTCCGCCTCCGCGAGGAGGCGGTGGCGCTCGACGAGACCCTGAAGGAGTCGATGCTCGCGCTGGTTGCCCCGTATGCATGGCCGATCGCACGATTCTTCGCCGACGCGCTGACAGCGCCGAATCCCGATCCCCTTCCGGCGTCAGCGGTCAGGGTTCACGCGCATCACGTGGCGAAGTCGGCCCAGCCGCCGGACGACCCCGACCTGGTCGCTGCACTCCTCGGCCCGGACGGCCCGCTCGCGGGCCTGCTTCCGGGCTATGAGCACCGCGAGCCGCAGCTCCAGATGCTCCTCGCCGTGGCGCAGATCCAGGCCCGTGGCGGCAACCTGCTGGTCGAGGCGGGCACTGGCACCGGCAAGAGCCTGGCCTACCTGGTGCCGTCCATCGCGCGTGCGGTTCGGCATGGAGAGCGTGTCGTCGTGTCGACCGACACGCACACGCTTCAGGAGCAGCTCATGGGCAAGGACCTGCCGGGCCTGCGCGAGTGGCTGCCCTGGGAGTTCAAAGCGTGCCTGCTCAAAGGCCGCTCCAACTACGTCTCGCTGCGGCGCTGGCGGCGGTTCCTCGCTGAGCCCTGCCACGACGCCGACGAGCTGCGGTTCAAGCTCAAGGTCCTCGTCTGGCTGCACAGCACGGAAAGCGGCGATCGCTCCGAGCTGCGGCTTTACGGACGCGAAGAGGTTTCTTGGGCGCGCATCGCATCCGATCCGCTGGATTGCGTCGGCATTCACTGCACGAAAGAGGACTGCTACGTGCACCGGGCCCGAGCCGAGGCCGAAGCCGCGGATCTGGTGGTCGTCAACCACGCACTCTTGCTCGCCGATGCCGAGATCGGTGGCGGCCTGCTCCCCGAGTACGACCACCTTGTGATCGACGAGGCCCATCACCTGGAGGACGCGGCCACACGCGGCCTGCGGCAGGAGGTCGACGGCCCCGGCCTGCAGGCTCTGCTGGAACGACTTGGGAGTGGAAATCCCCTCCCCCGCGAGGATCGCAACGCGATCCAGGCGGGAGCTCCCCACGTGGTGGGGAGCCCAGGGTTGCTGCTCGAGCTTCGGCAACTGCCGCACCTGGGAGCGTCCGACGACGCCTTCGCTGAGGCGATGCCGCTGACGGTCACGGCAGGTGAGCGGGTGCGCGAGCTGTTCGCGCTGGCTGTGGGCTGGGTCGCCGGGCGTTTGAACGAATCCGAGCGGCGCGACGATTGGCTGCGCATAACTCCAACTCTTCGCGAGGACGAAGGATGGGAGAGTGTGAGGCTGACCGGCGAAAACGCGACCACCGCGCTGGCGGCGCTGGATGCCGCGCTGCGGCGTGCGG
>DATNOD010000177.1:0-15726 GCA_035601515.1 Candidatus Eiseniibacteriota bacterium | reverse complement strand
GACCTCGGCGATGTGGTAGGCAGCTCGGTGGATGTTCGAGTTGAAGTGCTCGAAGTAGTCCATCATCGCGCCGGTCACCTGCCGCGGCCGCTGTGACGTGTTGGCGGAATCGAGATACGCGATGCCGGTCTCGAGGATGGGAAAGTCCTTGCGGATCGCGGCGACGTCGAGCCGGCGAGCGCCGTTGGTGTTCATTCCGGAACCTCGATGAACACTTCGTCCCCCTCGAGCGTCACCGCGTATGTGGTGGCGGCAATGACGGCCGGGAGGCCTGTCACCTTTCCCGTGACCAGGTTGAAGCGCGAGCCGTGCTGCGGGCATTCGACGTCCATGTCCCAGAGCTCGCCGTCGCTGAGCGAGAACTCTTCGTGGGTGCACGTGTCGTTCAGCGCGTAGAAGTTGCCATCCTCGGCGTGGGCCAGGCACACCGGCGTACGTCCAGCCTCCACTTTCTTGAGTGATTCCAGCGGCACGTCGCCGACCGACGCCACGCGAAACCTAGCCAAGGCGGGCCTCGAGCTCTGTCTCGACCAGCCGGCGAGCGTGCTCGAACGGGATGCGCTCGAGGACCTCGCCGAAGAAGCCCTGCACGATCATGCGCTTGGCCGTGGCCTCGGGGATGCCCCGCGACCGAAGGTAAAACATCGAAATCGGGTCCACGGGACCGACCGTGGCGCCATGTGTGCAGCGCACGTCGTTGTTGTCGATCTCCAGCATCGGAATCGAGGTCGCCTTCGCGTGGTCGCTCAAGACAAGGTTGCGGTTGGCCTGGTATGCGTCAGATCGTGCGGCGCCCTTCTCGATCCGGATCAGCCCCGCGTAGACCGTGCGGGCCACGTCTTGCAGCGCGCCCTTGAACAGCAGGTCCGAGCGCGTGTGGCCGACCTGGTGGTCCTGCAGCGTATGGAAGTCGAAAAACTGATCCCCGGACGCGAAGTAGATCGCCTTCAGCTCTGCGTCCGAGCCCTCACCCTGCAGCGACGCCTCGACGCGAGTCTTGGAGAAACGGCCGCCCAGCGTCACGTTGAAGAGGCGAAGCGATGCGTCCTTGTCCAGGCGGGCGCGCTGGTCGGCAAGGTGCCACGCGTTGCGGCCCCACTTCTGGAGCGCGACGTAGCTCACCCGCGCGCCCTCGCCAAGGAACAGCTCGGCGGACCCGCTCTTGTACCCGGTGGCCTCGTCGGAAGGCGAGAGGTACTCGTCGAGGTAGTTGAACTGCGATCCGCGGCCGGCGACGATCAGCGTGTGCGGCAGCACGGCGGTCCCGCCTTCTGCGGAGAAGACCTGGCCGACGATGGGCTTGTCGATGACGACCCCATCGGGAACGTAAAGGAAGGTGCCATCGGCAAAGAAGGCCGCGTGCAGCGCCGCGAAACGGTCGCGATCCGGGCGCACCTGCGTGAAGAGCAACGTCTCGACCAGCTCGGGATGCTTCTTGGCGGCGACGCTGATGGGTTCGAGGATCACTCCGGCGCGCTCGAGCTTGGGGTCGAGGCGAACCGATTCGAACTCCGAGCCCCGCATCGTCGTGCTGCCGGCGACGCCCTCCAACGGTTCGGCGGGCGCTGCCCCGTTGCGGTGCTCGAACTCCGAGAACTTCGCCACGTCGAGGCTGCTGACGTCCGTGCGGCGCCATTCCTCGTCGACACGGCTTGGAATCGGCAGGCGCTCGAACGCCTCGAAGGCTGATCGGCGGCGCTTGCGGAGCCAGTCGGGTTCGCCGTGGAGCGAGGCGATCTCCTCCACGGCATTGAGGGTGAATCCCACAGCTACCCTACCGAGCCCTCCATCTCGAGCTGGATAAGGCGGTTCAGCTCCACCGCGTACTCGAGCGGAAGCTCTTTCGTGAACGGCTCGATGAAGCCGTTGACGATCATCGTCTCCGCCTCGTTGCGGGTGATGCCTCGGCTCATCAGATAGAAAAGCTGCTCGTCCGACACCTTGCTCACTGTCGCCTCGTGGCCGAGGGTCACGTTCTCAGCGTCGACGTCGTTGTAGGGATACGTATCCGAGCGCGACTCGTCGTCGAGCAGGAGCGCGTCGCATTTCACGAACGACTTGCTGTTCTTCGCGTTGGGGTACATCTTGATGTGGCCGCGGTACGAAGTCCGCCCGCCAGCCTTGGAGATCGACTTCGAGGTGATCGTCGACGTCGTGTTCGGCGCGACGTGGATCATCTTGCCGCCAGCGTCCTGGTGCTGGCCCTTCCCCGCGAACGCGACCGAGAGCACGTCTCCTTTCGCTCCCGGCTCCATCAGGTAGACGGAGGGGTACTTCATCGTGATTTGCGATCCGAGGTTGCCGTCGACCCACTCCATCGTCGCGTCGGCGTAAGCCATCGCGCGCTTGGTGACCAGGTTGAACACGTTGGTCGACCAGTTCTGGATCGTCGTGTAGCGGCAGCGGGCGCCCTTCTTGACGATGATCTCGACCACCGCCGAGTGCAGCGAGTCAGTCGTATAGATCGGCGCTGTGCAGCCCTCGATGTAGTGCACGAACGAGCCTTCGTCGCAGATGATCAGCGTGCGCTCGAACTGGCCCATGTTCTCCGCGTTGATTCGGAAGTACGCCTGCAGCGGGATTTCCACACGAACGCCCTTCGGGACATAGATGAACGAGCCGCCCGACCACACCGCGCTGTTGAGCGCGGAGAACTTGTTGTCGGCGGGCGGGATGACGGTGCCGAAGTATTCCTTGAACAGGTCCGGGTGGTCGCGAAGCGCGGAATCGGTGTCCGTGAAGATGACGCCCTTCTTGGTCAGCTCTTCCTGCAGCGAGTGGTAGACGACCTCGGACTCGTACTGCGCTGAGACGCCGGCCAGGAACTTGCGCTCAGCCTCGGGCACGCCGAGCCTGTCGTACGTCGCCTTGATGTCAGGCGGCAGGTCCTCCCAACTCTTCGACTGCTTGTCCGACGCCTTGAGGTAATAAAAGATGTTCTCGAAGTCGATCACCGAGAGATCCGCGCCCCAGTTGGGCATCGGCTTCTTGCGGAAGATCTCGAGCGAGCGAAGCCGGAACTTCGTCATCCACTCCGGTTCCTGCTTCATCCACGAGATCTCTTTGACGATGTCGGGGTTCAGGCCGCGCTTGGCCTTGAAGACGTACTCCTCGGGGACGAAGAACCCGTACTTCTCCTTGTAATCCGTGCCGACGTCGACTTTAGGTACCGTCGCCATCAGGCAACCTCCTGGGGCGTCGTCTCTTCGGCGTGACCCCATTCCGAATAACCGGTCGTCTCGAGTCGCTCCGCGACCTCTGGGCCACCCGAGAGAACGAACTTGCCGTCCACCAGAACATGCACGTAGTCGGGCTTGATGAACTCGAGGATGCGCGTGTAGTGGGTGATGATCAGGACGCCGAGCTCGGGTCCGCGCATCCGGTTCACAGCCTCGGCCACGAACTTGATGGAGTCGATGTCGAGGCCAGAGTCGGTCTCGTCGAGGATCGCGATCTCAGGCTTGAGGATGGCCATCTGCAGGATCTCGGCGCGCTTCTTCTCGCCGCCTGAGAAGCCATCGTTGATGTAGCGAGGCAGGAACGAATCGTCCATGTGCAGGACTTCGAGCTCGCCCTTCAGCAACGAGCGGAACTCCTTCGGCGTCACCTGCTTCGATTTGTCTTTGCCGTCATACCCACGCTTGGCATTGAGCGCGGTCCGCAGGAAGTTGGTCATCGAGATGCCTGGCACGACCACCGGGTACTGGAAGGCGAGAAACATGCCCAGTCGCGCGCGCTCGTCGGGTTGCAGGGCGAGAACGTTCTGGCCTTTGAAGGTGACTTCGCCACCGTCGACCGTGTAGCCGGGATGTCCCATCAGCGTGTGGGAGAGGGTCGACTTGCCCGAGCCGTTGGGGCCCATGACCGCATGCACCTCGCCCTTGTTGATGGCGAGCGTGACGCCTTTGAGGATCTCTTTGCCCTCGACGCTGGCCCGAAGGTCTCGAATCTCGAAATCAGCCAACTTTCCCTCCGCTCTCCTTGACTTCATATGTGCAGTCGGACGCCTTCTCGCGCATCCACGTCGACCTGTTGACGGGGGCCCCCAACAGCCGCTCGTACATCTGCTGTTCGTTCACGCAGGGCAGCCCGGTGCGGGCGGCGACGTCCTGGATGGGGCAGTTGCAGTGGCGGATCGCAAGCCCGCCGGTCGGCAGTTCGACCACCTCGGCCATGTGGCCGTGCTCAGTGGCGAGCTTCGCCAGCTCGCGGACGCGACCTTCAAAGTCTAGCCCCGCCAGTCTGGGGGCGTAGTCGGCCTCGAGGCGCGCCGCCCGCCGCTCGAAGAACCGCTTTAGCTGTGCTTCGGAGAGGAACTCGACCAGCTCGCTGGCGAGCTCGCGATGCGCATGGGGGAAGTGCTCGTAGGCGGCGGGAGTGAGCTTGTACACGTTCTCAGGGCGGCCGCGCCTGTGCTCCTCGGCCGGCGCCACTGTGGCCAGGCCGTCCGCCTCGAGGGCCTCCATGTGGCGCAGGGCGCCTTGCTTGGAGATTTCGAGGTGTGTGGCGACTTCGCCCAGGGAGGCATGGCCGCGCGTTTTGATGAAGGCGAGGATCGTCTCGCGCCTGGAGTCCACGCGCCAATTCTACGAGTTTTTCAACATGCCCGTTGAAATACGTCCTGGCCGGAGCGTACGCTCCGCGCGAATGCGCTCGCGACTGGCCCTGCTCGTGGTCGCGGGCCTTGCCCTGGCTCCTGTGTCGGTCCGTGCCGATGTCCTCACGTGGGAGAGATGGATGTCCATCCCTGGCGTGTTCGACGTGGGCGGACCGCGCAATGGGTTCCTGGTCGTGGCCGGCTCCGCGGCCTTGTACCTCGTGCATCCCGAAGGTGAGGTGGCGCCATTCGCCCGCGGGAGCGGTGGCTATCACGACGACCCCGGCGCGGAGGCGTATATCGCCGTCTCGCCGGGCGACCATGTCGCCGCGAGCAATTGCGACTTCGGGCGCGACGAGACATTCATCCTGCGTCTCCACGCGCCTTTAGGAGTCACGCGAGTGGATGCGGCGGGCGTGAGCAGCAGCTCTTTCGCGAACATCACCGGCGTGTCATCGCTCAACGGCATCGCTTTCGACACCACCGGCACGTTTGATCACCGGCTACTGGTCAGCGGCTCCGCAGCCGGCAAGATCGTCATCGCCGCCATCGATTGCAAAGGCGCGGTCCAGGTGATCACGAGCTCGGCCCCGACCCTTGAGGGCGGGCTGGCGGTGGCGCCGCGTGGCTTTGGCGCTTTCGGCGGCGACCTCATCGCGCCCGACGAGCTGTCTGGCCACATTTACGCCATCGCGCCGGACGGAACGGTGACGATCGTCGCTCAGCCGCCGCTGCCTGCCGGAGGCGACATCGGGGTGGAGGGCGTGGGCTTCGTGCCGCCAGGTTTCACGTCTAACCTCGGCGGAGCGGTTTACTTCGCCGATCGCAAGTCGCCGGGCAGCCCGCACCCCGGCAACGACGCCATCCTGCGGATGTCTTCAACCAATCTGGCCGCGGCCCAAGTGCAGGATGGGGACATGCTCGTGGCAACCGAAGGTGGCGCGACGATGGTGGCGGTGCGGTGCGCCGCATCCTGCATCGTCATCCCGGTCGTTACCACGCCCACGAGCGCTCATGGCGAAGGACACCTTGTGTTCACGATGACGCCGACCCCGTCGCCGTCTCCAATTCGACACGCTCGAACGCCAGTGTCGGAGCCCACCGGAGTAAATGACCGAGCCAACGGCACTTTCAGAATCGCGGCGATCGTTTTGGTGATCGCCGCCGCGGCTTTCCTCATCGTGCGGCGGCGGCGCGCCTGATGGCTGACGACCTCAGCGCTCTCGACGATGCAGAGATCGAGCGCCGAATCGCCGAGATTCGAGAGCGCATGCGGCCCGTCGAGCAGCAGCTCGCGTCGCTCCGTGGCGAGCGCGACATCCTCCTGACCGAGCGCCGGCGTCGGGAGCGAAGCGCGCATCGCGAGTCGCGCGCCGACCTCAAAGCGGCGATGCGCGAGGGCAAGTTTCCGACCGTCGCCGAGCTCGTTGCGGGCAGCCAGGCGGGTTCCCTCGACGACTACGCCTTCAACCTGAAGACCGGGGGCGAGGTGCGCCTGGGTTATCCCGGGGCGCGCTCGCAGAGCCTTACGTTCACGGATGGGGTGCAGGCCGCCAACGCCGGCGACCTGGCAGCGGCGGCGAGCCTGTACTCGGCGGGATGGGATCTGGGCAGCCCGGGACGCCCCGGCGTCAGGGTCCATTTCCCCGGTACGCGCCAAGAGCGGCTGGTCGGCGCCGACGAGGTTTTCGCCCGCCCGAAGAGCCAAGCGGCTCCGTAACCCCGGACCCGGCCCACGCGTTGGGTGGAGCGGGAAACCGTAGAATCTACGCGCTCCCCCTCCATGGCTCGAAACGTTCCTCAGAAGATCAAAACCAAGGGGGGCCATCGCCCTAGGGCGCGGGTCCACGCAGGCTGGTCGCCGATCGGGCAGCGGCTTCGTCGCGTCGCCCTCGTGCGCGGCCTCGGAGTCTTTCTGGCCGTCGTGCTGGTCGTCGGTTTCGCCGTCGACGCCTATGCCCAGTCGTTCTTCGACAGCCTTCCCTCGATCCAGGGCCTCGACAGCTCGGCCTTCGCGGGCGACACCTTGATCACGGACCGCAACGGCGGCCTGCTGGCGGACGTCGGCAACCATGGCGACCACCGCCTGGCGGTGAAGCTGAAGGACATCGCGAAGCCCATGGTCCTCGCCACGGTCGCAATCGAGGACAAGGGCTTCTACAGCAACCCCGGCTTCGACATCCAGGGCATCATCCGGGCGGTCTTCGACGACCTTCGCGCGGGCCACATCGTTGCCGGCGGAAGCACGATCACGCAGCAGCTCGCCAAACAGCAGTTTCTTACGCCGGACCAGACTTACATCAGGAAGGTCAGGGAGGTCGCGCTCGCGTACGAGCTGAGCCAGGCCTATTCGAAGGACCAGATCATGGAGCTCTACCTGAACAAGAGCTTCTACGGCTCGCAGTCATATGGCGTCGAGGCGGCGGCGGAGAGCTACTTTCACATCCCGGCATCCAAGCTCGATCTTGCCGAGGCGGCGGTTCTCGCGGGACTGCCGCAGGCGCCGACCGAATGGAACCCGGTGCTGCATCCCGACGCCGCTAAGCTGCGGCAGACCGAGGTGCTGCAGGCCATGGTCCGGCTGAACTACATCTCGCAGGAGGAAATGGACTCGGCGCTGGCAGAGAAGCTCACATACCAGGCCCCGATCAACAGCTTCCTCGCCCCGCACTTTGTCGACTACGTGCTCTCCGAGCTCCGCCAGCTGGGATTCAAGCCCGGGCTCCAGCAGCTCAACGTCAAGTCGACCCTCGACTACGGCATGCAGCTCGTAGGCGAGCAGGTCGTCAACGCCAACCTGGCGAACAACCTTTGGCGCGATCGCAACGGCCAGCTGTCCTCAGGGCTCGTGGCCGAGAATCCGACCAACGGCGAGATCCTGACCATGGTCGGCTCGCCGAACTACAACTCGCCCGCCGGCCAGATCAACTACACGACGATCCCACGCAACATGGGCTCGTCGATGAAGCCATACACGTACGGAGCGGTCATCAACGCACGCGCGGCGACGGTCGACACACCGGTCTACGACGGTCCGAGCCCGCTGGTTTACAAGGACGCGTACAGCACGACCAACATCTACAACTACGACGGCAAGTCGCACGGCGTGCTGCCGCTCAAGAAGGCGATGGGCAACTCGTTGAACATCGCCGCGGTCAAGGTGGAGCTCTCCATCGGCGTGCCGGCCGTGCTGGGGTGGATGCGGAACATGAACGTGCTGCCGCGGATACCGGTCGACCTGAACACCTACCGGATGGGCACGCCCGACGAATACGGCCCCTCGCTCACCCTGGGCGGCTACCCGATCACCCTCCTGGAGCACGTAGGCGGCATGGCTACCTACGCTGACATGGGCGTCTATCACACGCCCGAGTCGATCCTCCAGGTGACCGACTCACACGGCCAGGTTCTGTACCAGACTCACGCCGACCAGCGAGCTCGTCAGGCGGTCGACCCTGGAGTCGCGTTCATCATGGCCCAGATCATGTCCGACGACCAGAACCGCTGCATGATCTTCGGCTGCAACAGCGCCCTCCACTGGAGCAATCGCACCGTCGCCGCCAAGACCGGCACGACCGACAACTTCAAGGACGCAGTCACGGTCGCCTTCACCCCCGATCTTGCGGCGGCGATCTGGGTCGGCGACATCCTCGACAACAAGCATGTGATGGTCCCCGGTTCCGACGGTGTATTCGTCGCCTCGCCCGGCATGCACTCCTTCATCGACTCGGCCCTCGGCGGCTTTGCCGGCAACCGCTGGTACACAGCTCCCGCCGATGTGGTCAAGGGCGACAACAACAGCTGGTTCCTCAGCGACACCCGGAGCATCTCGAGGCTTCCGGGCGACAACCCTCCGAGCCCGACCCCGACCCCGTTCGACTACAACGTGCCGCCGGACCCCGGCGGACCCGTCCTCGCAAGTCCCAGTCCCATCCCGACCGTCTGTCCGACACCGACCGTCCTTCCTCCCTGCCACTAGGTCACCTCGCCAACGCTGGGCGAGGAATCGGCGCCCCGTAGAATCCGCCGCATGCCCACGCCACCGCCCATCTCGGTCACGACCGAGCAGCTGCCCAAGAGCCAGGTGGGCATCACCATCGAGGTGCCGGCGGATGCGGTCGACGCCACCTACGAGCGCGTTCTCAACCGGCTGGCGTCACGGGCCAAGCTCGAGGGCTTCAGGCCTGGGCGGGCACCGCGCGCGCTGGTCGAGGCTCGGCTCGGCCCGGCCGCGATTCGGGAAGAGGTGGTCGAGACGATCGTCCCAGAAGTCATACGCCAGGCTCTCGAGGAGAAGTCCATCAACCCCATCGACAACCCGGACGTCGAGGTCGTGGAGCTGGAGCGCGGGCGACCGGCAAAGCTGAAGGCGACCGTCAGTGTGATGCCAGAGGTCAAGCTCGGCGATGCCAGAGCACTTGATGTGGCGACGCCGACCGTCGAAGTCACCGACGAGATGCTTGAACGACGTCTCGAAGACGTGCGAGAGCCGATGGCGGAGATCACGCCGGTCGAGCGCGAGGCACGCGCCGGAGATGTGGCCGTGATCGACGTCGAGGTCGAGGCCGGCGGCGAGGTCGTGCCTTCTGAATCTCGACAGGCGATGGAGGCCGAGCTGAAAGAAGGAATCCTGATTCCGGAGCTGATGGCCGCGATAATCGGCGCCAAAGTCGGCGAAACCCGATCGGCCACTGTGACCTTTCCGGAGGACTATGGCGAGCCGATGCTCGCTGGCAAGGAAGGGACCATCAAGGCGACGGT
Organism: Candidatus Eiseniibacteriota bacterium; assembly: GCA_035601515.1. Lineage (GTDB taxonomy): Bacteria > Chloroflexota > Dormibacteria > Dormibacterales > Dormibacteraceae > UBA10449. The sequence goes on along the minus strand of DATNOD010000177.1, from coordinate 6,368 downwards.
CCAGGGAATCAAAGAGAAAGTCCTGCCCGACCTCGACGACGCGCTGGCGAGCCAGCTCAGCGGCGGGAAGTACGAAACCGTCGACGCTTATCGTGCGTCGGTTCGCGAGCAGCTGGAGGAATCCGCAAAGTCGCTGGCCGCGATGGCTCGCGAGCAAGCGCTGGTCAAAGCACTCGTCGAAGCCTCGACGGTGGAGGTACCCGACGCGCTGGTGGAGCGCGAGCTGGCCAGCCATCTCGACTCTCTCGACCGGAGCTTGAACCGCCAGGGTCTTCGGTTCGACCGCTATCTGGAATACCTTGGCAAGACTCCGGAGCAGTGGATCGCGGAGGAGCGGCCTGAGGCCGAAGCCCGGCTCAAGGTCGACCTCGTCCTGGACGAGTTCGCTAAGCGCGAGAACATCGAGCCATCCGACGACGAGGTCAACAAGCTCATCGAAGAGCAGGCGGCGTCGGACGACGAGCTCAAGGGCCGAGTCGATGAGCTGAAGCAGGGGCCGAACTCGCGGCGGTTCTTCGCTTCGAGGCTCCGCCGGCTTCAAGTTCTCGCGCGGCTCTCTGAGGTCGCCGGCGCCGCAACACCGGCACAGACTTGACGGAATCCCGAGGGTCGGTGTCTAGAATGGGATGGTGCCTGAAATGAATGGAATCCAGCGCCCGGCCGGCTACCTCGTCCCGATGGTGGTCGAGAACACAGGGCGCGGCGAACGCGCCTTCGACATCTACTCGCGCCTTCTGAAAGACCGCATCGTTTTCATCGGAACGCCGATCGACGACCAGGTGGCGAACCTGGTGGTCGCCCAGCTGCTGTTCTTGCAGTCAGAGGATCCCGAGAAGGAGATCGCCCTGTACATCAACAGCCCGGGCGGCCAGGTCACGGCGGGGCTGGCGATCTACGACACGATGCAGTACATCAGGCCGCCGGTCTCGACGATCTGCATCGGCATGGCCTACTCGATGGCCGCGGTCTTGCTCGCCGGTGGCGCACACGGCCAGCGCTATGCGCTCCCGCACGCGAACATCCTCATCCACCAGCCGTGGGGAGGGATGCAGGGCCAGGCGAGCGACATCCAGATTCACGCGAAGGAAATCCTGCGCACGCGCGAGCAGCTCAACCAGATCCTCGCTCGCCACACCGGACAGAAGATCGAGAAGGTGACGCAGGATACCGAGCGCGACTACTTCCTAACCTCTGACGCCGCGAAGGAATATGGCCTGATCGACGACATCATCCTTACTCCCATCAAGCCCAGCGACAAAGAAAAAGAGAAGAAGGAAGAGAAAGAGAAGGAGAAGGTCGCAGCCACCCCATGATCTTTCGCAGAAAGAGCAAGAGCGGCGAGGTCAAGAGGCACAAGCCGAAATGCTCCTTCTGCGGAAAGCTCCAAGGTCAGGGAGGGGTGCGGCTGATCGCAGGCTCGGGAGTGTTTATCTGCAGCGAATGCATCAGCCTTGCCAACGAGATTCTGTGGGGCCATAATCCCCCGGCGCCGGCCTCGTCGTAATGGATACTGCGAAGGACCTATGAACGAAAGAGAAGACCGCCGCCGGTACACACGCTGCAGCTTCTGCGGCAAGGGCCAAGACCAGGTACGCAAGCTGGTCGCGGGCCCAGGCGTTTTCATCTGCGACCAATGCATCGACCTCTGCCAGGAGGTCCTCGAGGACGACAACCGGTCGGCCGGCACCAAGAAGCAGAAGACCGGCTTCATCCCCAACCCGAAGACGATTTGCGCTGCGCTCGACCAGTACGTGATCGGGCAGGACCGCGCCAAGAAGGTGCTCTCGGTCCAGGTCTACAACCACTACAAGCGAATCTCCGCCTCCAAGTCGGTCGGCGACGTCGAGCTGACGAAGTCGAACGTGCTGCTGGTCGGACCGACTGGCTGCGGCAAGACGTACCTCGCGCAGACACTGGCGAAGATCCTCGACGTTCCCTTCGCGATCGCCGACGCCACCAGCCTCACCGAGGCCGGTTACGTGGGCGAGGACGTCGAGAACATCCTGCTGCGTCTCATCCAGGCGGCCGATTTCGACATCAGCCGCGCGGAGCGGGGAATCATCTACATCGACGAGATCGACAAGATCGCCCGCAAGTCGGACAACCCGTCGATCACTCGGGATGTGAGCGGTGAGGGCGTCCAGCAAGCGTTGCTGAAGATCCTCGAGGGCACGGTCGCCAACGTCCCGCCGCAGGGCGGCCGCAAGCACCCGCACCAGGATTTCATCCAGATCAACACCACCAACATCCTGTTCGTCTGCGGCGGCGCTTTCGACGGGCTGGAGAAGGTCGTCGAGCAGCGAATCGGCCGCCGCGCGATCGGTTTCGGGGCGCCGCACACGAAGATCGAGCGCAAGGCGATTTCCGAAACCCTCAAGCACATGCAGCCGCAGGACCTGCTCAAGTACGGCTTCATCCCCGAGTTCATCGGACGCCTGCCGATCATCGTGACCCTGCACCACCTCGACCAGCAGGATATCGTCCGAATCCTCACCGAGCCCAAGAACGCGCTCGTGAAGCAGTACCAGAAATTCTTCTCTTTGGACAACGTCGAGCTCGTCTTTCAGAAGGGCTCGCTAGATGCCATAGCGGAGCTGGCTCTACTTCGAGGCACAGGTGCGCGCGCTTTGAAGTCGATCATCGAGGAGGCGCTGCTCAACTCGATGTTCGAGATCCCTTCGCGGCCCGAGATCAAGCGCTGCTTGATCAGCGAGCGTTCGATCCGCGAGGCGCTGGAGCCGGAGTTCGAGTTCAGCGAAGAGGGCGACGGACCTGCTCGTCTTGTCGGGGAATCGGCTTAGCCGCTACCGCGGTTCCGGTCGTTGAGGAATGAAAGACCTCAGCGGTAAGACGGTTCTCCTCACTGGAGCATCGACTGGCATCGGTCCGGTCATCGCGCGCCGCCTCCGTCGCGCCGGCGCCCGGTTCGTGCTTTCGGCCCGCAACGAGGCTGCGCTGACCAAGCTCGCCAATGAGCTGGGCGAGGCTCGAGTCGTGGTGGCAGACCTGTCCGGGGCGGGCGAACCGGAGCGGCTGGCTCGCGAGGCGGGGGCGGTCGACATCCTCGTCTCCAATGCCGGGGTGCCGGCCAGCGGCCGGCTGGCTTCATTCGCCCTCGAAGAGATAGACCGCGCCATCGCCGTCAACCTGCGCGCGGGCATAGTTCTCGCGCACGAGCTCGCGCCCGCGATGATTGAACGCAAGCACGGGCACATCGTCTTCATGGCGTCGGTCGCGGGCAAGGTGCCCGCGGCGGGAGTCAGCATCTACAACGCCACCAAGTTCGGCATCCGTGGCTTCGGCCTGGCGCTGCGGGAGGAGTTGATGCCCACGGGCGTCGGCGTGTCGATCATTTCCCCGACCTTCATCTCCGGCGAAGGCATGTGGGCGGAAACCGGCCTGAAGGCCAACCCAATTGCCGGCGAAGTCACGCCAGGGCAAGTTGCCGAGGCTGTTTTCGATGCGATCACGAAGAACAAGGCCGAGATCGACGTTATGCACCTGCCTCTGCGCGCCAGCCTCAAGGTGCTCGGGGTGACGCCCGGCCTCTTCATGTCTGTCGCGCGGTCGTCCGGTGCCAACCGCAACTACGACGAGCTGGGCAAGCGCCAGCAGAGCAAGCGCTAACATAGGCATCACCATGCGCCGCTACGTACCCGCATCTGTACGCAAGCCGGCGTCGTCGCGCTAAGCGACCCTTCACGCCGGCCCGCCGATCCCAAGCCTTAGACCAAACACATCCCCATGAGCAAGACCAAAGCCATCGCCGACATGCAGACCGCGTATGACGCCAGGGCCATCGAGCCCGGCTGGTACGCGCGCTGGGAAGAGGCCGGGCTGTTCACGGCCAACGCGAACAGTCCCAAGCCGAAGTTCACGATGTGTTTTCCTCCGCCCAACATCACCGGCGAGCTCCACATGGGCCACGCGCTGCAGACCGCCATCTACGACCTGATCGCCCGCTACAAGCGGATGGCGGGATATGAGGTGCTGTTCCTTCCCGGCTACGACCACGCCGGGATCGCGACCCAAAACGTGATCGAAAAGCAGCTGGCGCGCGAGGGCAAGACAAAAGAAGAGCTTGGCCGCGAGCAATTCGATGCTCGTGTGAACGCCTGGTACCAAGAGGTCGGCGCGACCATCATCAACCAGCTGCGCTTGTTGGGGGCCTCGATGGATTGGAGCCGCCTGCGTTTCACGATGGACGAGAGATACGTCCGCTCGGTGAAGACGGCATTCGTCGCTTTCTACGACCGCGGGTGGATCTACCGGGCGCCGCGCATCGTCAACTGGTGCCCGCACGACCAATCGGCCATCTCGGACCTCGAGGTCAAATGGGAGGAGCACCACGACACCCTGTACTTCATCCGATACCCGATTGAAGGCGGCGGAGAACTTGTCATCGCGACTGTGCGCCCTGAGACGATGCTCGCCGACACGGGCGTGGCGGTGAATCCGAGCGATCGACGATACCAATCGCTCATCGGCAAGAAGGCGGTCCTACCGCTCGTCGGCAGGAAGCTGCCCATCGTCGGCGACGAGGCTGTCGAGCAGGATTTCGGCACCGGCGCGCTCAAGGTCACACCCGGCCACGACCCGATGGACTACGACATCGGCCAGCGCCACCATCTCGAGATCGTCAACGGCATGCATCTCGACGGCCGCATGAACGTGCCCGGCCTTCCGTATGACGGCCTTCCAGCCCTGGAAGCACGCAAGCTGGTCGTTGCCGATCTAAAGGCAAAAGGGCTGCTCGTGAAAGAAGAGCCGTACACGCACGAAGTCGGGCATTGCGACCGCTGCGACACGGTGATCGAGCCGCTGATCAGCGACCAGTGGTGGTTGCGCATGAACAAGATGCGCGACAAGGCGGTTGCGGCTTCCGAAGCGGGCAAGGTGAGCTGGCATCCCGAGCGATATGAGCGTACGTACCTCGACTGGCTGAACGGCCTTCGCGATTGGAACATCGGTCGCCAGCTATGGCTGGGGCATCGCGTGCCGGTCTACTACTGCGCGAATGGCCACCGAATCGTGTCGGTCGACCGACCGACGGAATGCGCGGAGTGCGGAAACACTGAGATCACTCAAGACACCGACGTGCTCGACACGTGGTTCTCGTCAGCGCTGTGGCCCTTTGCCACGCTGGGCTGGCCCGACGAGACCGAAGATCTTCGTTCCTTCTATCCGACAGATATGAACTGCACCGGGCGCGACATCATCAACCTCTGGGTCAGCCGGATGATCATGACCGGGCTCGAGTTCATGGGCGAGGTTCCTTTTTCCGACGTCGTCATCCACTGCCAGGTGCAGGCGGCCGACGGGCGGCGGATGTCGAAGTCCTTGGGCACCGGCATCGACCCGCGCAACCTGTTGGACAAGTACGGGACGGACGCCGTGAGAGCGTGGGCGGCCTCGGTGGCGATGTCCAGCCAGGATGTCCGCTTCGACGAGGCCCGAGTCGAAGGTTACAAACGGTTCTGCAACAAGCTTTGGAACGCGACGCGGCTGGTGCTGGGAAACCTCGGCGATGGGCCACTGCCCACGATGCCCGAACCCGATGAGCTCCAGCTTATCGAGGACCGCTGGATGGCATCGAGGCTTGCCTCGGCGCAGCGAGAGGTCACCGACGGCATCGAGGGATTCGCCTTTCAGGATTCGATGGCAGCCGCTTACGGATCCGTGTGGCATGAGTTCTGCGACTGGTGGCTGGAGGCCTCGAAGGAGCGCCTTCGTGTGGGCGACAAGACGGCGCAGGCGGTCGCGCTCTTCTGCCTCGACAACCTTTTGCGCTTGCTGCACCCGTTCATGCCTTTCGTGACCGAAGAGCTCTGGTCGCGGCTGCCAGGGAAACGCGATTTCATCATGCGTGCCCCGTGGCCCGAGGACCTGCACAGCTACGTCGACGGCCAGGCCGAGGTCGATTTCGAGCGCCTCATGGACGTGGTCAACGAGATCCGGTCGTTGCGCAAGACGGTGCCGCGTGCGCCGGCCAAAGGCGGTGCGGTGCGGTTCGGGGAGCCGATGGAGTCCGACTGGGCCCGCGCCCTTTCGCTTCTAGGCCTCGTGGCGGTCGTCGATGAGCTGCCGCCGGGCAAGGAGCTGGCTCTGACTGAAGGCAGCGTCGTGTTTCCGGCTGTGGCCGCGGCCGACCCCGCCGTCATCGCCAAGAAGAAGGCCGGGTATGCGAAGGAGCTCGATCGAGTCCAGGCGAGACTCGACAATCCGGAGTTTCGCGCCAAGGCTCCCGAGTCGGTGATCGCGGAGATGGAAGCGAGAGCTGAGGAGCTCAGGGCCGCAATCGACCGATTGGAATAGATTCGCGGGGGGGACAGATGTCCCCCGCCGCGGACCCTCCCCTCTCCTCGGCC
>DATNOD010000176.1:0-8091 GCA_035601515.1 Candidatus Eiseniibacteriota bacterium | reverse complement strand
TGGTAGATGTACGACTGCCTCTGGTATTCGATGAGGTCGGACAGGTTCTGGAACTGGCCGCGAAGAAAGAACGGATACCACGATGCAACGTAGATCGCGAGCGGAATCGCCACCAGCGCCACGAGGGCGAGCAGCACATACACATCGGCCCGTGCGCCTCCGGCCACCGCGGGCCCCTGGCCTCGTCCCCAGGTCCAGATGGGATCGTCTTGCGGACCGATGCGTAAGTCGACGTGCCGCCTGATCGCCCGCGCGACCAGGAAGAACACGATGCTCGCCCACGCGGCCAGGACGATCCATTTCGCGGCGATGCCAAGACCAAGCACGGTGCCGAGCAGGAACAGCGTCACGATCGAGGCGCGCGGCGTCTGGCTCTGCATGTGGACTAAAAACAACGTGTACGCAAGCAGGATGAGAAAGATCGGGATGATGTCGATCATGCCGATGCGCGATTGCAAGAAGAACATCCCGTCGAAGCACACGAGCGTCGCCGCGGCGATTGCGAAGAGCCGGTTCGGCCACAGCCTTCTCGCCAGCAGGTACATCAAAGGCACACACAGAGTTCCGAAGATGCAGACCGCGATGCGCCAACCGAACGTGTTGAAACCAAGATCGATGTAGGCGCCGGTGGCTCCCTGGAAATTGGCGCGATACCACCCGTACCCCCATTCGCCCGCACCGATGACCAGCTTCGAAAGGGGCGGCTCCGGGTCGAAGTAGGGACAGTAGAGGTTGTGGGGATGGCACTGCACGTTCTTGAAGTCGTCGTACGCATCGACCGGGAAGTAGATCTCGTCGAAAACCTGGCCGTTGGGCGGTGAAAGCTGGCCGTTGCTGTCCGGGTAGCCCCGGTTGAAGGGATAGGCGAGCCCGCAAAGCGTCCCGGGATCGCCCTTGGGGTCGATGGGAGTGTTGGGAACGCAGTTCGATATGAATGGGCCCTGGAACGGATGGAGGAAGAAGTCCGGCATGATCGGGCTGTAGAAACGAAGGACGAAAGCGACGACCGTGAACGCGAGGAGCGCCACCGCATCCCAGCGATCGAAGTAGGCGGTCTGCGCCGGACCTTCGACCTCCGCAGACCCCAGCGGCGTCCTGTCTAGGACATCGGCCCGGTCATCGATCAGCGGCGCCGCTTTCGACGCCGGCCTCCCCCAAGGTTCTGTCCCATCCGATACGGCAGCTTCGCTGTGATCTCCCACGAGGCGGCGTCCGCATCGGGTATCGGCATGGCGATCGTGTCTTCGTAAAAGAGGCGCGAACCCAGGCGCTTCTTGATCGTGGCTAGCTGCTCATCGTCTCCGCGAACGCGAACAAATAGCGCCGGCTTCTCGAGCAGCGGTTTCATGATCCGCGCCACCTTTGAGCGCCGAGAATCCTGGAAGGCGACCTTGAGCGGCTGCACCTTCACCATGCGAATGTTCTCGTACTCGATCAAGACATTGGAGAACAGGGTCGAGACTTTGAGCCCTGCGTCCATCGGCTCGACGAAGCTCCGCCATCGATAGATGAGGAACGCGCCGCCCAGCACCAGCCCGACCGGAGCGTAGAAGAGCCAGATGATGTTGCCCGAGGTGAGAGGCTGGTGGGAGTAGAGGACGACCCCGATCGCGATGACGCCGACGACGACCAGCAGGCCGGCGTAAAACCGCTGCCAGCGCCAGAGCTCCTCGGCATAGAGGATCCGCTGCCGTCCTCTGCGTGGGTGCGTCCCGTTCGAGCTCAAGCTACTGATTATCGGGTAGGGACCAGCTCCGACTCCGTTCCACAGCGCGCCGCCATTGCGATTGCAGGCCCTCGGCCTGGTCCCTGGACATGACCGGTACGAACTCCCGGTCGAGCTTCCACAGGCCCTCGAGGTCGGCGTCGGTCCAGACGCCCGCCCCGAGCCCGGCTAGAAACGCAGCGCCCAGGGCGGTGGTCTCGGTCAGCCGCGGACGCCTCACCGGGATTCCCAGCAGGTCGGCCTGGAACTGACAGAGCACGTCCATAACCGCGGCGCCGCCATCCACGCGCAGCTCCTTCAGGGGCCGGCCGATGTCGCCCTGCATGGCTTCGACCACGTCGACGGTCTGGTAAGCCATCGCTTCCACGGCTGACCGCACCATCTGCGCGCGTCCGCTCCCCCTTGTCAATCCGACGATGGTGCCCCGCGCGAACGGATCCCAGTAGGGCGCGCCCAGGCCGACGAAAGCGGGCACCATTAACACACCTCCGGCGTCGGGAACCGACGATGCCAGCGGGCCGGCTTCCGCTGCGCTGCCGATCAAACCGAGGCCGTCGCGGAGCCACTGCAGGGCCGCGCCGGTGATGAAGATTGCGCCCTCGAGGGCGTAGCTGAGCCGCCCAGACCGGCGCCACGCCACCGTGGTCAGCATTCCCGACTTCGACGCCACCCGATCCGCGCCCGTCTGCGCGAGCACGAAGGATCCAGTGCCGTACGTGTTCTTGGCCATACCGACCGTGGTGCACGCCTGGCCAAACAGCGCCGCTTGCTGGTCGCCCGCGATTCCCGTGATGGGCGCCTCGACCCCCCCGAAGGCCTCGGAAACGCTCGTCGATATCGGCCCGCTGGAATCGCGCACCTCGGGGAGGTTGGCAAGCGAGACCCCGAAGAGATCGGCCATCTCCTGGCTCCATTCGCCGCGCCCGATGTCGAAGAGCATCGTGCGGGAGGCATTCGAGGCGTCGGTCACGTGATCGCGGCCGGCTGACAGGCGCGCGACCAGCCAGCTGTCGACCGTCCCGACGGCGGCGTCCTTCGCGCCGGGGACGTGGCGAAGCACCCAGGCCAGCTTGGTGGCGGTGAAGTAGGGATCGATCACCAGCCCGGTGACCGCGCGCACGCGGTCTTCGTGACCGCCATCCCGCAACCGCACGCAATCGGCGGCCGTGCGGCGGTCCTGCCAAACGATCGCGCGAGTGAGCGGCTTCAGCGTGCGCCGATCCCACACCACGAGCGTCTCACGCTGGTTGGTAATCCCGATCGCGACGACATCGCTCGGCGCAGCGCCGGCGGCGGCGAGCGCCTGACGTGCGCTGTCCTGCACGGCCGCCCATATCTCGTCGGCGTCATGCTCGACCCAGCCCGGCTGCGGGAAATGCTGCGTGATCTCCTTGTAGCCCTTGCCGATCACGTTCCCGTCCATGCCGACGGCTACGGAGGTCGCCCCCGTGGTCCCCTCGTCGAGGCTGAGAACTACTCGGCGACTAGACGTGCGTTCTTCCAGGTCCGGTTCAAGCTTCCGGTCGCGTAGCCCTCGAGGTCGAGCGACACGAACCGGTAGCCCGCCGCCTGCAGCGCGGCGACCACACTTTCGCGTTCGGACACCAGGCGAGCGATCTCTTCGGGCTCGACCTCTATGCGGGCGACATCGCCGTGATGACGCACGCGCACCTGTCTGAAGCCGAGGGCTTTGATGGCCGCCTCAGCCGCTTCGATCTGACGCAACGCTTCCACCGTCACCTCGGTCCCGTGAGGGATGCGCGACGAGAGGCAGGCGAACGACGGCTTGTTCCAGTTGCGCAGGCCCAGTCCGCGAGCAGCGGCGCGGATCTCCGCCTTTCCCATCCCGGCTTCGAGGAGCGGAAAGCGGATGCCTCGCCGCACCGCCGAGCCGTGGCCTGGCCGGTGATCACCGGCGTCGTCGGCCGTCGCGCCGTAAGCGATGTGGTCGAGACCAAGGTCGCGCCGCACCGGCTCGAGCGTTTCGAAGAGCTCTTCCTTGCAATGGAAACAGCGATCCGGGTTGTTGCGTCGGTATGCGTCCAGCTCGACCTCGGCGGTGGAAACTTCGACCAGCCGCGCGCCCAGCTGTTGTGCCAGCTCGCGCGCCTCCTGTTGTTCCGACTCGGGATAGGCCGGCGAGCTGGCCAGCACGGCCACCGCGCGGTCACCGAGCTCATCCAGTGCCAGCTTCAGGAGCAGCGATGAGTCGACGCCTCCCGAGTACGCGATGAGCGCGGACGACATTCCGCGCACGATGACGCGCGCGTTCTCGAGCCTGGTCGCATCGTGCCGGTCGAGCTGGATCATTTCCAGCTTCGAAGATTAGACCGCTTGGGCTTCGGAGGGCTCCATCGCGGCCGTGCCACACCAGGCTTCGTAGTCGATGAGCCCGGTCACGGTGGGGTTATCGCCACACAGCGGGCAGCTCTTGCTGTGGGGAAGCTTGAGCTCGCGGAAGCTCATGTCCTCGCCCTCGAACAGCAGGTAGCGCCCGATCATCGGGCGGCCGATGTTCAGCAGGTACTTGATCGTCTCGAACGCCATCATGCTGCCGATGATTCCGGGCAGAACTCCGAACACGCCGGCCTCGGCGCAGCTCTGCACCTCGCCTGGCGGCGGCGGCTCTGGGAAGAGACAGCGATAGCAGCCGGTCCCCTTCGCTGAATCGAACATAGCGAGCCGGCCCTCGAAACGCAGGATGCTGCCGTGTACCAACGGCTTGGCCAAGAAATGAGCAGCATCGTTGGCGAGGTAGCGGGTGGGGAAGTTGTCGGTGCCGTCGACGATGATGTCGTAGGGGGCGAAGATGCGCATCGCCGTCTCCGAGTTGAGGTGCTCGTCGATCGGTACCACCTCGACGTCGGGGTTCAGGTTGCGCAGCGTGTCAGCCGCCGAGTCCACCTTGAGTCGGCCGATGTCATCGGTCCCATGGAGGAGCTGGCGCTGGAGGTTGGAGGCGTCGACCCGGTCGAAGTCGACCACGCCGATCTTGCCGACACCGGCCGCAGCCAGGTACATGCCCGCGGGCGAGCCGAGGCCGCCGGCGCCCAACAGCAGGACGCTGGAAGACAGCAGCTTTCGCTGGCCGGCGCCCCCAACCTCTGGGAGGATGAGGTGCCGGGCGTACCGGGCGACTTGATCGGGCGTGAAACCCTTTGCCTGGGCCATCTGCAACTCACTATACCCAGGGTCGCTCTGCGGTTATTCCTATAGTGGTGGACGCCCATGGAAACCGAATATCTCGACGAAGAACAGGTAATTGCCCTGTACAACAAGGTCCGCACCGGCAAGCGGACCTGGCCGTCCGGCATCTGGAGCTCTCCCGCGGCCCTGCAGTACGGAGTCACGATCTTCGACTATTGGATCCACAACGTCATGGGCTGGAAGGGCTGGCCGGAAGCGCGTGGCAAGGTCACGCCGGCGCTGCTCGAAGAGCACCGGTTGGCCGACCTGGTTGAGAGCGTGTTCGTGCCCGAGTTCGGGGACGACTGGCTCGACTTCGAGATCGTGCTCAACGAGAGCATGCGGTTGTCCGAGGACGAGGCCTGGGCGCCTGACGTCGCCGACCGGCAAGAGCGTGTGGAATCGGCCTTCGAGCATGCTTTCGAGCAGCTCATCGGCTCGACCAAGCAGCAGCCCAAGCTGCTTCCGACTTACCACAGGTTCCGCAATCACTTGCTGCGGATGTGGAGCGCCTTCCAGGAGGCCCAAGCCGAGCACGACAAGGCTGAGCGCGAGTTGGCCGAGCGCTTCTGGGCTCCGCTGCGACTGGTGCGGAGCACCCGCGGACAGGCCGCGGAGGCTTGGTCGATCGTCAACACAGACGACGAGCGGCGGGGCGAGGTGACGGTGGTTTGGGGCGAACCACATCCTTATTGCTTGGTGATCCTCGACGACGCCATCGAGGCGGGCGGCTGGGAGCAGGTCATCTACCGGCTCGAGCAGGAGATCCTGGTCGAGGAGCCTGGCGTCGTCAGTTACGCGGTCTGGCACAAGGGATTTGTCGGCGAGTACTACCGCTGCGCCGACTGCGGCGAGCTGCACAGCCAGTTCGACGAAGACGCCGGCAAGGAGCTGCGGCTCGACGACCTGGAGCCGCCGGACGAGCGCTAGTCCGTCGTTTTCAGTCGACGGTCAGGTCGTAGTTCTTGCCCTCCCAGCCGGTGACGTAGTGCGCCGTCCAGGCCAGCTGCGAGCCGGATGGGAGCTTGTTGGACGGGATCTCGGCGACCCAGACGCCTAGCGTGGTGTCGATGGCTTCGGCTTCGGCAAACGTCTTCCATTCATCGAACGTGTAGTGCACCGACCCCGGCCTGGGCAGCTGCACGCGTAGTCTCCGGCCGGCGGCGATGTGTGTGATCTGGTGCTTGTGCGACCAGACGAATGCGGGCTCCTGAGGTGAGCCTTCGGTGTAACGACGGCGCGCGGGTAGGACGATGTCCGGGAAGCCGGCGAGGGCGATGGTCACGAGAAGCTCGAGATATTCGGCGTGGGCCCAGCCCAACGGCGAAACGCTGCCTGTGGCCTTTCCGAAAGTAAGCCCCCGGCTCGGTATGTCGGGGCCGTCCCACACCTGTTCCGGCAGCATCAAGCCCGGGCCCGCGAACCCCTCCAGCGAACGCACCATCTCGGCGGCGGGTAGGCCCATCGAGAAGAAGTGGCGTGCGCGTTCGCCGGTGAGCACCGGCCACGGGCGGCCCTTGCCGCCTCCGTCCCATGGCGATCCGTCGTCGTGCTCGCCGTAACGGTCGCTCACGTAGCGGCGCCACGAGGGGCCGGCGGGCAGGCTGGCTTTGAGGTTCGAGTCGACGCCCTGCAAGCTACGGAGAATGCGCTCGTCCTTGGGTCTGCGCAGCCCGTACCTGACCAGCTCGAGGAACTCGGGCGCGATCGCCCCTTCGGTCGGGCGGTGGTCGGGGTCGCCGGCGAGCCGCAAGTACTGGCCGCCCGGCGTCGAGCACCAGGTCTCGACGCGATCGTTCCAGTAGTCCGCCACCGCGCGCAGATGGCTCGCGGCGACGTGCTCGCCGGCCTCGTGCGCAAACTCAGCCGACACGATGAGCGCGGCGATGCATGCCGCCAGGGTCGAGGGCGAGAGGCCGCCGAGATCCTCCCAGCGGTCGAGCTGTGTGAGCGGACCCTCGCGGATGATGAACTGCGCGGCGGGTCGGACCATGACCGGGTACGGGTCGTGGTCCAGGCAGCCCGCTACTCCCAGGCGCCAGGCGAGCAGGATCGGCAGCGCGACCTGGTCGAGCTCGGTCGAAGTCCAGTGCGGGGTACCGTCCATGAACCAGTTCTGGAACCACGCTCCGTCGGCGCGCTGGCGTGATTGCAGGTGGCGAAACGCTCGCAGCGCCGCCGCCTGGTCGCCCGCGTCGAGCAGCGCTGTGGCGATACGACATAGGTCGCGCGGCCAAACGAGGTGGTAGATCTGGTTGCCGTTGTGATTGGACTCGCCCCAAGGAGCGGCGGGTGAGGCGATGAATGCGCCGGCATGCGACTTGTCTTCGAGGCAGCGAAGGACGGCCAGCGAAGCCTGGGCTAGCGACCCTTCGTCCCCACTCACCTTGGCGAGCGCGGGCGGGAGGTCGGGCAGGGACCGCCACGCGCGTTCGAATGCGTGGCGGACGTTGCCGGATCCCTTTTGGAGTGCTGTGCGGGCAACCTCTTCGGCGTCAGCTCTTGTGTGGGCGAAACCGATCGCGATCTGAAACGACCCGGCGCGAATTCCGATCTCGGCTCCTGCCGCGACGTTGCCGGGTCCAGCGCGCTCATACGTGGTGGTGAGGTAGCCATCGCCGTCGTGGAGATCGATCTGCAGGTCAGAGCTGCGGTAGTAGCCGACGGTGGCTCGGCTGAAGGGACCGACGATGCAAATCCACACGTCCTGCTGGCGCAGGAGAAGGGCGGGTGGATGAGTGTCCAGGACCTGTCCGAAATTGCCCTCGCTTCCAGGCTGCCAGTGCGCCGAGGCCTGTATGTAGAGGCGCACATCGGGGAGCTCGGGCGTGAAGGTGGCCGCGATGAGCAGCGCGTTCTCGTCCGGGTCGGTGAAGAACTCCTTGGTCAGTCGGTATTCGTGGTGAGTGCTGTCGACGGTGAACGCCGGGATGCCAGGCGCGAGCCAGGTGACGCGGTGCTGGCCGTCGCCCGAGTCATCGACGGGAGGCGCTCCGGCGGCTGAGGCGAAGAAGCGAAGCTCGTGCAGCGCGACACGATCGATGGTCGGAAAGAAGACTTCGCTGAGGGCGCCGTCGGCGAGCGTGTACCAGAGCTTGCTCCTCGGACCAGGCGCCGCTCCGAATGCCATCTTGCGCCCCGGTCCCCACATTGGGGGCGCGCCTGGACCGCCTGGTGCC
>DATNOD010000175.1:0-10882 GCA_035601515.1 Candidatus Eiseniibacteriota bacterium | reverse complement strand
GCGGCGGCTGGCCACTGAGCGGCACCTGACATTGCTCTTCTGCGAGCACGACATGTCGGTCGTCTTCAGCACAGCTCGCACGGTCACGGTCATGCACCAGGGCCGTGTCCTGACCGCCGGCACGCCCGAACAGATTCGGCGGAATCCTGATGTGCAAAAGGTTTACCTGGGTGAGCTCGAGCAAGAGGAGCTCGGGGCTTAGCCGTGCTCAAAGTCGAGGGCTTGAACGTTCGTTACGGCAAGAGCCATGTAGTTTTCGACTTCAGCCTCGAGGTTGGAGATGGCGAGCTGCTTGCGGTCTTGGGCCGGAACGGCGCGGGGAAGACGACCACAATTCGGGGCATCGTCGGGCTCCTCCCAGGGGCTTCGGGAAAGGTCAGCGTCGGAGATCGCGACATGAGCGGCTGGCCCGCCCACCGCCGAACCAGGGGAGGCATCGCCTACGTGCCCTCGGGCGCGCGCTGCTTCCAGAACCTGACCGTGGACGAGAACCTCGAGATCGCATCCCACCCCAACGGCAGCGATCGCAGCTGGACGAAGAAGCGGATCTGGGAGCTGTTTCCCAAGCTCGAACCCTTGAAGAACAACCTCGCGGGTGGCCTCTCGGGCGGGGAGCGTCAGATGCTGGCCGTCGGGCGCGCGCTTGTGAGCAATCCGCGCGTGCTGCTGCTCGACGAACCGACGGAAGGGCTTGCGCCTGTACTGGTGCAGGCGATCGGGACGCTGCTGAGGACGCTCAAGTCGACCGGGGTGTCAATCCTCCTGGCCGAACAGAATCACCAGATGGCCCTGCGCGTCGCCGATCGCGCCGCCTTCATCGAGAAGGGCCGCATCGTCGAGGTCCTTCCGGCCGCTCGGGCTCGAGACAGCGAGGTGCTGCACCGAATCCTGGGCGTCTGAGCTAGCTTGATTGGCGCGTCGACCGCTCCCGCGTCCGCCGCGCCAGCGCGCCGAAGGTGATTTCTTCTCCTAGCAGACCGGCATTAATGCGACCGGTTACTTGCTTCAGCGCTTTCACCTCCTCCGGCGTCAGCACGTCGAATACCAGGCGACGGACCTCCCGGAGGTGGATCGGCTCCGCCTCCATCAACTTTTGGTAGCCCTTATCGGTCAGCTGTGCGTAGGTTGCGCGACCTCTTGTCCCGCTCGTCCGGTTTACCCACGCCCGCGCCTCCAGTCGCGACATTACTGCGATAGGCGAGACAGGGAGCCGTTGGCGAGCACGGCCAGATCTTTGAGTTGAAGCCGCCGGTTCCGCTGACGCGAAAGCGCAACCATGACCCCGAACTCGAAGTGGCTCATCCCGGCGTCTCGTTGCAGCTGGGAGTCGAGGGCTGCCGGTAGGAGGGTGAAGGTGTGGTGACGAGCTGTAGCCAGGCGCTCCACTCGCGATGGTGCAGCGATTGCAGCGGCTGGGCTGATGAGGTGCCGCGATCCTTGCCTGGAATAAGTTGACGCTTCAAGTGCTTCTAGTCTATCAACTTGAAGCTTCAACTTGAAGGGAGGTTCCCATGAACATCGTCCTCTGGATCATCCAGATACTGCTGGGCATCACGTTTCTGGGATCAGGTATCACCAAGTTGGCGCGCCCACGCCTCGCTTTGGTCGGCCGATTGCCTTACGTCGCGGACTTCAGCGACAGCCAGGTGAAAGGCATCGGCACCCTCGAACTCTTGGCTGCAGTCGGCCTGATCGTCCCGCCAGTGCTGCATATCGCCACCTTTCTGACGCCCCTTGCCGCCGTAGGCCTGATCCTTTTGATGGGTGGCGCCATCGCGACCCACGTGCGCCGCCGCGAGCCACAGATGGTGGCTGTCAACCTGGTACTCCTCGTCCTGGCCGCGGTGGTCGCCATCGCCCGCTTCGGTCCATATCCCTTCTGATCGGAGTCAATAGCATTGGGCACTGAGATGAAAGCCCAGTCGATCGCCACGGCCACCGGTATGGGCGCGGTCGACCTCACCGTCACGGACGCCGATCGCGCCCTGCGCTTCTACCGCGACTACGTCGGCCTCGCGCCGGTGCCTGGCGATGGGCCCGAGGTCCGCATGGCCGCCGCCGGCCGCGAGCTCCTGGTTCTGCATCCCGGCGCGCGGCGGCGGGTCGTTCCACGAACCTCTGGGCTGTACCACTTTGCGATCGTTGTCCCAGACCGGCGCGAGCTCGCGCGCGTCATCGGCAGGCTTGCGCGCCTGCAGTGGGACCAGTACCCGACAGACCACGTGATGACCAAGGCGAACTACCTTTGGGATCCGGACGGCAACGGGATCGAGATTTACACGGAGTCGCCAGAAGACGGGACACTGGGCTTCGCGAACGGAACCTTTGTCGCCCACGACAAGGACGGTCGAGAACGTTCAGGTCGTGACCCGATCGACCTGGAGGAGCTGTTCACTCACCTCCAGCCTGGCGATCCCCTCGATGCGCCAATGCCTGATGGAACGAAGATGGGCCACATCCACCTCCACGTGTCGGATGTCGATGAGGCGCTGCGGTTCTACCACGACCTCGTCGGCTTCGACATCATGGGCCACGTCCCAGGCGTGGGCTTCGTCTCGGCGGGTGGCTACCATCACCACCTCGGTCTGAACGAGTGGGCTGGACGGGGCGCTCGACCGGCGCCGACGGGATCGGCGGGTCTCCGCCGCTTCACAGTCGAGCTTCCGACTAAGTCCGATCTCGAAGATGTGGTCGGCCGCCTCGAGCGTGCCCAGATTCGAGTCGCCGAGGAAGACCACGGCTTCGCCGCAGTGGACCCGTCGGCGAACCGCGTCGTGTTCAGGGTCGCAGCCAGCGAAGCTCAAGGCAGCTAGTAGAGGGCCGAGGCCAACCTCGTCCGCGATTCTGCCGCGAGCGGATCATCATGGCCCAGTTCGTCAAGGATGCCCACGACTATGCGGCGAATCTCATCGCGCGAGCTGCGGGCCCTGGGAATCGCCTCGATCAGCACATCAATCGCATGTTTGTTGTCGCCAGCGTCGATTGCCGCGAATGCCCCACTCAGATCCACTGCCGCCATCCGCTCGAGCCGGATCCGCGCAGCCAGCCCGCCGGCCGCGAAGCTTCCGCGAACGTTTCCGAGGACCTCGAGGGCTTCATCTTTCTGCCCGCGGCCGTGGAGAATCCGGGCCAGCTGGATGGCGGCATCTGCGTGCCACGGCTCGAGCGCCAGGGCCCCGCGCAGCGACTCCTCATCGCCCCTCTGTGCCAGCACGTCCGCTTCGGACGGGAGAAGTGAATCGAGAAAGCGTTCCACTGCAACCGCCGGTTGGGCACCCACGAACTCAGCCACGACTCGGCCTTTATGAAAGGCCTTGACCGCGGGAATGCTTTGAATCCCGTAGGACCGCGAAATGGCCTGGTTGGCATCGACATCGATCTTTACAAGCTCCAGCCTTCCGGATCGCTTCGAAGCCTCGCGCTCCAGGATGGGGCCCAACTGCCGGCAGGGCGCGCACCAGTCAGCCCAGAAGTCGACCACCACGGGCAGGGAGTGGGAGCGGTCGAGAACCGCCGCATCGAAGTTGCTCTCGGTGACATCCATCGAAAGGAGGTTACCGAGAATCGGGTTCCTTCCGGAGGAAGACACGGCAATCGGTGGCCAATCCTGTACGTTCGGGTCTGTGATGGAACGGGTTGAACTCGGGCTCGACACCTTTGGTGATGTGACCGTAGACGACGATGGAAGCGTGCTGCCGCAGCCGCGCGTAATACGCAATGTCGTCGAGGAGGCCGTCCTCGCAGACCAGCTCGGCGTCGACTTCATAGGCGTGGGCGAGCATCACCGTCCGGACCTGGCCATCTCTGCGCCAGAGGTTGTGCTCGCCGCAATCGCTGCGCGTACGCAGCGCATCCATCTCGGCTCGGCGGTGACGGTGCTGAGCACCGACGACCCCGTTCGGGTATACGAGCGGTTCGCCACCCTGGATGCGGTGTCCGACGGACGCGCCGAGATCATCCTCGGCCGCGGGTCATTCACCGAGTCTTTTCCCCTCTTCGGATATCAGCTTGACGACTACGACGTGTTGTTTGAGGAGAAGCTCCAGCTCTTCGCCGAGCTACTCAAGGAAGGACCCGTGAATTGGTCCGGAACGACCCGTCCGCCGCTGACTGGCCAGCGCGCCTATCCGACGACGGCGTCCGGATCACTGCGCGCTTGGGTCGGCGTTGGCGGGAGCCCAGAGTCCGTCGTACGGGCGGCGCGCTACGGTTTTCCGCTTGTGCTTGCGATCATCGGCGGTCCGCCTCGACGCTTCGCGCCATACGTAGAGCTCTACCACCGGGCACTCGCCGAGTTTGGACACTCCGAGCGCCCCGTCGCTGTTCACTCACCCGGATATATCGCTGAGTCGGACGAGCGCGCGGGCGAGGAATTGTGGCCGCACTACTCGGCAATGCACGCGCGCATCGGCGGGGAACGCGGGTGGCCTCCCATGACACGTGCGCAGTTCGACGCGTCGGCCGGTCCGGATGGCGCACTTTTCGTTGGAGCACCGAAAACTGTTGCCGCCAAGATCGTCGATACGGTCAAGGTGCTTGGTATCTCACGATTCGACATGAAGTACAGCAACGGCACGCTGCCGCACTCGAGGATGATGCGCAGCATCGAGCTCTACGCGACCAGAGTGATGCCGCTGGTCAGAGAGTCGCTTGCGACCACCGGCGTTCACAGGGAGGTCTAGGTTTCAAACAGGCTGCTCGTCGAGGAAGGCGAGGGTGGCCGACGCGAACAGCGGCGAGCTGAAGATGTTGTAGTGGGTGAGGCCCGGAAGGATTGCGAGTGCGTGACCGCCGTTCGGCCGCCCCTCGCCCATCCAGCCTCCATCGCGGAGACCGCCGTCCAGCAGTTTGAACACTTCGACGTAGTGGCCCGGCGGAGCCATGTCAGCGTCGGCGGCGACCACCAGTGTAGGCACCTGGAGACCGCGGACCTCCTCTGTGAAGTCGAAGTCCTTGGACATCGCTTCGCCGATCTTGTCAAGCAGCCGCGGGAAGTCCTGGGGCCGTGGCGCGACTCGCTGGTACAGCTGATACATGGGCGTGTCTTTCATGAATTCGACGGCCGCCGCGTTGACCTGCCCTTGCTGCGCCCGCATCTCGGCATAGATTGCGTCGGGCCGTATGTTCGCTGAGACCATGACGAGCCGCCGGACCTTGGCCGGGTACTTGGCCGCCGTGTGGAACGCGACCCCACCGCCAAGCGAATAGCCCACCACGTCCGGCTTGGCCAGCTTGAGGTGGTCGATAAGAGCCGCGATATCGCCGGCCATCAGCACGGCGTCGAGTGGTCGATCGATGTCAGCGGTGCGGCCGTGTCCCTGCAGATCGACGGTGACGACCTGATGGCTTTCCGCCAGTTGAGGTACGACAGGTTCGAACATCTCGCCCGACCCGAGACCGCCATGCAGCAGGATGAGCGGCCGCCCGCTCCCATGAGTCTCGTAGTAAAGATTGATCCCGTTGACCTCGGCGTACTGGCCCGTGCCCGTCGCGTGCGTGGTCCGATCGGTGCTCATTGTCATGCTCCTTCAAGCAGAGAGAAGTTGGGTTTCGCACATACAGACTCCGCGGGCGCCCGGAATTCATCGGTGTCGTCAAAAACGGCCCAGGATCGGGATCCGAGGTGCAAGTACGTAGTTGATCTGGATCAGGATGATCAGAGCGATGCTCACCCATGTAGGAAATATCACGCATAGCAGAGTCGCGCCGGCGTAGAGGGACTGTGCGATCAGAATGCGTCCGCGCATGAGCACCGCGAGGTCATGGGTGGTCTCTTCCTTGAAGAGGTGCGCGCGGAGACCATACTCGAGACCCGCAAACAGGGCTGCCCCGAGCAGGACGATGTTGAGCCAGTATTCGATCAGTGCGACCCTGAGCCAGTAGTAACGAGCCAGCAGCAATGTCGAGAACGGAACCATGGTGACCGCGAACAAAAACGCAAGGTGGATCCAGACGAAGTGGCGATTGCTGCGGCCGAGCTGACCGAGCTGGGTGCCCTGTCCTAACCAGAAGATCCCGAGTGTCATGAAGCTCGTCGTATAGACGAGGATGTTCGGACCAAGCCTTCGCACCGCATCCCACAGTTGGCCCTCCGTTGTCGCCAATCCGTTCAACGTAGGGACCACGAGCCCGAGGACGAGCAGTGTCATGCCCACCGAAAAGATTCCATCTGAGATGCCCGACAGCCGATCCGGACTCGTGCCGGACAGATCGGCCAAACGACGTCGACTTCCTGGGTGCCGGCTCACAGTTGCAAACTCAAGCCCCGGCCGTCCGGCGAGCCGCTGCTACCACTCGCTCGACCGACGGAAGGTACCAGCCCTCGAGCGGCGCGGCGGGGTAGGGCACGTCCCAGGAGGTCACGCGCGCAATAGGCGCGTCGAGGTCATAGAAAGCCTCGCTCGCCAGCGTCGCAGCGACCTCGGCACCAAATCCGGCGCTCAATGGGGCTTCGTGCACGACAACGCATCGGCCGGTCTTCGCGACCGCGCCGACAACCGTATCGACGTCGAATGGAACCAGGGTTCTCAGGTCGACGACTGTCGCTGAGATCCCTTCGTCGGCGAGCTGCTCCGCTGCCATCAAGCACGATTCGACTGCAGCGCTCCAGGCGACGAGGGTGATGTCCTGCCCTTCGCGGACGATGGCCGCCTTCCCAAAGGGAATCGTGTAAGCGGCGTCCGGCACTTCCATCCTGCCTAGCCGGTAGAGGCGATCGGGCTCGCAGAAGAGGACCGGATCGGGATCCCGAATGGCCTCAATCAGCAAACCCTTGGCGTCATATGGATTTGACGGCATCACGACCTTGATTCCTGGTGACTGAACGAACTGGGCCTCTACCGCGTCGGAGTGGAACTCGGGGCTGTGGATTCCACCGCCAAACGGGGCCCGAATTGTCACCTGGCAGTGGTATCGGCCTCTCGAGCGCGCGCGGTACCGCGCCAGCTGGGGGCCGATCTGATGGAAGGCTTGCGCCGTGAAGCCGAGAAACTGAATCTCCGCGACTGGCACCATGCCGGAGATGGCGAGACCCAATGAAGCGCCGATGATGCTTGCCTCAGCGAGGGGCGTATCGACCACGCGCTCTGCGCCATGCTTCTCCAGGAGACCCGATGTCGCGCGGAAGACGCCTCCCAGTTTTCCAACATCCAGTCCCAGGACCATGACTCTGGGATCCCTTGACATCTCCTCATCGAGCGCGTTGTTGATGGCCTCGAGAACATTGCGCTGGGTCACGCTTGGCTCCCATCACTCGAGAGTTCTTCGCGCTGCCGGCGCAGACGCTCGGGCAGCTCTGAATAGATGTGGTCGAAGAGCTGGTTTGGTGTGACGACCGGGAACGCGGCCGCCTTCTCTAGCGCCGCGTCAACCTCCGCACGAACACTCGCTCGAGTTTCTTTGTCGCGCTCTTTGTCCCACAGCGCCCTCCGCGTCAGATATCTGACGACCCGATCGATTGGATCGCGCCGGCTGGCATCGTCCCGCTGTTTCGGATCCTCGTACAGCGATGGGTTGTCAGTCGTGTTGTGAAAGCTCATCCGATACGTGACCGACTCGATCAAGGTCGGACCTTCGCCTGCTCGCGCACGCTCGACAGCTTCGCTGGCGGCGGAGTACACCGCCAACACGTCATTGCCGTCGACCTCGACACCGGGGAACCCATAACCGGCTGCCCGCAGGGCGAAGCTCGGCGTGGCCGACTGCACGCGCCTCGGGGTCGAAATCGCCCACTGGTTGTTCGACAGAAAAAAGACCACCGGCGCTCGCTGCACTCCGGCGAGATTGAGCCCTTCGTGGAAGTCGCCTTCTGACGACCCGCCGTCGCCGACGTAGGTCATCACAACCGAGTCCTTCTTCTGGAGCTTCAGGCCCCATGCAAGGCCGGTCGCATGTGGAAGCTGAGTGGCGAGCGCGACTTGATTCGGAAGAACGTTGACTCCATCTGGGATTCGCGCCGCTTCCGTGACTCGTCCCATTCCCACCGCAGCCAGACGCTCTAGCGGGTAGCCGTGCCGCACGAGGGCAACGAGCTCGCGATATTGCGGCACGATCCAATCTCTTGCGGGATCGAGAGCCATGGTGGAGCCGACAACAGACGCCTCCTGACCAAGCGCGGGGGAGAAGACGCCGTAGAGGCCTTGGCGCTGCAGCGCTGTAGCGCGCTCGTCGTAGATCCGCGACATCAGCATCCAACGCAGGGCCTCGATCAGAGCTGTGTCGGTCATGCTCTGCTTTGCGCCGTCGACCAGCTTTCCATCGGGCGTGAGGATTGAAAGCCTGTCGGTCATAGCCCCAGCTCGGCTCTTCGCGGGCGGCGATTGGGATCGGGTATCCAGCCCGGCATCGCGTTCAGAAACTCGTCGTCGGCGGGCTGTTCCGGAAATATCTTGTGCGGGTTGAGGATGCCGTGCGGATCGAGCACCGCCTTCATCTGTTTCATCAGCTCGATCGCGATCGATCCGTGCTCGCGCTCGGCGAAGTCGCGCTTGAGAGCGCCCAGGCCGTGCTCGGCTGAGACCGAGCCGCCAAGCGACAGCGCGTCCCGAAAGATCTGAGCCGCCGCGTGGCTGACCAGGTGACGCTGGTCGTCTGTGAAGAGGATCGTGGGGTGGAGGTTGCCATCACCGGCGTGACCGACGGTGACTATGCGAAGACCCGTCTGGCGCGCCAGCTCGTGAACGCGGCGGATCATCTCGGGGACCTCCGCGATCGGGACCGCCACATCTTCGGCAAAGAAGTTCTTCGGCATCGCCATCAGTACCTTCCCGAATGATCGTCGCGCGTCCCATAGCTTGTCGCGTTCGAGCGATGACTGCGCGATGCGATTGTCACTGCCGTCCAGCACCTCGACCATTCGCATCAGGTCGAGCTGCACGAACTCCTCGTCGTTGCCATCCAGCTCGACGATAAGAACAGCTTCAAGGTGTGGCTCGAAACCGGGCGGTAGCTTGTCGCGCACCAGCTCCAGCGAGCCGCGGTCGAGGATCTCGATCGCGGCAGGAAAGTGGCCCGCGGCCAGGGATCGCGAGACGGCCAACCCCGCATCCTCGAGACTCGCGAAGCCGACCATCGCCGTGGCGCGGAATCGCGGCAGCGGCACCAGCTTGACGATTACTTCGGTGATGATGCCCAGCGTTCCCTCGGAGCCGATGAAGAGTTGCAGCAGCCGATAACCCGAAGCGCGTTTGCGGAGCTTGCCGCCGAGCCGCATGACGCGCCCGTCGGCCAGGACCACAGTTGCGCCGATCACGTAATCGGCGGTGACGCCGTATTTGATGCATCGCATGCCGCCCGAGTTGCAGGCCACGTTTCCTCCGATGGTCGACATCTCGATACTGGCCGGGTCGGGCGGATACATGAGACCGTGCTCGTTGGCGGCCCGGTCCAGGGCGGCCGTTATGACGCCCGCGCCGGCGGTGGCAACCGTGTTGGGCCCATCGACCTCGAGCCTGGTTAGCCGCTCGAGGCTGACCACGACGCCCCCCGCGATGGGGACCGGCCCGCCGACCAGACTGGTGCCGCCACCGCGCGCGACGACCGGCACACGTTCGGCGGCGCACTCGCGGACAACCGCGGCGACCTGCTCGGTGTCTGCCGGCCGCACGGCGCAGAGTGCGGGGGCTTCCATGAAGGTCGCGTCATGACCGTACTCGTCCATGCGCTCACCCTGGAGGAAGTGCTCGGAACCGACGATCGCGCGCAGGCGGTCGAGTAGTGCTTGCGTCACCGTTCTAACGCTGTCGCAGTGGGTGAGGCTGATGGCAGGCGACACATAAGATGTCAAGTGTGACGCTCGTCGGCAAGGTTGCTTTGGTCACCGGTGCGGGCTCAGCAACTGGCCTGGGAAATGCGATCGCGCGCGCTTTGGCAACGGCCGGAGCCAAGGTCGTGCTTGGCGACATTGACATCGACGGCGCCACCCGCAACGCTGCGGCGATTGGAGCCGGAGCGCGAGCGATTCAGATGGACGTTGCTGACGAGAACTCGGTTCAAGCCGCGGTGCATGAGATCGGCCCCGTCGACATCCTCGTCAACAACGCCGGCGTAACGCAGCGCATGCCAGTTTGGGAGCTCTCGACCGATGACTTCGACAGGCTGCTCGCAATCAACCTTCGGGGAGGCTTCGTTTGCCTTAAAGCTGTTGTCGCGGGAATGATGGCTCGTCGCTGGGGGCGCGTGATCTGGATCTCCAGCGTCGCCGGCAAGCAGGGAGGGGGGATCATTGGGACCGCCCACTATGCCGCCAGCAAGGCGGGTGTAATTGGGCTCTGCCAAGCGGCGGCGCGTGAGCTGGGTCCTTATGGCATAACCAGCAATGCGATCGCGCCTGGGTTCATTCTTACCGGGATCGCGACCAAGGCACTCGACGCTCAACAGGAGCGCGAGATCGATCGCCTCATCAGCGCCACGGCGCCGCTGCGCCGAAGCGGAGTACCGGAAGATGTCGCGGCCGCGGCACTGTTCCTGGCCTCCGAAGAGGCAAGCTATGTGACCGGCGACGTCATCGACGTGAATGGCGGAATCTACTTCGACTGAAGCTGGTTAAGCCTGTGTCGCCGCGACGATGCTTTGCATCAGGCCAACCTCTGTTTCATAGATGTGGGCCGACTTGACCGTCATCGTCAGCGTGCCGACCCCGACGCCGACGTCGCCGGCGACGCGAGCTTGTAGCGCCGCCAGCTCGATGAGATTCGCATAACCCTTCGTACCAAAGTCGATGGCGTGAGCATAGACGCCGAGCTGTAGCTCGCCTTTGACGAGCCAGAAGTCGAGCAGGCTGACGCATGGGATGTAGCTCGTATCGGTCAGTGGCTGGAAGGTCGTGACCGTCGCGTCGCGCGCCCATGGGTTGGCGGCAAGTCGGTCGATCACCCAGCGAATC
>DATNOD010000174.1:0-16526 GCA_035601515.1 Candidatus Eiseniibacteriota bacterium | reverse complement strand
GCGACCGCGAGCAGCGCGCGGCGCTGACGGAGCGTGAGCCCCATCTCGCGAATGCCGACCGCGACCAGAGACATCGTGCCGCTGTAGATGTTGATCGCGTTGGCGGCCACGGCGCCGATCGCGATGCACAGGAGGGTGAGGTAGTAAATGATGTTGGGCATCGCGACCTGGAGCTGGACCGTCGGGATGTCCGTCGGTCCCCACTTGGTGCCTGCCACCGTCGCGAGCGCAGCGCCCGCGAGCCTGCAGACCGGGCCGCGCTCTGGCTTCGCGTCACCATTTGAAACACGTAATAGAGAACCCCGGTGAGCACGAAGCCGACGATGAAGGTGATGTCGCCGATCTGCGGGTTGTTGGTCGGCACCGGTCCGATGTAGACGGAGTACACGTTCGAAAAGAAGAACACGGACACGGCAAGGCCGATCGCCATGGCGGCGACCCCCTGCCAGCGCTGGTATTTCGAGTTGTAGAACATCGACTCGTCGCCGTAATCGCCGTGGCGGAGCCAGTAGTCGACGAGGACCACCGCCAGCCAGGGCGCGATCCAGTAGCTGATCAAGAGCAGGAAGTATTCGTACTTGCTGCCGGGACCGACGTCGGCCCGGCCGATGACGCCGATCAGATATCCAAGGACGCCCGCAGCCACTGCGAGCGCGGCGCGGCGCTGGCGGAGGGTCAGACCCAATTCGCGGACCCCCAGCGCGACCAGGGACATCGTGCCGCTGTAGATGTTGATCGCGTTGGCGGCGACGGCGCCGACGGCGATGCACAGCAGCGTGAGGTAGTACACGAAGTCCGGCATCGCCTTCTGCAGCTGCACCGTGGGAATGTCGGTCGGGCCCCACTTGGTGCCGGCGACGGTCGCGAGGGCTGCGCCGGCCAGCTCGAGGACGACGCAGGAGACGAAGACACCAAGGCCCGCCCACAAGGCGACCATCCTGCGGTCGGTGGTTGGGGGCAGGTATCGCGTGTAGTCGGCCGCGTACGGGTTCCATCCGGCCGCGTAGCCGAACGTCGCCGTGAACAGGAGCGTGAAGGCGCCGAAATGGCCGACCGGCCCGGGGTTCGCCGCGACACCGTAGTTGGCCTTGCTGAAGATGAACACGACGGCGACGGCGAAGACGATTCCCAGGAGCGGCAGCGCCCACCTTTCGAAAAAGTGGATGAAGTTGTGGCCAAGGGTCGCGATCGCCACCTGGGCGACCACGATGACAAGGAACGTTAGCCAGAACGGGACGTCTAGCTTGATCAGAAGCGCCAGCGCCTGCAGCGCGAACGCACCGCTGACGCTGTTCACGATGAACCAGCCGATGGAACCGGTGAACGCGTTGAGGCCGGCCGGCAGGATGTTGCCGAGAAAGCCGAAGGCGCCGCGGCTTTCCACCATCATCGGAACCCCGAACTTCGGGCCGAACGATGAGAGGGCGGCGTGCGTAAGCGACCCCAGGGCGGTGCCGACGATGATCGCGATCGCCGTCTCCCCGAAGCTCAGCCCGAAGACGGCAATCCCAAGGACGCCGACGAAGATGGTCGCGAACTCGAGGTTCGGCGAAAGCCAGGTCCAGAACAGGTCGATCGGCTTGCCGTGCCTTTCTCGTAAGGCGATGTATTCGACGCCACCCGGTTCGACGGTGGCGACCGCTTCCCCGTACTCGCCTTCCCTGACGGGTACGTGTTTCTCGACTTCCTCGGCTGTTTGCATTGCCCTACCCCCAATGAAACCCAACCGGCTGTCAAACCCCACGAAATCTACGATTTCGCGGGGGCCCCTATATGTTCAGGAAGTTTAGGTCTCTGCTAGCCTCCCGTCGATGCTCGACTTGCTCCTGAAGGGCGCCCGAATCGCCGGGGAGACCGACACCAGGGAGATCGGCGTGCGGGACGGGTTGATAGCCGAGCCGGAAGTCGAGGCCCGGCAGGTCATCGACCTTGGGGGCGCGCTGGTCACGCCGGCGCTGGTCGAGCCCCACATCCACCTGGATGCGGTGCTCACGGTCGGCGAGCCGAGGCAGAACCAGAGCGGCTCCCTGTTCGAGGGCATCGCCATCTGGGCCGAGCGTGTCAAAGAGCTGACCGTCGACGACGTCAAGAGGCGGGTCCGCACCGTCCTCCGCTGGCAGCTCGCCAACGGCGTCCAGCACGTGCGCAGCCACGTCGACGTGTGCGACCCGGAGCTGCGGGCCGTCCGAGCCCTGCTAGAGCTGCGTGAGGAGATCGGTGACCAGATGACGCTCCAGCTGGTCGCATTCCCGCAGCAGGGGATCATGTCTTTCGAAGGCGGCGAGGACCTCATGCGCAAGGCCGTCGACATGGGCGTCGACGTGGTGGGCGCCATACCGCACTTCGAGCTGACGCGCGAATACGGCGAGCGATCGGTGAAATTCGCGATGTCCCTGGCCGCCGACAAGGGCCTGCGGGTCGACATCCACTGCGATGAGACGGACGACGACCACTCGCGCTTCGTCGAGGTGATGGCGGCCGAGACCATCCGGCTCGGGATGGGCGGCCGTGTCACGGCCAGCCACACCACCGCGATGCACTCCTACAACGCGGCCTATGCGTACCGGCTGATCAATAACTTGAAGCGGGCCCGCATGCATATGGTCACGAACCCGCTCGACAACTCGGTGCTGCAGGGCCGTTTCGACGGCTACCCGATCCGGCGAGGTCACACCCGCGTCAAGGAGCTGCTGGCGGCAGGCGTCAACGTGTGCGTGGGTCATGACTCGGTCATGGACCCGTGGTACCCGCTCGGCTACGGCGACCCGCTCCAGGCTGCGTTCGTGCTCGCCCATTACGGCCAGATGTCCGGCCATACCGAGCTGCGCACGCTCATCGACATGATCACCTTCAACCCGGCCAGCGCTCTCGGCCTGGACGGCTATGGGCTCCTGCCTGGCTGCCGCGCCGATCTTTGCGCCTTTGCGGCGCCGACAGCGATGGACGCCATCCGCCTGGTCGCTCCACGCAAGCTGGTTCTGCGCGCGGGAAAGATCGTGGCGCGTACGCAGCCCGCCCACACGACCGTCGTGTGGGACGGGCGCGAGGAGATCGTCGACTACCTCAAACCCGCGAGGACCATGTGATCGAGATCGTCGCCGGCGACCTGCGATTCGTGGCTCGCCTCGAAACCGAGGGCGCACCCAAGAGCTGCGCCGCCTTCCGTAAATTGCTGCCCCTCAAAGGCCAGCTGATCCAGGCCCGTTGGAGCGGCGAGGCAGGCTGGGTTCCTCTCGGCGACCTCCAGCTCGACCTCGGCTACGAGAACCACACAAGCCACCCGGCGCCGGGACACCTGCTGCTCTACCCAGGCGGCGTCAGCGAGACCGAGATCCTGTTTCCCTATGGCTCGACGATGTTCGCGAGCAAGGCCGGCCAGCTGGCCGGCAATCATTTCGCCACGATCTACGAGGGCAACGAGCGGCTGAAGGAGCTCGGCGAGCTCGTGCTGTGGAAGGGCGCGCAGGAGATCACCTTCACCGAATCGTCGTGACGCTGCCGCGAATCGTCATCGAGCGGTGCCACTACCTGGCCGAGTGCACCGAGGAGCCCGGCACGATCACCCGGCCATTCGCCTCGGACGCGATGCAATGCGCGCACGTACTGGTAGGCGACTGGATGCGCGAGGCGGGCATGACCGTTCGGCGCGACAACATCGGCAATCTAAGAGGGCGGTTCGAGGGCACGGAAGGGGCGACGTTGCTGCTCGGTTCGCATCTCGATTCCGTCCGCAACGCCGGCAAGTACGACGGACCGCTTGGAGTCATCGTGGCGATCGCGGCGGTCCAGCGCTTGCACGACTCAGGCAGCCGCCTGCCCTTCGCCATCGAGGTCCTCGCCTTAGCCGATGAAGAGGGATTGCGATTCGGGTCGACCTACCTCGGCAGCCGCGCCGTGGCGGGAACGCTCGACGCCGCAGACCTCGAACGCACCGATCGTGAAGGTTTGACGATGCGCGAGGCGGTGCGTGCGTTCGGGGGCGACCCGGACCGAATCGACGACGACCGGTGGCAAGGAGGACCTCCGCTGGCGTACCTCGAGGTCCATATCGAGCAGGGTCCCGTGCTGGAGGCCCGCGCACTTCCCGTCGGCGTCGTAACGGCGATCTCCGGACAGGATCGATACACGCTCGTCTTCGAAGGCGAGGCGGGCCACGCCGGGACTGTGCCGATGGAACGCCGCCGAGACGCTCTCGTCGCTGCCGCCGTGTTCGTGCAAGCGGTGGAAGGCTACGCTGCAGGCACGCTCGGCCTGGTGGCAACGGTCGGGCAGCTCTCGGTGCGGCCAGGCGCTGCGAACGTGGTCCCGGGCGAGGTGATGCTCAGCCTGGACGTCCGCCACGCGGACGACGCCGAGCGCCTCCTCGCCTCGCAGCACCTTCTCGATATCGCCTCGCAGATCGGCAAGCACCGCAACATTGCGCTCACGACCCGGCGGGACAGCGAGCACCCGACCGTCCCGTGCGCCCCGCGCCTGGTGTCCAGCCTCTCGCAGGCGGTGCACGAGCTCGGCCACCCGGTCCTGGAGCTGGCCAGCGGCGCCGGCCACGATGCGGTTGCCATGTCGGCGCTGACCGAGGTCGGCATGCTATTCGTGCGCTGCAAGGGCGGCGTGAGCCACAACCCGGCCGAATCCGTGACCACCGAAGACGTGGCGGTCGCGATCGACGTGCTCGGCCGCTGCCTCGAGCTGCTGGCCAAACCATGATCATCCGCGGCGGCACGGTCGTGACCGCACGCGGTGTCGAGAAGGCCGATATCGCCATCGCCGGCGACCAGATCGCGGCGGTCGGACTGAATCTTGCCGATGACGGCGT
Organism: Candidatus Eiseniibacteriota bacterium; assembly: GCA_035601515.1. Lineage (GTDB taxonomy): Bacteria > Chloroflexota > Dormibacteria > Dormibacterales > Dormibacteraceae > UBA10449. Next base: position 11,710 of record DATNOD010000174.1, on the reverse strand, counting down.
GGAGATCGACGCGTCGGGTCTGCACGTGTTTCCCGGCGGCATCGACTCGCACGTCCACTTCAACGAGCCGGGGCGGACGAAGTGGGAGGACATCGCACACGGGTCGTCCGCGCTCGCCGCCGGCGGCTATACGACGTTCATCGACATGCCGCTGAACAGCCTCCCGGTGACCACGACTGTCGAGGCCTTCGACCTGAAGCTCGGAGCGATGAACCGCTCGTCAAAGGTCGACTTCAGCCTGTGGGGCGGACTCGTGCCGGGAAACATGAATCAGCTCGAGGCCCTTGTCGAGCGCGGCGTGATGGGTTTCAAGGCGTTCATGTGTCCGAGTGGGATCGATGAGTTCCCGGCCTGCGACAAACGGACGTTGCGCGAAGGCATGAAGAGAATCGCCGAGCTCGGGTCAATCCTGCTCGTGCACGCGGAGGATCCCTCAGAGCTGCGCGAGCCGATAGGCCACAACGCGCTCGATTTCGTCGCCTCTCGACCGGCGCGGGCTGAGCTCGCCGCGATCACGGTAGCCGTCGAGACCGCGGGCGACACCGGCTGCCCCGTCCACATCGTCCACGTCAGCACCGCCCTGGGTGCTGACGTGATCGCAGCGACGCAACACCTCGGCGCGGACGTGAGCGGCGAGACATGCCCCCACTACTTGCTGTACACCGAGGCTGACATGGAGCGGTTGGGCGGAATCGCAAAATGCGCGCCGCCGTTTCGCACACCCGTCGATCGCGAGCGCCTGTGGCGGATGCCGATGGTCGTTTCGGATCACTCGCCGTGCACGCTCGAGCTCAAGCAAGGGGATGACTTCCGCCAGATCTGGGGCGGCATCTCGGGCTGCCAATCGACGCGGCACCTGTTGTTGGCGGACGGACGGCTCGAACTGCAGACGGTCGGCGCGGTCACGTCCACGAACATCGCCAAACGTTTTGGCGTGACGAACAAGGGAGACATCGCGGCGGGATTCGACGCCGACCTATGGATGGTCGATCTCGACTGGGAGGGCGTGGTCCGAAGCCAGGACCTGCTTTACCGGAACCCCTTCAGCGTGCACGAGGGGCAGAAGATCCGCGGCCGGACGATCAGGACGCTGGTGCGCGGGCAGGAGCCCGGCGCGGGCCGGTTCATCCGGCCTTTAAGGGGCCCCCGCGAAATCACGGCGCAGCCGACGATTTCGTGGGGTTGAGGCGCGCGCTCGTAGCCGCTATTTCGCGCGCGATCTGATCTTCGTCCCCGGTGAGCAGCCGGCCGTCGCGCACCACGACGCGCCCGTTCACCACCACTGCCTGAGCCCGGGACGGCGGCGCCAGCGCGAGCCCGGCGATGGCGTCCTTCATTCCCGCGTGCGCAAGGTCGTCGATCCGAAAGCAGGCGATGTCGGCGCACTTGCCGGGCTCGAGGCTTCCGCAATCGTCCCGGCCGAGGCACTGAGCTCCGCCTTCCGTCGCCAGCCGCCAGGCTGTACGTGCGTCCAGGGCCGATGGCGAGGCGTTCCGAACACGAGCCAGCAGCAAGGCTTGATGGGCCTCCATCGCGAGGTTCGCATCCTCGTTGCTGGCGGAGCCGTCGACGCCCAGCCCGACCCGAGCGCCTGCGCGAAGAAGGTCCTCCACCCTGCACGCACCGGCGCCCAGCCGCATGTTGCTGGATGGGCAGTGGGCGATGCCGGTCTTGACTTCGGCGATGCGATCGACCTCGGCATCGTTGAGATGAATCCCGTGCGCGTACCAGACGTCGTCGCCGGTCCAGCCGAGGTCCTCCATGAGCTCCACCGGTCGCCGGCCGAACCTCTCGATGCAGAACCGCTCCTCGTCGAGCGTCTCGGCGAGGTGCGTGTGCAGGCGAACGCCGTGCCGGCGCGCCAGCGCCGCCGAATCTCGCATCAGCTCCGGCGTGACAGAGAACGGCGAGCAAGGGGCGACGACGACCCGGCACATCGACCCCGGCTTGGGATCGTGATATCGACCGATCATCGCCTCGGTGTGCGCGAGGATCGCCTCCTCGTCCTCGACCACGCTGTCGGGGGGCAGGCCGCCCTTCGACTCGCCCAGCGACATCGAGCCGCGGCATGGGTGGAAGCGCAGGCCGAGCTCGCTTGCGACACCAACGAGCGCCTCGAAGATGCCTTGGCGGCCGTGCGGAAAGACGTAGTGGTGGTCTGTCGAAAGCGTGCAGCCGCACAACAGCAGTCGCGCCATCGCCGCCCTCGCCGCCACCCGCACTGTTTCCGCGTCCATGCGCGCCCACACCGGGTAGAGCGCGCGCAGCCACTCGAAGAGCGTTCCGTCGGGCACATAGCCGCGTGTCGCCCATTGGTACATGTGGTCATGCGCGTTCACCAGGCCCGGCATCGCGACGCAATTGGGCTCGTCAACGATCTCGTCGGCCGGCGGATGCTGACCCGAGCCGACCTCAGCGATGAATCCGTCGCGCGACAACACCCATCCGTTTTCGATCTCCTGGCTGCCGGTGACCAGCAACCCGGCACGAACTAGGAGTGTCCGATCCCGGAGGTTCCTTGCATCTTCGCGTCCTAGGCGGCCGGGGGCCTTCGGCCCTGAAGCCGGCGTCAGGGGGCCCGGCGCAGCGTCGTCACGCATTTGACAATGCGCTCCTAGCAGCGCCACCCCTTCCTTGGCTCCGGCCGCCGATGCCGCGAAATATGCGGCAGAACCCCGGTACCGAACACTCCAGCGTCAAAGCGTGAGATCGTGCGGGCGGACGGGCACGCGCGAGAGGGCGCGGCCGCTGGCGGACCGGATCGCGGCGACGATCGCCGGGCCTGACGAGATCGCGGGCGGCTCGCCCACCCCCTTCAATCCGTAGGGTGAGTTCGGGTCGCCCAGCTCGAGGATGTCCATGCGCACCGGTGGCATGTCCAACGTCGTCGGCAGCAGGTAGTCGGTGAAAGATGGGTTGCGGATGACTCCGCCCGCCATCTGGATCTCCTCCATCACCGCCAGCCCCAACCCCTGCGCGGCGCCCCCCTCCAGCTGGCCTTCCACCGCTTGCGGGTTGATCGCCTTGCCGACGTCCTGGGCGGTCGCGAGCTCGACCACCTTGACCAGCCCGAGCTCCGTGTCGACGTCAACGACGGCGCGGTGTGCCGCAAACGCGTACTGCATGTGCGCGTTGGCCTGGCCGGTCTCAGGGTCGAGACGAGATGTTCTCCGAGGCCGGAACTCACGTGTTTCTTCGATCGCCTCTTCGCCGAGGAGGGTCGCCAATGTGATCACGACAGTGCCGCTTTTGGAGACGATCGCATCGTTCTCCAGCCGCCATGCGTTCGATCCACCGCCGTCGCCGCGACCGAGCTCCGACAGCTCGGATTCGGCGAGGGCGAGCACTCGCTCGCGCACCGCCTCGCACGCCGCCTTCACGGCTCCCCCAGTGATATACGTCTGCCGAGACGCGGAAGACGATCCCGCGGAGCCGACCTGCGTATCCGCGTTGAGCAGGACCACGTCGTGGACACCGAGCTCCGTGCCGGCGATCTGAGCCTGCACAGTGACCAGGCCCTGGCCCACCTCGGCGCCTGCGGTGTGCACTTCCACCCGCGGCCTGCCGCCGATGACGGATAGCTTCACTCGCGCTGTCGAGTAATCGTTGAAGCCCTCCGAGTAGCCGACGTTCTTGAAGCCCACCGCATAACCGACCCCGCGGCGCACAGCCTCGCCATGAGTCGTGTTGGAAACGCCGCCGGGCATTTGCGTGAGGTCAAGGTGGTCGGTCGTGACGGCATATGGCAGCGGCATCGCCGAGACACGGCGCAGCAGCTCGGCCACAGGGACCGGCCCGTCAACCGCCTGCCCGGTGATGAGATGGCTGCCGGTCTTCATCGCATTGCGGATGCGCAGCTCGACCGGGTCCATCCCGAGGGCCGCGGCCAACTTGTCCATCTGCCCCTCGTGCGCGTAGCAGTTCTGCACCGAGCCGAAACCACGCATGGCGCCGCAAGGCGGGTTGTTCGTGTACACAACCCACCCGTCGATGGTGGCGTTGGGACATTCATACGGCCCCACCGCGAAGCAGCACGCATTCGATATGACGGCGGTCGAGCTGGAGGCGTACGCCCCGCCATCGAGAAGGATGCGCGCCTTGACGTAAACGAGCTTGCCATCTCGAGTGGCGCCGTGCTCGTAACGCATCCGCGCGGGATGCCGGTGCACGTGCCCCACGAACGATTCCGCGCGCGAGTAGGACATCTTCACGGGCCGCCCCGTTCGCAGCGCCAGCATGCACGCGTGTGCCTGCATCGAGAGGTCTTCACGCGCGCCAAACGCGCCGCCGATTCCGGCCATCGTGAGCCGGACCTTCTCCACCGGCAGCCCAAGGCAGCCCGCGAGCTGGTCCCGGTCCACATGCAGCCACTGGGTTGCGATGTAAAGGTCCACCCCACCCTCGCCGTCGGGGATGGCGAGACCGGACTCCGGGCCCAGCGGCGCCTGGTCCTGCATGCCGACCTCGTACTCGCCCGTGACGACGACGTCCGCACGCGGATCCTGGTCGCCTCGCCGGATCTTGACCTGTCGGGTGATGTTCCCGCCTGGGTGCAGCCGCGGTGCCGCGTCTGTGAGCGCAACCTCGGGATCGATGAGTGGCTCGAGCACCTCGTACTCGACGCGGACCGAATGCGCCGCGCGCCGCCCTTGCTCGGGGTGGTCGGCTGCGACCAGGGCGACGGCCTCGCCCCAGTACCGCACCACGTCCGCGGCGAGTACCGGCTGGTCTGGGATCTCAAGGCCATAGGCATTGCGCCCGGGCACGTCCTCGTGGGTGAGCACGGCCCGCACGCCCGGCATGGATTTCGCCTCGCCAGTGTCGATCGAGACGATGCGGGCGTACGGATGAGGGCTGCGCACGGTCGTGCCCCAGAGCATCCCGTCCACATGGAGGTCGGACGAGTAAGGGAATTCGCCCCTGGTCTTGAGCTCGGCGTCAGGGCGGCGCACCGCCTCGCCCACGCGGCCGCTCACGATCACCGGCGCCGCCAGGTGTGGCCTGGTCGTCACTTCCCCGCCACCATCCTGTCCGCGGCGAGGTGCACCGCGTCGATGATCTTGGCGTAGCCGGTGCACCGGCAGATGTTGCCGGCCAGGGCTTCCCTGATCTGGACCGTCGTCGGCTGAGGCACGCGGCTCAGCAGGTCGTGTGTGGCCACGATCAGGCCGGGCGTGCAGAAGCCGCACTGGACCGCGCCGGCCTCTGCGAAGGCCGCCTGGACCGGATGCGGGGTGGAGCCCGACCCGATCCCCTCGACGGTCACGATGTCGCGACCTTCCGCCTGCCCCGCCAGCACGAGGCACGCGCACACCAGGGAGCCGTCGAGGTAAACCGAGCAGGATCCGCACTCGCCCTGCTCGCATGCGTTCTTCGAGCCGGGCAAACCCATTCGCTCGCGGAGCACATACAGCAGGCTCTCTCCCGGCCACACATCGTCCGCGACGAGGGTGCTTCCATTGATGGAGCAGCTGATCTTCATGCCGCCGCCTTCTTCCGATAGTCGACCCACGACCACTCGAACGTCCGGCGAGCCAGCACCGCGAGGGCGTACTTGCGGTATGCGGCCGTGCCTCGAACGTCGTCGATGGGTCGGGCCGCCGCTGCGACGAGCTCGCCGAATCGGGCGAGCGCGCTTGGCGCCAAGTCCCCCGGCTTTTCCCACAGACCGCCTTCGTCCAGCACGCCTTCGATGAACGATTCCGCTTCGCCTGCGGTGACCGGCGTAGGCGCGGCCGACCCGATCCCCGTGCCGACCCGGCGGCGCTCCTCGTCGAGCGCGATCGCGAACGAGCACACCGCGATGACCATCGCGTTGCGCGTGCCCACCTTCGAGAACTGCTGTGGGCCTTTGGCCGGTTCGACGAGGAAGGCCGCTATCAGCTCGTCCTTCCGCATGGCGCTGCGCTTCGGTCCGGTGTAGAAATCGCGGGCCGGAATGCGCCTGCTGCCGGTCGTCGACGACAGCTCGACCAGCGCCTCCGAGGCGAGCAGCGGCGGATGCGCGTCCCCGGCCGGCGACGCCGAGCCCAGGTTGCCGCCCACGGTGCCCCGGTTCCGGATCTGGGGCGAGCCGACCGTTCGCGAAGCCATGGCCAGGCCAGGCAGCCTGTCGCTGAGCTCCTCGATGATGCGCGTGTAGGTCACGCCGGCGCCGATGCGAAGATGCGCACCGTCCATCCCCCATTCTTTGAGGTCGGCGATCCGCGTCAGGTCGATGATGGTGAGCGGCCGCTGGCGGTCGAAGTTGATCTCAACCATCACGTCGGTGCCGCCGGCGATGGGGAGCGCCTCCGGATGAGCCGACTTCATAGCCAGGGCTTCAGACCACGTAGCCGGCTGAAGAAACTCCATCGCCGCTACCAGGCGAGACCCGGCTCCGGAGCGTCGTCTCGCATCACCGTCCCTTCGATGAGCCCATAAGGACGATCCGCCGCATAGAAAACCTCGCTGTCGTTCTCCAGGCCGAAGGGCGAAAGGTCGACGACGAAGTGATGCTTGTTGGGCAGCGCGAGCCGGATCTCCGCGATCTCGGGTCGGGTCTTCAGCGCCGCCTCACCCATCGCGTACAGCGTTTGCTGCAGAGCCAGGCTGTGCTTGATCGCGAAGGCCTCGATCAGCGCCGAGCGCGTTTGGGCAAACGCGGCGCCCCAATCGACCTTCTCCTCCGCATACCGCCAGCGCGCGACGACCGCCGTCGCGAGCACACGATCGCGTGTCTCTTCGAGTGTCGTGTATCGATCTCGCGGATAGCCCCAAAACTCGGAGCCGGTCGATTTGAGAAGAACCAGGTCGCTGAGGCCGGACACGACCCACGAATCGTTTTCGGTGCAAGTGACCGTGACCAGCCGCTTTTCCGCGCTTGCGCGTATGAAGGCATGTGGGTGCGGCTCGCCGGCGGCGTTGATCCGCGCCCACGGATATTCCTCGATGGTCACTCGGGCGCGCCGAACCGCGACGAAGTCGTCGACGAAGTGGCGAGCCAGGCGCAGGGCGAAGCCTTCGATCTCGCCGACAGGGGCTTCCTTTGCATACGCGAAGACGGTGTTCTTCTGCGTGTCGGTCGGGACGACGTTGCTGTTGTCGCCGGCCATGTGACTGGCGTCAAAGTCGCCGGCGAGGGCGATGCTGACGTTGATGTCTTTGACGTCGTGGGTGGCGCCAACCCTCGTCACGCGGACGAGATGGGTCTCCGCCTTGCCGTACTGGTTGTCGCCGAGGACGATCGTCATCTAGACACCTTTGTATGTGGAGTAGCCGAACGGGCTCAGGAGCAATGGCACATGGAGGTGCGTGTCGCCTTTCGCCGTCGCGAACACCACCGTCACCTCGGGGTAAAAGCCTTCCGACCCGGACGTCTTGAAGTAAGCGCCTGTCGCGTACTCCAGCCGGTATTGGCCGGCCTCGAGCGCCGTGCTCGACAGCTCTTTCACCCGGCCCTCCCTGTCCGTCACGCCGCGGCCCACGACGGACCACTCGCCACCCGGCGGGCGACGGCTGAGCGTCACCGCCAGGCCGGCGGCCGGCCGCCCACGAGCGGTGTCGAGCACGTGGGTGGACACGCTCACGCGGCAAGCATCCGTTCCAGCCGAAGCCGGGTGATCTTGCGGTGCTCGGCGGCTGCCATCTCGATCTCGGCCGAAGGGTCGTTGCTCATACGCTGCCGAAGCGCTGCCAGGATCTCTCCCGCCGTGCGTCCCGACGCGGAGATGAGGAATACGTGGCCGAAGCGCGCCTCATAGCGCCGGTTCTCCTCAGCAAGCGCATCCAGCGTGCCGCGCGGCGCGGCACGGACACCGGTCTGCTCGCGCTCGGATGAGTCGGGAGCATCACCGCCCCTCTCACCAATCCTGGGGTGCGCCGCAAAAGCCGCCAGCCAGTCCGCCGGCGCGAGCCCAGACCATGCCGCCTCGCATGCAGCCCAAAGGCTTTCAAAATTCGCATACGGCCGACCCGCTGCCACCCTCTCTGCCCACGAATGGGAGGCGAAGCAGGCGTACAGCTCGCGGACGGCCTCTGCATCTGATACCTCATTGAAGCGATCGATCACTCAGTACCCAGTGGCACCAGCTGGAACCTGGTCACATCGACCAATCCACGATCGGTGATCTTGAGCTCGGGGATGACCGAGAGGGCGAGAAAGCTGACGGTCATGAAGGGCGCGGCCATGGAGACGCCCATGCCCGCAAGCCTTCGCTCCATCGATCGCAGGCGCTCGTAAACGTCCGCGAGCGGCTGGTCGCTCATGAGGCCCGCGACCGGCAGCGGCAGCTCCTCGACGACGCGGCCGCCGTCCGTGACCACGATTCCGCCTCCGATCTCCGCGAGCCGGCACGCGCAAGCGGCCATGTCCTCATCGTCCACGCCGAGCACAACCAGGTTGTGAGCGTCGTGCGCGACTGTCGAGGCGAACGCGCCGCTCTTCAGCCCGACGTTGGTGGCGAAGCCAAGGCCGATTCGCCCGCTGGCATGATGTCGCTCCAGGACCGCGATCTTGACCAGGTCGCGCGAAGGGTCCGAGACCATCTCGCCTTTGCGCACAGCCGGCTCCATCACCTTGGTGCCGGTCAGCAGCTGGCCCGGAATCACGCTGATGACCCGGATCCGCGTCGGCCCGCTCGGGATTCGAAATGACGATGCGGCCACAGGAGCGAGATTGATTGTTTGCCTCACCCATTCCGGCACCTGGAGCTTCGCGAACCGAGGCGCGGCGCCACGCTTGAGCACATGCTTCGGCGCAAACGAGACCAGGTCGTCGAGGACTAGGATGTCCGCCTGGTAACCCGGAGCGATGGCGCCGAGGTGCCACAGCCGGTGATAGGTGGCGGGATTGATCGTGGCCATCACGATCGCGTCTTCGGGGCTGACGCCGTCAGCGACCGCGAACCGGACCATTTGATTGATGTGGCCCTCTTCGACGATGAAGCTCGGTTCGCGGTCGTCGGTACAGAATACGCAGCGCTCGGTGCCGTACTGCTTGACGAGCGGGAGCAAGTCGCGGAGATTGCGCGCGATCGAAGCCTCGCGGAGCATCACCCACATGCCGAGGCGTCGCTTCTCCAGCGCTTCCTCGAAGGTCGTGGCCTCATGATCCGAACGGATCCCCGCGGCAATGTACGCATTGAGGGCAGGCCCGCTGACTCCGGGAGCATGCCCGTCGACGTGGTCGGTCAGGCCGGTCGTGAGCTTGGCCACCTCGGCTTCATCACCGGCGATCACCCCCGGGAAGTTCATCATCTCGGCGACGCCGATCGTGCGATGGCGGCGAAGAAGGCTCTCGATGTCGCCGGTGGTGAACGGCCGCCGAGGGGACTCGAAACGCGATGCGGGCACACACGACGACGCCATGACGTAAACGTCGAGAGGCAGATCCGTGCAGCAATCGAGGAGCCAGTGGATGCCATCGGTGCCAAGCACGTTGGCGATCTCGTGGGGGTCGGCCACGACCGCGGTGGTCCCGTGAGGCACGACAGCACGGGCAAACTCGTCGACGGTCAGCTTGGACGACTCGATGTGCACGTGGGCGTCGATGAATCCAGGCACGAGGTACGAACCGCCGACGTCCATGCGCTCGCGGCCCTGGTAGCTTCCGAGCCCGACGACGTGGCCGTCTTTGATGGCGACGTCGACACTGAGCCACTCTTTGGTGAACACCGAGAGCACCCTTCCGCCGGCCAGCACGAGGTCGGCCGGCTCATCCCCTCGCGCTACTGCCATCCAATGCGCGTCGATGAGGGTCAAGGATAGGCCAGTGCTGGTTCGAGCATCGCCAAAGGTTCAGTAGACGTACTGATGACGGCCGGGCCGTGCCTGGCGACCATTCGGGTATGAAGCGAACGACTCTTGCCATGATGCTGGGAGCGATCCTCGCGTGCGCCTGTGGCACCGCACCGGCCGCTGCACGCCACGCCTCACCGAGCTCTGTTTCTTCTGCGGCAGCTGCGCCGGGCCAGCTGATATGCCGACTGCCGGTGGCGGGATTCGGCGTCTCCCCAACGAAGATCCAGAGCGAAAACGGCGCCACGCAGCCAGGCCAGCACGGCACTGGAGGATTCCTCGACTTTCCGAGCGCCAGCTTCACGCCAGTGCCGTCGAGCGACACCTCGTACCTGGCGACTGCGCGGGTCTGGCTGCCCGTCTCGCTGCAGGCCGTTTCTCCGGACCAGTCTTCTTACGCCGAAAGCCGCGCGCCGCAAGTTTCGGCCGCGCCGACGACGACGACCCTATACCTCGTCCAGGTCGCGACCGGGGCATCGCGACTATTGTTCACTGCCCCAGCAGGCCAGATGGCTGTGGTGCTCGCGTTCACCTCGAAGGGGATTTATGTCGAGACCGTTTCATCGACGGGTCCAAGCACTGTTGCGCAGCTGTTGGTCATCGACGCTGCTACCGGCGACCATCACGCGGTCGCTGGAGCCGATACGCCGCCCAGCGCGATTTACAGCGTCTACACAGCAATATCCGGTGAATATGCATGGGGAACGCGGATCACCGGATCGCAGCAGCAGCCTTCGTATCAGCTGGTCCGGCTCGACCTGACGCGTGGAACGGTCGTCGTCTGGAACCATTCGGCCACCACGCCGTACTTCGCCACCGGCTTTGACGGGGATGGTCATCCGATCGTGAATGGGATGCTGATACCACCCACCGGCGGACAGGCCGACCTGCGGCTGCTCTCCGCTCCCGATCAGAGCACCCCGATATCGATTACTGGCGGCACATTCCTGCAGGGCCGTGGCAACGCGGTGAACGATACCCACGGAACCTGGTTCGGCAGCGCGGACGGCAGCATCTGGCTGTATTCGGCCGCCAAGGGTCTCGAGAAAGTGGCGAACGTTCCGCCTCAGGCCGGTGGAACTGGAGATCCGTACGACCAGCACGCGTGGCGAAGCGTCGCCGGCCCCTGTACTTAGCGCGGCACAGCCGCGATCGATGCGCGCGCTCCGCTCACGCGAGCCCGGCGGGTGGCCAGCGTCGAGCCGATGAGGACCAGGACGAAACCGATGCCCATGCCGGCCGTGAAGCGCTCGTGCAGGACCAGGATGCCGGCCACAGCCGCCACCGCCGGGTTGATGTAAGTGATCACTGTCGCGCGCACGGGGCCGATCTCGGCGATGAGCGCGAAGAACAAGAGGAACGCAAGCGCCGTACAGATCAGCGCGAGCACGCCGACCGAGGCGAGCACGCCGGCGCTCGGCACGGTTCGCGGCCACTGCAGCACCGCGACCGGCGCATAAACGACCGCGCAGATCGCCAGCGACGACGCGATCACGCCGACTGACGGCAGGCCGGACAGGTGGCGGGCCAGGATCGCCGGTCCGACCGCGTAACAGATCGCGACCACGGCCATCTCTGCGAGCGGCAGCCAGCCCGTGGAGCGAAGATCGAAGCCGACGATCGCCGCCACGCCGCCGATGCCGAGAAGCAGCCCCGCCAGGTTGATGGGCCCGATTCGCTCACGGTTGCCGAAGATCGGGGCGATAACAACGCCCACGAGCGGAACGGCCGAGATCAGCAGGCCCGCGAGTGAGCTGGTGATGTGCTCCTCGGCCGTCGAGAGCGCAAGCCAGGGGATGCCGATCTCGATCGCAGCGAAGATGACCAGCGGGCGCCACTTCCCGATGAGGACGCGTAGCTCACCTCGGCGAATCGCGATCGGGAGGAGCACAACGGCCGCGACTCCCGTGCGCAAGAACACGAGCGTGGCCGG
>DATNOD010000173.1:0-4981 GCA_035601515.1 Candidatus Eiseniibacteriota bacterium | reverse complement strand
GCGAGAAATGTGGGAACTCCTCAACTCCAGCCAAGGCGTCGACTTCAGGGTCGTGGCTGGAATCCTGCGAGCCGGAGGTTGGGAGGGTATGCGTCAATCGGAGCTGCTCAACCAGACCTTTGATCTCCTCGCGGAGACGGCGGATCTCAGCAGGCACGATCGGGCTACTCTCAGGCTGAAACGACCTCGTGCCTTTGAGGCCGCGCGGTCGGTCGAGGGCCGCGATAAAGAACTCGAAAGGTGAATCGGGTATAGATTTCGAGCCGTAATGGCCCAGCGGGTGACCGTCCGCGAGCGAATCGACCCAGCAATCACCGCCTCGCTCTTCGCCAACTACCGCTCGTCCGCCGACGCTGTGATGGAACTGGTCGACAACGCCATCGACTCACGAATCAAGGGCAGCCTTCTCGACGTCCTGGTGCAAGTCCATTCCTCGCACTTTGTCATCGAAACTCGAGGTGGGGAGGGGATGGGACCGGCGGAGCTTGAGCGCCACTACCTACGTTGGGGGGGATCACCCAAGCGCGGGCGCAACCTGCTCGGCCAGTACGGTCAAGGCGGCAAAGCTGCGATCGGCCATCTGGGCACGAGCTTCACCGTCGAGGCGAGCCGACCGGCTGACGAAACAGCGTGGCGATTTGCCGACGCGGATTACCGCGACCGCAGCAAACTCAAGACCTACGAGCTCAAGGTGGTGATCAAGCGCGTTCCTTTGGAGCAGGGGTACGTGCGCATCCGAATCGATGGTGTCGATAAACGACTCGATCCCCGCCGCCTGAGCGCCCGGTTGAGTGATACCTACCGTCCGCTGATTGTGCGAGCCGACTTGAAGATATCGATCAACGGCGCCCGAGTCGAGGCGCTTCCGATCAACTTCCGGGAGGAGCACCGCTTCGCAGTCCGCGCCGCAGGCACGACCATCCGGGGTTGGTACGGTCTGGCAGAGCCTGAAGGCCGCGGCGTCGATTACGTACCAGGTCTGCGTTGTTACAAGCTCGGCCGGCTGATCGCTGGTGGCGAGTTCTTCGGACATCCGAACGCGGTCCAGGTGTCGGGAATGGCGCGCCTCGTAGGGGAGGTCGATCTGGCACCGGTGCCGCTGACCATGAACAAGGGCGATTTCGCCCGAGATGGGGCCGAGTGGACTGCGGTGGAGCTGCGGATGCATTCGCTGCTGGCACCGATTGCCAAGCGACTCGCGGAAGACGAGCTGGCGCCACCCCCCGCATCTGCCCTCAAGACCGCGGAACAGGTTAGACGGCTGCTCAGCCAGGTACTCAAACTGGCCGAACGTGAGGACGCGTTCCCCGGGCTTGCGGCCGCACGCACTCAGACCGGACCTGGCCCGCTTTCGACCGGACGCCACGTGGCACGACTCGACGGCCCCGCAACACCGCCTCGATTGCCGAACGCGGACGCACAGCGGCATCGTGGCTTTGGCCAGGTCGTCGTGCGCCCACTTGATCCGACCATACGCAGCCAAACAGTTATCGAGCGTGAGGTCACCACGGTGGTGATCAACTCGCGTCACCCGCTTTTCCTGAAGCGCGGCGGTGACATCTGGTATCAGCTCGAGACCGCGGCGCGCGAAGTCTTCAAGTCCCTCGAGGGCGCGAGCGTCGGTGAGTACGAGCGGCGCGTCAATGAGGTGATCTTGCTCGCCTTCCGGCTTCGAGCGCGTCGTCGCGACGCTCGGTCGCGTAACTCAGCAGCTCAGCTGCCGCTTATCAACTGATGCGACGCGTTGTCCTTCCCCTGAGTGCACGGTCAAGACCAGCCTGCCGGCACCAGCTTCGCTTGAAGCTAGTGCCGGCGATAAGCCACGCCAAATGGCCGCACTCAGGGGCACTCAGCGAACTCAGGCTGCCATTCCTGAACCGGGCGCCGCGATGTGTTACCCGTAGGCTTCAGGGTTCGAATCCCTGGTCCTGAGCCAAAGCTGAATGCATTCCCCCATCTAGTTCACGATGCCAAGGCTTGGCAACGCGATTCGGTTTAGCGCGAGGATGCTTTTCGGCACCTCGAAACGGCAGTGAACCAGGCCTGCATGTGGAATGTATTGGCAGACCCGCAGGTGACCGGCGGCGCTCATCAAGAAGCCTGCATCGATTCGATCCATACCTCCCGCCGACAAGAGGTCGACCGCCTTGGCCATAACCGCCTCCGCCGCTTCGTCAAACGTTGCCCCGCCCGCGATCACTGCCACCAACTCGCCGGTCTCGATGAGCGGAGTCGGCAACGACCAGCGCGCGGCCACCGTGATTCGGGCTTGAATCCGGCCCGCGATCTCGACGCCGCTCAGGAAGACCTCACCATCGCCCATCGCCGCGTGAACATCGCCGAAATAGACCATCCCGCCGTTGCGGAAGGTGGGTAGAAAGAGCCGGGTCCCTGCCCCGATCAGCAGGATGTCCATGTTGCCGCCGTGCTCGGCGCCTCGGAACGTAGAGACTGGGTCCCCGTCCGGCGCGACTCCCAACAAGCCGATCATTGGCGCCACCGGCACGCGGAATGCACCGACATTCGCGTAAGCGTCGTCGCAAGTCACGATACGGAGCTGTGGCGCGTCTGTAATCGCCAGTCCCGTCACACCCGGCCGGGAGATCATCAGCCCGATCCGGCTGTCGACGTGCAGCTCCTCGATCTCGACGCATATCGTGTCGCCGGCTCTTACTCCGTCGATCGCGATTGGGCCCGTCGCCGGGTTGACGCAGCGAGTGTCGAGCAGGTCGCCGACCTGGTCCAGTCGTGTGATCGTCCCAGTGCGGCAGTCATGCGTCTCGACGATGAACGACTCGCCCGCGCCCACCTTCGCCACCGCTACGTGCCCAGAATCGAGCGCGTATTTCGGATCCTCTCGCGAGATCGTCTTCATCTAGTCGTCCTTCATCAAATCGAATGTCGCTTCGGTCGTGGTTGAGCGCGCGCGCCCGAATGAGGCACGGTGACCACGTCGTTCACGAGTCGACCAACGTCCTCGATCTCGATCGAAATCAAGTCTCCAGGCGCAGCAGCTCGTCGAGGCCGACGCCGAGCTGGTTGAGGCGGCCACCAGACCACAGCGCCACCTGGTCACGGCCGGCGTGGGCAACTCTGACGAGACATGGCTTCGCAGGCAGGTCGCCGGCGCTAACCGGCATCGCGCCCAAAGCCTAACCGACCCCGCAGCGAGGTCACTCTTCGCTTGACAGGCCGCACGTTGCAGCGCATATTAACCGCCGCGAGGAAATCCATTTCCATGGCAAATGGACTCACCAACTTCGGGGAGGGTGCGCGCATCATCAGATGACCAAGAAATACGGCGTCGCGATCCTCGGAGCGGGCTGGGTCGCGGGTGAGTATGTCAAGGCATTTCGCGACCATCCGCTAACTGAAATGTGCGGCGTCTACAGCCACACGCCTGGCAAAGCAGGCAAGCTGCTGAAGCTGCATGGCGTGGAAGCGCGTGAGTATTCGTCAGAGGACGAGCTCTTCGACGACGCTCGCGTCAAGATCGTCGCATCCTGCACGCCGCCTGACGTGCGGCCGCAGCAGCTCGAGAGAGCCGCCAAGTCGGGCCGCCACATCGTGATCGAGAAGCCGATCGCGCTTGACTACGATGGCGTGAAGCGCATCTATCACGCCGTGCGCGACGCCAAGGTGAAGAGCGTCACCTCATTCGTCCTCCGATGGAACCCGCAGTTCGAGACTGTCAAGCAGCTTCAGGCCGACGGGGTAATCGGGAAGATGATCTACGCGGAGGCCGATTACTGGCATCCCATGAAGACCGAATACCCGAGCTATCCGTGGGCGGTGACGAAAGAAAAAGGCGGCAGCTCCTTCATCAGCGCAGGCTGCCATGCAGCCGATGCGATTCGGTATTTCGCGGGCGAGGTCAGCGAAGTCTCAGCATTTTCGGCCGGCCCCAAGAAGGACCTCCACTACACATATGACCCCACCACGGTCGCCTCGCTCCGGTTCGAAAACGGCGCCGTCGGGAAGCTGTCCTCTGTGATCGAAGGAGAAACGCCGTACATCTTCAACGTGCGGCTATTCGGCACAGACGGCACCATCCAAAACAACCGGGTCTTCTCCAGGAAGCACTACCCGGGCTCGCTCAACTACTGGACTTTCCCGACCGTCGAACCGGACTCTGGCGACGTGTCGCACCATCCCTTCGTCCCTGAGATCAAGCATTTCCTCGATTGCATCGAGAACAACGTCGAGTCGCACGCCTCCATCTATGACTCCTACAAGTCGATGGCGCTGTGCTTCGCGATCGATGAATCCGCGGCCAACAACGGCAAGCCGGTCACGGTCGACTACAAGGTATGAGACCGGGCGCGACAGCGCGGCGGGCGTCTTTATCAGTTTCCAGAAGGAGGAGTTAAGTGGCGAGCGAATCATTCACTCGACGTGAGGTAACGCGGCGGTCGGTGCTTGTCGGCGGCGCAGCCGCCGTCGGTGGCCTCGTGATCGGCGGGCTCGCGGGTAGCGCCCTCGCCCCCAAGTCGTCCAGCAGCGGTGGAGGATCCCGCGGAAGCGTCAAGGTCGTCGGCATCTTCCCGACCGGTGGAGTGATCGCCTCCGACGGCAAGGAGATGGCGAACGGCACCAAGATGGCGGTGGACGAGATCAACGCGCGCGGCGGTCTCATCGGTTATCACCTCGACTACGTCGAGATCGACGACAAGGACTCCTCGACCGATCAGATCACGACGGCTTTCAACCGCGCGGTCAGCGTCGAGAAGGCCGACGTCATATTCTCCGGCTACCACCTGGCGTCTGGGCCCGAGTTCGACATCGTCGCCAACGCCGGCGCTCTCTACTACAACGTCAACACCCAGATCGCGTGGGTCCAGCGCTACAAGAGCAACCCGGACAAGTATTGGGGCATCTTCCAGTGCGACCCGACCGAGTCCTGGTACGGCCAGGGCTTCGCCTACTGGGTGGATGGCGCGCTCAACGCGGGCCTGCTCAACTCCAAGGTCAAGACCTACTC
>DATNOD010000172.1:0-6298 GCA_035601515.1 Candidatus Eiseniibacteriota bacterium | reverse complement strand
GCCGATCATGGCCAACTTCACCGAGGGCCTGACCGTGCTCGAGTACTTCATCTCGACGCACGGCACGCGCAAGGGTCTGGCCGACACGGCCCTCCGAACCGCCGACTCCGGGTACCTGACGCGTCGACTCGTCGACGTCGCCCAGGACGTGATCGTGCGCGTGGAGGACTGCGGAACCACCAACGGCATCTGGATCCGCGACATCACACCGGAGCGGGCCAAGACCGAGCCGATCTTCGAGAAAATCGCGGGGCGTGTCGCCGCGGAGGACATCTCCGTCGACGGCAAGGTCCTGATTCCCGCGGGCACGTCGATCAGCGACGATGCGGCGCGGCAGATCATCAGCGCGGGTGTCCCCGTCAAGATGCGTTCCGTGCTCGTGTGCGAGGCCCGCGAGGGCGTCTGCCGGACGTGCTATGGCCGCAACCTTGCCACGGGCAAGGTCGTCGAGATCGGTGAGGCGGTGGGCGTGATCGCCGCTCAGTCGATCGGCGAGCCGGGCACTCAGCTCACGATGCGCACATTCCACACCGGTGGTGTCGCAGGCGTGGACATCACCCAGGGTCTGCCCCGTGTTGAAGAGCTGTTCGAGGCTCGCATCCCCAAGGGCAAGGCCATCATCAGCGAGATCGACGGCGAGCTCGAGATCATCCGCCAGGAGGGCACGCGCAAGGTGCGCGTGATCTCACGCGAGGAGTTCGAGGTTTCGTATCCGCTCGACAGCAAGATGACCGCGATCGTCAAGAGCAAGGACGACGTCATGGAGGGCCAGGAGCTGGCCCGCGACGCCAAGGGCAACGGCGTGCGCACCCGGCACGCCGGAAAGGTGACGGTATCGGCCAAGGAGATCACGGTTCGCACGCTCGACGAGGAGATTCGCGAGTACACGATCCCGCACCAGGTGCGCATCCGGCCCGAGCTCGACCGCCGAGACGGACAGAAGGTGCTCATCAAGGCGGGCCAGCAGATCACCGAAGGGTCCATCTCGCCGCAGGAGCTGCTGCACATCCTTGGCAAGGAAGCGGTGCAGACGTTCCTCGTGGACGAGGTCCAGAAGGTGTACCGGTCGCAGGGTGTCGACATCAACGACAAGCACATCGAGGTGATCGTCCGGCAGATGATGCGGAAGGTCCGCATCGACTCCGCGGGCGACACCGGCCTGCTGCCTGGCGAGATCGTCTCGCAGTGGGAGTACGAGGAGGCCAACGCCCGGGCGCTGGCGGAGGGCGGCGAGCCCGCCACGGCGCAGACCGTGCTGCTCGGCCTGATCAAGGCGGCGCTCAACACCACTTCGTGGCTGTCGGCGGCGTCGTTCCAGGAGACCACCCGCGTGCTCACCGAAGCCGCGATCAGCGGCAAGGTGGACCGCCTGCGAGGGCTCAAGGAGAACGTGATCATCGGCAAGCTCATCCCGGCCGGGACCGGTCTGGACTACTACAAGAAGCAGCGCGAGCAGGCGGCGCGGATCCTCGAAGAGGAGCCGATCGACCTGGAGACGCTGTCCGTTTAGAGGCAATCCTGGGGAGGGGCCGGATCGACGGCCCCTCCCTTTCTTTTTGGCCGACATATTGGCGCCGTTTTCGGTTAGAGTCAGCCGTACGTGCACAGGGGGCGCCCGCCAGGGTTGCCCCTTTGTTTTTATGGGAGGGAACCTGCCGGTCACACTCCCGTGACTGCGTCACGGGGGCCCCAGTGGAAGCGCTTCGTGCGCGGCTGCTCTCTTTCTCAATGAATCCGGCCTTGTCGCCACGCAAACTGGGAAGATTGAAACCGTGATTCCAGGCTCGAGGCTGCTTCGCGCCGTCGCGCCTGCAGTGCTCGCACTCGTGTTGGCCACGGCGTGCAATCCGACCGCGCCGCTCACCCAGGGACCGCGCCTGGCCAAAGACCAGACGCTGCACGTCCTCCTCGACGATTCGCCGGGGACGCTCGACCCGGGACAGACTCAGTACCCCTACGAGACTGCAGTTCTCCGCGCCATCTCCGAGCCGCTGCTGAAACCCGCCGCGGATCTCAGTGGCGTGGTGCCGGCGGCTGCGGAGAGCTACGACGTGATGAACAACGGCACCGTGTTCGTCTTTCATCTGCGAGCGAACGCGCAGTACTGGGACGGCACGCCGGTGAAAGCCCAGGACTTCGTGTACGCATGGCAGCGCCTCATCGATCCCCGCCTGGCCGCGCTAAATGGTCCCTTCTTCGCGGCTGCGATTCTCAATGGGGACGGGGTCTCGCTCCTCGACCCGCAGCGCGATGCGGCTCGCATCGACGCGGCGCTGGCGACCCTGGGCTTGAAGGCGGCGGACGACCTCACGTTCCAGGTCACGCTGTCGCACCCCGATCCGGCATTCGTGTGGCTCGCCGCCATGCCCGCGGGCGCGCCGATCAGGCAGGACGTCGTCACCAAATACAAGGACGCGTGGGCGGCCTCGCCGGACTCGCTGGCGACGAACGGACCCTTTCACGTCACGGAGATATCCAGCGACCACTTGATCGCGGTTCCGAACGCACACTACTGGGGCGTCAAGCCGAAGCTGAAAGCAATCATGTTTCGCGTCGTCAACGACGGGGCGGCCGCGCTGACTCAGTACATGAACGGCGAGGTGGACACGATCGACGTGCAGCCGGCACAGGCTTCGAGAGTCGCGGGCGACAAGCACCTCAAGCAGGAGCTGGTGCGGACGCCCGCGCTTACCGTGTTCTGGCTGACGTTTCGCATAACTCAGGCGCCGTTGAACAACGTGAAGTTGCGGCAGGCGCTCGCGGCCGCGATCGATCGCGACGCCTACATCGCGAAGATCTTCCAGGGCCAGGGGCTTCCCGCAGAGGCCCTCATCCCCAAGGGCATGCGCGGTTACGCGCCCGACCTGGCGTCGACTCAGAAGTTCGACGTCGTCCAGGCGCATGCGATCCTCGCCGCGTCGGGCGTCACCGCGACCCAGCTCTCAGGCGTGAAGTTCTCCTACGACCAATCGTCCGATTTCAGCAAGGCGACGGCTACTTTCGTCCGCGACCAGCTGAAGACGAATCTTGGTGTGGACGTCGCGCTCGAACCGCTGGACCGCGACACGTACTTCTCACGCCTCGACTCGGGAGACTTCCAGGTTGCCGGTCCGCTGGGGTGGACGGCTGACTATCCCGATCCATCGGATTGGTTTGGCCTCTTCCAGACCAGCAATTCGAGGAACTTTTCCTTCTATCAAAACAAGCAGTACGACAGCTTCGTGCGCGTGGCCGGCTCAGACCTGCAGCCGGAACGCCGCGACCAGGAATACAAGCAAGCACAAAAGATGCTTGGCACCGACGTGCCGGTGGTCTTCCTGGCTCAACCGGTGGGCTGGAACCTCGTGAAGCCGTACGTCAGCGGTGTGACCACGACGTCGGTCGACGACTGGCCAGGCGCGCTGTTTCCGACGCAAATCTACATCGCAGCGCACTGAACAAACAAGCGTTCGGCCAAAGGTTGTGAGCTATGCGACTTGACACTCTATGGTGGGGACAACAGAATTCGGTTACGAGCCGAAGAGGCTGTGTGAGTAAGACCTGCTGTCGGCGCACTCTCGCCCCGTGGCTCCGGGAAGAAGGCGGCAGGATCAGTCCAGAGAGGTAAGACGCGTATGCATCTAGGTATCCGCTTTCGAGCGATCGCGCTCGCCACGGCCGCGTTGTTTGCGGTTGTCGCGTGCGGCGGTTCGAGCGGCAACGGTCTGACCCTTGCCAGCACCCAGGCGCTTAATGTGCGGCTCACGACCGAGCCGGCCTCTTTCGACCCTGGGCAGCAGCAGTGGGACTATGAGGCGGCGGTGGGCCGCCAGACCTTCGAGGCCTTGCTCAGGACCACCAAGGACGGCAAGGACGCCGTCGGCGCAGCGGCCGACAGCTACACGATCGACAGCACCGGGATGGTCTACACCTTCAAGCTGCACAAGGGCGCCACATGGAGCGACGGCCAGCCGGTGAAGGCCGCCGACTTCGTTTATGGGTTCCAGCGCCTGCTCGACCCGCGCCTCGCAGCGCCGTACGCCTCGTTCTACTACAGCATCAAGAACGCCAATACCGTCAACAACATGGACCCGAAGGACCCAGGCGTTGACGCCGCACTCCAGACCATCGGCCTGAAAGCGGTCGACGACAACACGTTCCAGGTCACCCTCGAGGCGCCCGCCGGCTACTTCAAGTGGGTCGCCAGCCTGTGGACCAGCTCTCCGGTTCGCAAGGACATCGTCGCCAAGTACGGCAAGGACTCGAGCGGCAACGACAAGTGGGGCGCGGTCGCTCCCGCCGCCCCTCAGACGGTGGTCGGCAACGGCCTCTACAAGATCTCAGAGGACGTGCCCAAGGACCACGTCACGCTTGTAGCTAACACAAGCTACTCGGGCAGCCAGCCCAAGCCGACCCTGACCAAGATCACGGAGTCGTTCATCGATGACGAGACGGTCGCTTACGCCAAGTACAAGAGCGGCGAGCTCGACATGGTCACGGTACCGCTCGCTGATACTGAAGCGGTACGGAGCTCTCCCGAATTGGTCGCAACGCCGGAGCTCACAGTCTTTTGGGTGGACATCAACGTCACGAAAGCTCCGTTCGACAACCCCAAGGTGCGCCTGGCCTTCGCACAGGCGATCGATCGCGACTCGTTCACGACCAACATCGAGAAGGGTCGCGGCCTTTCGGCCACGACCCTCATCCCGAAAGGCATGCGCAACTACAGACCCGACCTGGGCACCGCGCAGAAGTTCGATCCAGCGACAGCCAAGGCAACCCTTGCGTCGTCTGGCGTAAGCGCGGCCTCGCTGAACGGCGTCAAGTACACCTACCGCAGCAGCAGCCCGGGCGACAAAACGGCCGCGGAGTTCATCCAGGCGCAGCTGAAGACCAACCTGGGGGTCGACATCGTGCTCGACGGCACAGACTCCAAGACCCAGAGCAAGCGCTTGAGGACCCTCAACTACCAGATCGGTGGTCTCTCCGGATGGGGCGCCGATTACCCTGACTCGCAGGACTGGTTCGACATCTTCGTTACCGGTTCCGGCAACCAGTTCAGTGGCTGGAGCAACAAGGCATACGACGACGCGGTGACGGCGGGCGACGCAGCCTCAGACAACGCGAAGCGTGATGCCGCCTACGAGACGGCGGAAAAAGCGCTCGTCTCGGAGGCGCCAGTCCTATTCTTGTACCAGCGCACCCAGTGGCGTCTCGTGAAACCGTACGTCAAGGGCATCAACGCGACGCCGAACGACGACCAGTGGCTCGGCGACTTCTTCACCTGGAGCATCCAGATAGCGCAGCACTAGGAGACACATTTGGCATTGGTGAGGGGCGCCCCGCTGAGGGGCGCCCTAATCCCTCTTCGGAAACGGTCGGGCCGGGGCTGGACCCTCGGGATCTATGTGGCGCGCCGTCTGCTCTGGATGATTCCCGTCCTTCTGTTCGTCATCCTGATCACGTTCTTCCTGGCTCACATCGCGCCGGGCAGCCCGTGGGACAAGGAGGGCAGGCAGCTATCCGACGCGACGATCCGCCAGCTCAATGTGAAGTACGGCCTCGACCAGCCGATCTGGACCCAGTTCGGGCTCTACCTCTGGAACGTCGTTCATTTCGACTTCGGCACCTCGTACCAGCACCCAGGTCAATCGGTCAACCAGTTGATCCTGGAAAGCTGGCCTTACACCGTCAGACTAGGCGCGGTTTCTTTCCTCGTCATCATCTTGGTCGGTATCTCGCTGGGCGTGGTCGCCGCGCTGCGTCAGAACACGTTCGTCGACTACCTGGCCGTGGGATTGGCAACGATCGGCGCCTCGGTACCCAACTTCGTCGTGGGGATCGTTCTGATCATCCTGCTGTCGAACTTCCTCTATAAGTTCACAAACGCGAACTTCTATCTACCGACGGGAGGGTACCCCCAGGATGTGCTGCATATGGTCATGCCCGTCGCCACGCTGAGCTTTCTGCCGATCGCGTTTCTCGCCCGGCTCACGCGTTCCGCCACGCTGGATTCGCTGCGCCAGGACTACGTCCGCACGGCGTGGGCGAAGGGGCTTCGCGAGCGCCTGGTGGTGACACGCCACGTCCTGAAGAACTCCCTCATCCCGGTTGTGACCATCGCCGGACCGCTGTTTGCGGCGCTCATCACCGGCTCCGTCATCGTGGAGACCGTGTTTCAGGTGCCAGGAATAGGGCGCTCGTATGTGCAGTCGATCGAGGCTCGCGACTACCCGATGATTCTCGGCACCACGGTCCTGTACGCGGCACTGGTCGCGCTTCTGAACCTGGTGGTGGACGTGGCCTACGTCTTCATCGA
>DATNOD010000171.1:0-1705 GCA_035601515.1 Candidatus Eiseniibacteriota bacterium | reverse complement strand
GATCGGAAGTTCGTTCCGGATTAGAGATCAAAGAGCACCCAGGAAAAGGTGTCGGCGACGAGATCGAGAAGGTCGCGCAGCGACGCTTGGAAGGGAGTCGGTTCCCACCGACCAGCGGCATCGGCCACATCGAGAGTCCAGCGCTGCTTGGTGAGGAGGCGGAAGCGAGCGCGTGGCCAGGGGTCGTCGCTGGGACCGGCAATGAGTGTCAGCGTATCAGCGCGTCGCTTGGCGTGGAGGTGGCGGAGCTTGCGGCGCTTGAGAAATTCTTCGGCGATCGAGAGATCGAAGTCGGTGGTGGCGAGCTTGGGCATGGGCAACTCAGGCAGCGAGCTGGCGCTCAGCCTGCGTGAAGTTGCCGGTGAACGTCCAGCGGAAAGGGCGAGCGGTGAGATTCCAGAAGCGGATGAAGCCGAGGACCGCCACGCGAAGTGCCGCTACCCCGGCGAAGCTTCCGTGCTTGAGAACCCGACGATGGAGGATGGAAAACCAGATCTCGATCTGGTTGACCCACGAGGCGTGAATCGGGGTGTGGACGAAATGAAAGCGCCGTCCATGCCGGCGATTGAAACGGGTCCAGCGGCGATCGTTGCCCTCTCCGTGGATATTGAGATTGTCCCAGACGATGTAGACCTGCTGGTCGGGATACCGCTTGGCGACAGCCTCGAGAAAGGCCACCAGCGCGTGCGCAGTGCGCCGCTGGACGACGTGGCCGAAGACTCGGCCGGTCCCCACCTCCAGCGCGCCGAGGAGAGTACAGGTGCCGTGCCGCTGGTACTCGAACTCGCGGCGCAGGCTGCCGTCGATGATCAGCGTACGCGTGGGGAACCGCCGGAAGAGAGCCTGCATCGGTTTTTCGTCGATGCAGAGAACGACCGAGCCTTTAGGGGGACGCAGATACAGATCGCAAACCCGCTCGACCTTGCGGCGAAAGTCCGGGTCAGGACTGTGTAGCCATTGCCGCACGCGATGGGGTCGCATCCCGCGAGCATCGAGGACGCGCTGGACCGTGCTGCGGCTGACGGCGATTCCGCGCCGCACGAGCAGCGCGTCAGCCAGCGACTGCTGCGTCCAGATCTCGCGGAAAGCAACCCCTTTCTGGCGATCGCACGCCATCTCCACCAACTCGCATTTGACTGCGACCGAGATGCGCGCCGGGCGCCCGGGTCTGTCCGCGTCCTCCAGTCCTCGCACGTCGCGCGTGGCCAACCAGCGTGCCCGCCATTTGCGCACGCAACGATCCGACACGCCCAGTGCCCGTGCGACGGTCGCCGGCCACTGCCCGCTCGCAAGGCGCAGAATCATCCGCGCCCGCTGCACCAGGGCATGTGCCGCGCTCGTCCGCGCAGCCAGCCTGGCCAATTCCCTGCGTTGGCGTCTCGTCAGCCGTATGCGCGGAGTGGATGGCCAAGCCATCCGACGACGTTACCAACCACCCCTGACATTCCCCCTACGCACTGGCCCCCGGAACGAACTTCCGGGCGGATGTACTAGTTAGAGCGCGTCGGGAAATTCGACCAGCCAAGCAGTCCGTCGGCCATCTGTCGTCGGCGTACGAGGGGGTTTTCCGATTGGTTACTCGGGGGCGGCGGCGGTGGTCCGGGCGCTTGGGCTCAGCCAGCCAGGACGAGTTCTTCGCGGGCGGCGATCTGGCGGATCAGCTTGTTGAGGTTGAAGCCGAGCACCGCGCGCTGACCGCAGGCCC
>DATNOD010000170.1:0-9658 GCA_035601515.1 Candidatus Eiseniibacteriota bacterium | reverse complement strand
CCCTCGTCATTCCAGGACGCGGCGCCGCAGCCGGTGTTCATGGAACGGGGCAAGGGCAGCAGGGTCTGGGACGTGGACGGCAACGAGTACGTCGACTTCCACAACGGCTTCGGGGTGATGGTGGTCGGGCACGCCCATCCGAAGATCGTGGACGCTGTCAGCCAAAGGATCGCGCTCGGCTCCCACTTCGCGCAACCGACGCCAGACGACATCCAGGTGGCGGGCGAGCTGTCTCACCGGTTCGGGCTGCCGCAATGGCGATTCACCAACTCGGGTACGGAATCGACGCTGGACGCGGTCAGGATCGCGCGCGGCTTCACCGGTCGCCAGAGGCTCATCAAGATGGAGGCCTCGTATCACGGCCACCACGACGCCCTCATGGTGTCGGTCGAGCCGCCGCCGGAGCTGATGGGTCCGGCGGATGCACCTGCCTCCGTGCCGCAGAGCGAGGGCATCCCGCCGGCGATTGTCGAGCTCACGACCGTCGTCCCCTTCAACGACCTTCAAGCCCTCGAGCGTGCGTTCACGCGCTACCCGAACGAAGTGGCGGCGGTGATCGTCGAGCCGGCGATGATGAACGTCGGCATCGTGCTGCCCGACCCCGGCTACCTGGCCGGCCTGCGCGACATCGCCCACCGCCACGGCGCGCTCGTCATCTTCGACGAGGTCAAGACCGGCATCACAATCGCCGCGGGCGGAGCCACCGAACGGTTCGGGGTCACCCCGGACCTCGTCGCCCTCGCCAAAGCGATCGGCGGCGGACTGCCATGCGGCGCGGTTGGCGGCACCGCCAACGTGATGACGGTGATCGAGGAGAAGCGTGTGGCCCAGATGGGCACGTTCAATGGCAACCCCCTGACGATGGCGGCATCGAAGGTGACGCTTTTCGAGATCCTCGACGCCTCCGCTTATGCGCATTTCGATGCGCTGGCCGAGACTCTTCAGGGCGGGCTCGATCAGGTGATCGCGGAGCACGAGCTGCCATTTCACGTGATCACGCTGGCGGCACGTGGCGGCATCACCTATCGCGCCCAGCGCGTACGCAATTACCGCGACTACCTGGAGATCGACAAATCGTTCGCCTACCTGAGCTGGCTGTACCAGTGCAACCGCGGCGTGCTGATGGCTCCCGGCGCCGAGGAAAACTGGACGATTTCGGTGCAGCATTCGGCCGACGACGTGCAGCGCTACGTTGACAACTTCGGGGAGATGGCGCGAGACCTACGCTCCTGACCAGGTCGCCGGTGCCGGAAACCCGGTGAGGGCGTTTCTCTTCGGTTTCATCCTGCTGATCGGGCTGAGCCTGACCGTGCTCTCCATCCGCCCGGGCGGAATCCGGCAGCAGCTCAGGCTGGCCGCCCGTAGGTTCCGCATCGTGCTCGTGCTGGCGGCCATCTACATCTTTGCTGATGCAGTCATCAGGGTCGCTTTCCCTGAAGGCTGGATCGCCGACTATGGCCCCGTCGCGGTCGCGGTCGTGCTCGCGGTCGCGTTCCTGGTCTTTGCTCAGGACCCGGCGCCACCGCCACCCGCGAAGCCTTGAGCGCTCGCGAGCCGGACTCGATCACGCTCGAGGACGTCAAGGAGGCGAGGAAGCGACTGGACGGCATCTTGCCGCGCACGCCCCTGATAAGACTCGACGACGGAGGCACCGGCGAGCTCTACCTCAAGCTCGAAAACCTACCGCCGATCCGGTCGTTCAAGGTGCGCGGCTCCGGCAATGCGATCGCCAGGCTCGACCCGGGCTTGATGCAGGCGGGCATCTACACCGCCAGCGCCGGGAACATGGCGCAGGGTGTCGCCTGGAATGCTCGACGGCTTGGCATTCGATGCACCGCCGTCGTGCCCGATGGCGCGCCGCACTCGAAGCTCGATGCGATCCAGCGCCTCGGCGCCGAAACGATCTCGGTGCCTTATGACGATTGGTGGAACGTCCTCGTCGAGCATCGGTACGCGCCGCTGGAGCCGGCGGCATTCATCCATCCCGTGAGCGACGTCGACGTCATGGCCGGCAACGGCACGATCGGGCTCGAGATCCTCGAGGACTTGCCGGACGTTACTACCGTTCTCGTTCCCTTCGGCGGCGGCGGGTTGAGCTGCGGCATCGCGACGGCGATCAGAAGCCTCCGTCCGGAAGTGCGCGTCTTCGGCTGCGAGGTCGACACGGCAGCGCCGCTGGCGGCTGCGTTTGCGGCCGGCGGTCCAGTGCCGTTCCCGCGCATCGCCACGTTCGTCGACGGCATCGGCAGCCCGACCGTCCTGCCTGAGATGTGGGCGCCCGCGTCGCGACTCTTAGCGGGATCCCTGGTCGTGAACCTGGCCGACGTGGCGGCGGCGATCCGCCACTTGGTCGCGCACGCGGCGATCGTCGCCGAAGGCGCTGCCGGAGCCGCGGTGGCGGCGGCCTTGAAGGGCCTTGCCGGACCGGGTCGATATGTCGCGATCGTTTCGGGCGGCAACATCGACCCTGAGGTCCTGAGCGCGATCCTCGCTGGAGAGGTTCCCTAGCCGCCGCCGCGCAGGCTAGTCGACTTTGACCTCTGACCCATCCTGCGCCCACCTGGTGTGGAATGCGCCTTCCCGATCGACGCGATGGTAGGTGTGGGCGCCGAAGTAGTCGCGTAGACCCTGGATGAGGTTGGCCGGTCCGCGAGCTCGCCGGTACCCGTCGTAATACGCGAGCGATGAGGAGAACGCCGGGATCGGGACCCCTCGCTCGACGGCGGTCTTGACCACGCGGCGCCAGGCGTCCTGCCCGGAGGCCAGCGCCTCCTGGAAGAACGGGGCGAGCATCAGGTTCGGAAGCCCGGGCTGCTCCACGTAGGCATCCTTGATGCGGTCCAGGAAAGCGGCGCGGATGATGCAGCCGCCGCGCCAGATGGTCGCGAGCGCCCCAAGATCGAGCCCCCATTCGTACTCCCGAGACCCTGCCTGCAGGTGCTCGAATCCCTGCGCGTACGCGACGATTTTGGCGGCGTAGAGAGCGTCACGGACGTCGTCGACCAGACCCATGTCGCGGTCGTAATGAATGTGGCTCGCCGCGGGACCGGTGAGAATCCCGGCCGCGTTCACCCGCTCCGCCTTCTGGCTCGAGAGGACGCGCGCGAACACCGCCTCCGTGATCCCCGTCAGCGGGACGCCGAGCTCCAGCGCCGACTCGCTCGTCCAGCGACCGGTGCCCTTCTGCTCCGCCTCGTCCTCGATCACGTCGACCAGAGCCCCATTCGAGTTCGAGCCCTTGGCGAGGACGTTGGCCGTGATCTCAATCAAGTACGACTGCAGCCGGCCTTCGTTCCATTCGCGAAAGATCGAGGCGAGCTCGGGCGGAGTGAGACCGAGCGCCGAGCGCAGCAGGTCGTAACTCTCGGCGATCAACTGGATGTCCGCGTATTCGATCCCGTTGTGCACCATTTTCACGAAGTGCCCCGCGCCATCAGGCCCGATATACGTGCAGCAGGGCACGCCATCGACCTTGGCCGCGATCGCGTTCAGCATCTCCTCGACATGTTCGTAGGACTCGCGAGAACCGCCTGGCATCAAGCTTGGGCCGAGCAGCGCGCCCTCCTCCCCACCCGACACGCCCATGCCCAGAAAGCCAAGGCCCGCCCGCGCAGCAGCGGCCGCTCGGCGCCGCGTGTCGTGGAACAGCGAATTACCACCGTCGATGAGCGTGTCGCCGGGCTCGAGCAGCATGGAGAGCGCATCGATGCCCTCATCGACCGGCGAGCCGGCTTTGACCATGAGCAGGATCGCCCGTGGTGGCGTGAGGATGTGGACCAGCTCCTCGAGAGTGGCCGCGGGTTTGAAGTCCCCTTCAGCCCCGTATGAAGCCATGAACTCATCAGTCCGGTGACGCGTGCGATTGAACACTGCGACACGAACACCATGCGATGCGAGGTTGCGCGCCAGGTTCATCCCCATGGTCGCCAATCCAACGATGCCGAGCTCGTGGTCTTCCATTCACTAACCCCCGTGGCATTATGCCAACGCGCGCATGCTCAGGAGATCGCCGGCCCTGGCGAGCTTTGCACTCGCCGCCCTGCTCGCCGCCGCGGCATGCAGCTCGCCCGCGGCCACGAGCACAAACAGTGTGCTCATCGTCGACAAGACATTTGACCTGAAAGGCGCGGATCCGCATCGCGAGCTCAGCGTCACCGGCGCCATGATCTCGAAAGCCCTGTACGACACTCTGCCGTCGGTCGCCTCCTCTTACACCTCTTCAGAAGATGCAAGGCGGTTCACATTCAAGCTCCGCCGCGACGTGGCGTTCTCCGATGGCAGCCGGCTCACATCCGCAGATGTCGTGTTCTCGCTGGCGCGGATCGCTGTGTTGAACGCCACGCCATCAGGGCTTATCAGTGGCGTCGGGGCGTCCGCGCCCGATGCTTACACGATCGTCCTCACGTCGAACGACCCGAACCCCGAGCTGCCTTCCACATTGACAAAACCTGCGCTCGCAATCGTCAGCTCGTCAATGGTCAATGGCAAACCGGCTGGCTTTCTTGACGCGACCTCCGCGGGCTCCGGGCCCTACATGCTCAAGTCGTTCAGTACGTTCTCAGACATCGAGCTCGTCGCCAACCCTCGTTATTGGGGAACCAAACCTTTCTATCGGCGGATTTTGGTCCGCAACATGGACGCGCCCACGCAGCTCGCGTACATCAGGTCGAGCAGGAATGAGATCGCGCTGGACCTTTCAGAGGCGCAAGCGGAGAGCTTGAGCGGGAACAGATCTCTCCGCATCAACGCAAGCCCTGGCCCCGACATCGTCTTTCTCTTTGCGAACACAAACCCGCAGGTCTCGCAGGTCACGGCGGACAAGCACTTCCAAAACGCGGTTCGCGACGCGCTGGATTACAAGGAGATGGTCGCGCTGATGGGGTTGGGCGCGCTCCAGGCGCGTGGCGTGATTCCAAGCACGATGTTCGGTGCACTCCCTGCTTGGGTTGCGCCTCGGCGCGCCCTGGGCGCGGCAAGGATCGAGCTGGCGGCGTCGGGAATCAAGGACCCAACCGTGAACCTGGGCTACGCAAGCGACCTCGACATCGGCGGCCTCCCAATCGGCGCCCTTGCCAGCCTGGTCAAGGCAGATCTTGGCGCGGCCGGCATCAAGGTCAACCTCGCCGGCAGCCCATCAAACGCGGCGAAAGCGGAGCTCGATGCGGGCGTCGAGGAGATGGGTCTGTGGACGTCGAGCGCCGCAGGCTCCAGCTCATACCTCGACTTCTTGCCTGGCGGCGCGATTGGATCGAAAGCCGGGTGGACCGCAGGCTCGGATCCGGCTCTTGAAAGCCTGGGCGCTCAGGCCGGCACCACGGCCGACCCAGTCATTCGCCGGAAGCTCCTTGAGCAGCTGCAGGGGCAGCTCAACCAGGACGGGCCGTACTTTCCAGTGCTGCAGCCCGGCCGGGTCATCGTGACGACGGCCGACATTGCCACGATCGATTACAACCCGACCTGGTCGGTGGACCTCGCTGCCGTTACTGGCTAGCTGACGGGGTCGCGGTCGCCCTTGCGTTCTCGGCAGCCTCCTGGGCCGCCGTCTCGCCGGTCTCGTGGGTCGACGTCTCATTCGAGTGACCGGGTCCACCAGGGCCGCCGGGACCACCTGGATGGAATGTGCCGTTGTTCTCGGCCGTCTCGTGGGCAGCCGACTCGGCGGCTTCGTGGGCCGAGGTCTCGTTTGACTTGAACGCACCGGGGCTCGGCGTTGGCGAAGTGGCTGCAAGGAAATTGGTGGCGCCGGCCAGGCCGGCTGCCGACACCGCCACGACACCCGCGACGACCATTGACGCCGCGATGGCGGAGGCGATCAACAACGTATGTGCTCTGCTCATAGCAGGTATGTTCCGGCGCCAACCTCAAAACTGGCTTGGAATCGGTTGAGACTTTTGGCGCTCGGGTCTAGACGGACAACTCCAGGCAGCGCACCCCCGACATGTCGATCCAGTACCTGCCGCGGCCTTGCACGATCTTCATCTGCACGTAGTCGCACGAGGGGCATCGCACCACTACACCCGGCGCATGGAGGTAGACGACAACCTCTCCAACCATGTGCACCTTGCCGCAGTTTGCGCACGTGCCCTGGGCCATGGTCATCTCCATTGCGAAGATCTCCCGCAAGAGGCCGCCGATCGCGTTGCCGTCGAGCTTCATGTCGGATTGCTGCGCGCTCACGCTCAACCTCCTGTTGCTCCAAAGCGTTCGGTCTTGACTGATGCCGGGTCGTACCCCATGTCGACGAGCAGACTCGCCACGTTTTCCACCATCGGTGTCGGTCCACAGACGTACACGATGGGCATCTGCGCCTTCGGCCATGCGACCTCGGCCAGCATTGCGCTGTCGATCCGCCGCGCGTAGCCGCTCCATCCAGGCGGCTGCATCCGAGTCAGCGTGTGGGCGACGCTGAGGCCGTCGCCGGCAGACGCCAGTCGCTCGAGCTCCGCCCTGTAGATGACGTCGTCAAGCGAACGCGACGAATAGAGCAGCCTGGTCGGGGTCTTCAAATGATTGGCGGCGCGATGGCGGATCATCGCCATCAAAGGCACCACGCCCGATCCGCCGGCGACCAGCAGGACGGGGCGCTCGTCATCCCCCCTCCACACAAAGTAGCCCCCGATCGGTCCGCGCAGCTCTAGCTTGTCGCCCTTGCGGAGCTCGCCGACGAGGTAGGGCGACACCTCGCCGTCGTCGAGCCTCTCCACGGTGATCGCCAGCCGCGAATCCTCTGGCGGTGAGGCGATGGAGTAGCTGCGCTCGGCCTGGTAGCCGTCATCGGCGGTAAGGCGCACGTCCACGTGCTGGCCGGCCAGGTGACCGGTCCAGCCGGGCACGTCGAGGATGAGGCTCGCCACCTTTGGGGTTTCCTGGACCAGCTCGGCGAGCGTGCCGAACTGCCAGATCAGTCGCCCCAGTACCGCTGTTCCCGCCATGGGTCCCCGTAATTGTTGTAGCCGTTCTGCTCCCAGAAGCCGGGTTGATCCTCGTTCACCAATCGAAGGCCGCGGACCCACTTCGCGCTCTTCCAGAAGTACAGATGCGGGACGAGCATCCGCGCCGGGCCACCGTGCTCGGGATGGAGGGGCTGGCCGTCGAACTCGAACGCGACCCATGCTTTGCCGCCTGTCACGTCCTCGAGCGGAAGGTTGGTCGTATAGCCGCCGTATGAGAACTCGAGGACGTATTCGGCCGCGGTGTCCACGCCCTCGAGGAGCGTGTCCACCGATACGCCCGTCCAGCCGGTGTCGAACTTCGACCACTTCGTGACGCAGTGAATGTCTTTGGTCACCTGCTCGGTCGGCAGCTTGCGGAACTCATCCCACGACCAGCTCCGGGGCTTGTCGATCTCGCCTTCGATGACAAAGCTCCATTCGGCCTGTGGGATGCGAGGAGTCGGGCCGGCCGACAACACGGGAAAATCGTTGACCAGGTACTGCCCCGGCGGCAGGCGCGAGCTGCTGGCTGTGTCACGCCGCTTACCACGAAATCCGCGCGATATGAATGACATCGTCGGTGTCCTCCCTATCTCCCCGCCGCGACAGCCTGCAAGACCGAAGCCTACCCCAGGCCGGTGCGGGCCGTCAGACGAACTCGAGCTCCGTGGTGATTTCGATGCAGCCGCCGATGCTCTTGGCAACCGGGCAGCGGCTCGCGTGGAACGTATGCGATCGCTCCGCCGCCTCGCGCTTGTCCTCCGGGCAGCCGGCGAGGTGATAGCGAACGTGGATGCTCTTGATCACGAGCACCTTGTCCTGGACGACCACGACACCCTCGGCATCGGAGGTCAACTTTCCCTCGCCGGCGTCGATCCCGCGCGCCTCCAGCGCGCCTCCAAGGGTACCGGTGAGTCAACCGGCCGCCGCGGCGACGACGTAGTCGAGCGTGGTCGCGTGGTCGGGGTACTGGCCGGGAGCGGTGCCGTAATGCTCGCGCACCTCGTCGTGGGTCCCAAACATGATGGGCTCGGGTTCCATGGGCAGATAGGCCCTCCGGACTGGTCCGCGCTCGCGGACGATCCTCACTTTCGAGACGTACTTGGGCTCATCCAACAAGCCCACATTAGTGTGTCGGGGTTAGGCTGGTGCGGTTATGGACCCGGTGCCCTCCACACAGGCCGCCGGCCAGATCTCCGCCGACGGGCAGTTCCGATGGGACGGCCAGCAGTGGGTGCCGCTCCCCGCCAACTACCGCGAGCCGACCTCCTGGACCCGTCCCATGCAGCTGATCACTGCGGCGCTCTTCGCCATCTCAGCCATATCCGGGGTCGTCATCACCATCGCGTTCGTCAACCACGACTCGGTCCTGCGGGCGATTCATGCACAGGGCACGCAGATCCCCGTAAGCACGAGCGTCGACACCGTCGTCAACATCACGATCGGGGTCACCTACGGCGTCGCCATCTTCTTTTCTTTGCTGTATCTGGTCGCTGCGCTCGGCAGCTACCTGGGGTGGCGATGGATGTTCTGGGCCGCGCTGGTCCTCTACGGATTGAGCGGGATCACGGTCTTCACCAACATCGGATCGTTCGCCAACCCGGACCGCTCGCCCATACCGGTGGCGGGCCTGATCATCAGCGAGCTGTTCGCGGTGCTGGGCCTGGCGATGTTCGTCTGGATGCTCGTCGCGGTCATCAAATTCGGCCCGTGGGCCATGAAGAAAGCCGGGCGCTAGCGGGGCTCAGTCGTAAAGAAGGGCGCCCCACTGCTCGCCGCTGAGATCCAAGTCGAGCCGCTTGAACGGCCCGAGCCCGCGCACGGTGAGACCGAACCGGGATGGTAGGCGGCGAGCCGCACGCCGGTCGACCAGCAGCCTGCTGCCGTCGCCAAGCAGCGCGGTGACGAAGTCCCGCCGATCGTCGCTGCGCGATTGATTGCGAACCGTCACCGAACAAAGCTTGGCCCCACCGCAGCACCGCGTGACGTCGAACGCGACGACTCGCGGCTTATCGGTGGCGTGGGCGCGAATCCATTCCTGAGCGCGCGGATCAGCTTCCACGCGGAAGGCCGGGATCACGGCGCCGAAATCCGCCGCATATTTCGCGGCATCGACGGCCGGAGCCAAGGAGCCGACGAGCACGTGAGGGAGCGCATCACGTTGATGCGTGACCGAGCGGGCACAGGAGGCGACGCAGGCTTCAGCGCCGCGGGCGCCCGGCCGTCTAGGACGCGAAGATGCAAGGAGCTTCGGCAAAGTGATCCCGAGATCACTCCGTCATTATGCCTGCGCTTTGGGCCGGCGAAGACGTGACGAGCGCGTCGCCCACCACCGCGACCAGGGCGTCGACAAATTCCGGCCGGGTGTTGAAGGATTGCGTGCGGCGCAGGTCGACTCCATGTTCGCGCGCAAACGCCATCGCCTCGATGTCGATGTCGTAGAGGATCTCGAGGTGGTCGGCGACGAAGCCGATCGGGCACACCAGCGCCCGCCGCACATCAGTCCGGGCCAGCGAATCGAGCAGGTTTGGACCGAGCCACGGCTCGCCGGTGTGGCTGGCGGATTGAAACGCGAACTCCCATTCCGGCAGGGCCGACCCTTCCGCGACCAGCCGGCAGCTCTCCAGGAGCCGTTCGCGATAGGGATCCCCCGTCGCTTCGATGCGAGCGGGCAGGCTGTGGGCAGTGAAGAAGATCCGTTCCGGCTCGAAATCAACGAGCGCCTC
>DATNOD010000169.1:0-5944 GCA_035601515.1 Candidatus Eiseniibacteriota bacterium | reverse complement strand
AGCTCATCGCCGATCGGTGCGGTTGTATTGCGCGCCACGGTTTCCATCGCCTGGGGCAGGGATAGGCCCGCCTTGAGGGCGTTCGCCAGCAGACTCAGCGCATCTGGAAGCTGACGGTTGAGCGCCTTCAGCCGCTTGCCTTGACGATACTTCAGGTAACGCATCGGCACGAGATACGCAGCCACAGCTGAGATCACGAACTGGGGTCCGAAGCCGAAACGGAGCAGCGAGATGAGCGCGCCCCCGATGAGAAATCCGACCTGGATCATGACGAACTCCGACGGACGCAGCTTTAGATTCGCTCGCACCAGGTGCTCGCCCAGGGTCAGCCCGCCATTGAGGCGGCGGCGCTGGTTTGATCTATGCGCCAACGCTTCGAACGGTCGGTTGACGCGCTCACGAAGCGTCGCTGACCGTGCGCCGGCAGAGGCGGCGGCAACGTTCCTGAGCTCGTCGTCCTCGTGAGCTCGTTTCGGCAGGGCAAGCGCAATGGTCGCGATGAGGACGCCCACAGCCGCCAGTGCCGAAAAGAGAACGACGTTCGACATTTCAGCCGGTCGCTCCTGCCATTGGAGCCGGCTCGAAAATCGTGGGCGCCAATGTCTCACCCCGCTCGGCGAAGTGGTCCATGTGCACCGAGCGGTTGCCGGTCGCTGTGTGGAAACCCCGGACGCCGCCCTCGTCGTCGACGCCTGTCTGGCGAAACTGGAACAGCTCATGCGTCTGCGTCTCGCCATTCGTGAGCCCAGTCACTTCGCAGACGCTGACGATCTTCCGCGCCCCACCACGTACTCGCTGGGTCTGGATGATCACGTCGATAGCGGACACGATCTGTTTCTGAATGGCGCGGGACGGAAGGTCCGTGCCCGCCATCAAGACCATCGCTTCCAGCCGGCTGATCGCGTCATGAGGACTGTTGGCGTGGACCGTGCTCATAGAGCCTTCGTGACCGGTGTTCATGGCTTGCAGCATGTCCAGGGCCTCGCCGCCTCGACATTCGCCCACCACGATCCGGTCCGGCCGCATCCGGAGGGCGTTGCGAACGAGGTCCCTGATCTCGATTGCACCTTTGCCCTCGACGTTGGGCGGCCTGGCTTCCAGGCGAATCACGTGCGTCTGCCGCAGCTGAAGCTCCGCTGCATCTTCGATCGTGACGATGCGCTCGTCGGACGGGATGTAGCCCGAGATGATGTTGAGGAGCGTCGTCTTGCCTGACGACGTTCCTCCGGAGATGAGAACGCTGAGCCGGCTCCGCACAGCAGCTTCGAGGAAGAGCATCATGTCGGCGGTTGCGGACCCCATCTCCAGCAAGTCCGAGGGGCGCAATTTTTCCCGCGAGAACTTTCGGATCGTCATGCATGGACCCTCGAGTGCAAGAGGCGGCAGGACGACGTTGACTCGGGAGCCATCACGAAGCCGCGCATCGCACATCGGCGAGCTCTCGTCGACGCGGCGGCCCACCGTGCTCACGACTCGATCGATCACCTGTCGAAGCTGCGCGTCGCTCTCGAAAACAACAGAGCTGAGCATCACGCGCCCGCTGCGCTCCACAAACACCTGGCGCGAGTGATTGATCATGACCTCTGAGATGGCTGGGTCCTCGAGCAGCGGTTGAAGCGGGCCCAAGCCGAGCACCTCGTCGAGAAGCGCATCAACCAGGTGTCCGTAATCAAGCCGGTTGAGTGCGACGGACGCAGTGCGGATGTACTCCTCCGCCAGGCTTCCGATCAGCCTGCGGACCCCTTCTCGATCACCGATGTCGATTTCATCAGCATGGCGTTCGACGAGGAGGGCATGGATGGCCGCCTTGCTGCTGGCGAACGTGCTTGGCGGACGGCCGAGCTTTTGCGCTGACTGGTCAAGAGTCGGGGTCGGCGCAGCAACAGACTCCGGTTGCCGCCCCGGTATGACGCTCAAGCCCCTGTCGGATAAGCCTGCTGGGACAGCATCAGGGCGCTTGAGAGAGTCGAGCCTGTCTTTGAGCGCCAATCAACCTACCTCCGGACTGCGCTTCATGGCCGGCTGAGTCTTCGAATGGCGTCCTGAGCGCTCCGGCGCACTCGGGGGTTTCGATCCGCGAGGCAGGCCCGAAGTCGCGGCCCCGGCTCATACGCCGGCATGGCCCCTAGCGCTTTGGCGGCGGACATTCGGACCCGCCAGTCCCGATGCTCTAGAGCGATCGTCAAGTCAGGTATGCCGGCGCGAGCTCCCAGCCAGCCCAGCGAACGGCTGCTCGCCTTGCGCGCTCGACCCGATCCTTTGCCGAGCTGCAAAATCAAAGCGGCAGTGGCTGTGCGCCGGCCACGCAGACCTGCTGCGGTTGCAACCGCGGGCAGCGCGTTTCGGAGTTGAGACCCGCCGAGCACGGCCTCCAGGTATAGGTCGGGAGCGGCACGTGCGAGCGCCACTATCAGCGACGGCCTCTGGCCGATCTGGTGGATCGCCAACAAGAGCGCATCAGCGCTGCGCACACCGCCGACCTTGGCCAGCGCGCGGGTGGCAGAGTCCCGCACCGTCGGCCACCTCGACCATAAGAGGGGCGTGAGCCACGGAACAACCTGTTCCATTCGCATGGCACCGGCTATCCGGGCGCTCCTCGCCGCCACGATGGGGTCACGCGATCCCAACCCGTCGATCACGGCGTCGGCCGAGCCCGAGCGCTTAATAGCGGAAGCGATGTGCCGGAACGAAATACTTTCGGGATCCAGGGGCGCGATCAGGTCGACGAGCAGGCCGGCGCTGTTGACGTCGCCGTCATGCAGATCGATTTTCAAGCTGTCGCTCTTGCCCGCGACTGCAGCGTGGAGGTGCCGACGTACAAGCGCTCGGCGAATAGCGAGGCGGGGCTCATGCGGGTGAGGTCTTGGTGCGCCCATCAGCAATCGCGCTCCACCGCCCGCGATAGTTCAGCCTCGATTTGCAGGAAGGTGCGGCGGCCGTTTCCATGCTTTCCGTCAAGGATTTCCGCCAGCGCGCGCGCCCCCCGCGTGATCTCGCTGCGAGGGTCAGTGAGGCTGAGGATCGTCCCCGTCAGAGCTGCCTCATCCGGCTTCGAGCCATCGAAAGCAACCTCGACGTCGACACTGCGCCGCAGCGTTCGCTCGACTGCCGTTTTCATCACTGCAGGCTTGGCAGATCGATTGTTCAACACCACCGTCAACCTGTCATCGGGTGTGCCCAGCTTTCGCAAGATGTCTATCGCATCGGCGGCGCTCTTGACCGCCGACAGCTCTGGCGCCGTGACCACGATGACGTGCTGGGTTAGATCGAGCACCGCCAGCGTCGAGTCATCGATCGCGATGCCCATGTCCACAACGACATATCGGAAGGTCTTGCGAAGGACGGTGACCGCACGGGCGATGAGATCCGGCGTGACGTCGTCCGACTCCTCCGGCCGAAGGGCGCCAGGTAGGATCATCGGGCCGCCAGAGTGGTAGAGGATGGTGCTCAAGAGTGATTCCTCGAACGCCTCCGTGGGCGTTGCCGCCATGCGTGCGAGGCAGCTCGTCGGTACCAGCCCCGCAAGCAGGGCGGCGTGGCTGTAAGGAAAATCGAGGTCGAGCAAAACGACCTGACCGGGGTTGCTTCGCGACAGACATCCGACAAGGTTGAGCGCCAAACACGTGCCACCAGATCCACCTTTTGGCGAGTACAGGCCTACAACCGTCGCCTCCCCGAGGAGCATGCCCCACGCCGCTTGCACAGCGGTGTCCGCGAAGGTTCGATACCGCTGATTCGCCAGCCTGCGTAGCTCGTCAAGGAACGCGGTGTCGCGGCCGATCACCGAGGTCATGCTCTGCTTGTCGAGCGCGACCAGCCTGCAATCCGTTTCGGCGATCACCGACGCTTGCTGGTCGTGGCCAAGCATGCAGGCCGTTTCTCCGAAGAAATCGCCGGGCCCGAGAACCGCAACCGTGACGGCGTTGGGTGGCCTCTCGACGATCACCCTGCATCGACCGGCCTCGATGAAGAAGATGGTGTCGCCCGGCTCGCCCTGGTAGACGATTGCGCCCCCGGCCGCAATCATGATCTGCCGAACACGACGAGCAAGGTTCCTGATTGTGCTTTCGGGGAGTGTGAAGAAGACTGGGGCCCGCTCGAGAACCTCGACGCGCTCGAGCATGGCGTGGAACGCGGGCCAGCTGCTGTCAGCCTGCTCGCGGGTTCGGTTGAAGCTCCGGCCGAGCCGTTGACCGTTGAGGACCGGCGGTGGATTCCCAGGCCCGATCACACGAGCGCCGGTCATAGGGACGCCTGTTCTCATCGCCAGTCATCCCACATCGGGGATTCCGGTCATGCCTTCGTGAACGCCCACCGCGCATCCATCTGTATCGGTCCTACAACCGTCGGCGCGGAGGTTGATGGGCAGGATGGGTCCGGCGACGCAGGCTTGGGGTCGTAGTCCTGGAAAGCAAGAAGGACGTATTTCAGCGTGACGTTGGCGACCAGCCAATCCAGGTACTGGGCGTCACATTGCGTCAACACCACCGTGATGCTGCTCGCGACTCCGATGGATTGTCCCTCCTTCGGGCTTGCGGACGCTGGGCCGACACGGATCACGTGCAGATTGGTGAAGACGGTCTTCGTCGCCATATGCGGATTCAACGGAGAGAAGACAGACGTGTTGACGGTCGCGATGACGTTTATGTAGTCGCCAGGCGTTATGTATCCGGCGACACCTTGCAGCTCGCCAGAGGCCAAGGTCATGGCGACGTAACCCCGTGGAATTGGCAGGAATGGGTTGGTGCCGCTTTGGATCTGGTCGGGATTGGCGGCAACGATGTTGGCCGTGATGGCCTGGCCTTTGTATATCGGCACCACGGCGGAGTAGCCACTCACGTCCTGCAGTCGGGTAAAGGCATGTGGTTGCAGCGATGACGCCGAGACCTGACCAAGCGACAGCATGGCGATGTTGATCGGCTCTCGCGCCTGGATGTCGGCCGCGGCAACGACCACCGGCACGGACCCCCCCGTCAGTCCGCGGTTCGCGAACACGATCCCGAAGGCGAACATGCCTACGAACGCCAGTAGAGCCATTCCCACGCCAAGCAGAAATAGCGGGGTGCGAATCGCGCCCTTGGGCCGCGCCGGCGGGGGAAGTGGTAGCGGCAATGCCATGGCTAACCTCCAGCTGGTGGAAGCGTTGACGCGTTAACCCAGCGCTTCCCATCCCAGTACTCATCGAGATTGATATCTGCCGGGTCCGATGTCGGCACGATCCTCTCCTCACGACTGAACACGAGAGTGCCCGCGATCAAGTCGTGAAGCGCCTGCTTTCGAGGCGTGAAGGCGGCCATAAGCCACCCCACCATCAGGGTCAGGCTCGAGAAAAGCTTCAGCCAGTATCGGGCGGTTGCACGCGAGAAACCGATCGGGTCACCATGCCGGTCGGTGACGTATATCCCCAAGGCGTACTTGCCCACCGTGCCCTGCATGGGAGAGCTCTCGAACAAAGCGAAGTAAGCCCATGCGAGAGCAGCCGACACCAGCTGGAAATTGATGACGCCATAGAGGATGCCCACGACGCTGATTTCGCGCGGGTTCATCATCACGACCCCGACGGCCAGGACGCCCTCGACGATGTAGAGCAGGATGAAGTCGATGAGATAGGCCGCAAAACGCTTCCAGAAGCCCGCGTAGCGGCGCTCGCTCACGACAAAGCCAAGCGTCCCCGCGGGCAATGCTTGGCTCATGTTGGCTCGCTCAGCTCCTACCATCGGTCCCCAGAACGGGTTCACGGTAGTGACTGCCGGACCGCGAGACAACGGGACTTGTGTCCTTGCCCAGCGCAACAAAGTCCTGAATCTTCAGCATGTCTTAGGCTCTTGGCGAGGCCGGATGGCTACGAAAAGCGGTCTCAGGCGAGGGCCGCGACTACGTTCGAAAAGACGTTTGCGATCTGGTTGCCCATGGTGAGGAGAACGACTATCACCACGATCGATAC
>DATNOD010000168.1:0-12693 GCA_035601515.1 Candidatus Eiseniibacteriota bacterium | reverse complement strand
CCACGAAGATGGTCCGGCCTGTGATCGGCACGAGTCGGTTGTGCTGATGCAGCTGCGCACGCTGCACTCGGACTCGTCGCGCCCTGACACGGTGATCGGTCTCTATGAGTGCCCCGAGTGCGGGCACGAGCGCCGGCTGCCGATCCGAACGGAAGACGCCGCAGCCTAACCGGCAGCGAGCTACGTAGCGATCAGCTCGCGGAGCACCAGGGGCAGGATCCCGCCCTGGTGCAGGTAGCCCACCTCGGTGTCGTTGTCGACGCGAGCATGCGTCCTGAAAGTCGTCGTCTCGCCGTCGTCAGAGACAGCCTCGACGTCGATCGCCTGGCCCGGCTTGATCGTGTCGATGCCCTTGATCGTGAACCGCTCGCGACCGGTCAGACCCAGCGACTGCGGGTTCTCGCCCGGCGCGAACTCCAGCGGCAAGATGCCCATGCCGACGAGGTTCGACCGATGGATGCGCTCGAAGCTCTCGGCGATCACTGCGCGCACACCTAGCAGCAGCGGGCCTTTGGCGGCCCAGTCGCGCGATGAGCCCGAGCCGTACTCCTTGCCCGCAAGGACTATCAGCGCCACGTTCTCAGCGCGATATCGCTCCGAGGCGTCGTAGATCGTGGCCTCTTCGCCGCCCGGGAAGTGGCGCGTCCAGTAGCCCTCGCGCTCCACGAGCTTGTTGCGAAGCCGGATGTTGCCAAAGGTGCCGCGCACCATCACCTCGTGGTTGCCGCGCCGCGAGCCGTAGCTGTTGAAGTCGAGCTTCTGCACGCCGTGCTCGACGAGGTACTTGCCCGCCGGACTGTCGGCCGGAATGGCGCCTGCGGGCGAGATGTGATCTGTCGTCACCGAGTCGCCGAGCACAGCGATCACCCGCGCGCCGACGACGTCGGTCAGTACCTTCGGCGTTGCGGCAAAGTCCTCGAAGTAAGGCGGCTCCTTCACGTACGTCGAGTCGGGGTCCCAATCGAAGATCGGACCGGTGGGCGCTGTCATCTGCTTCCAGTGCTCGTCGCCGTCGAAGATCCGCGAGTACTCGCGCTTGAACATGTCCTGCTGAACGCATTTCTGCACGACGTCGTTGACCTCGGCTTGCGAAGGCCACAGCTCCGAGAGCATTACCGGCTTGCCATCGCGTGATGTGCCGACCGGGTCCTTGGTCAAATCGATGTTGACCGTCCCGGCCAGCGCGTAAGCGACCACGAGCGGCGGCGAGCCGAGGTAGCTCGCCTTCACGAGCGGGTGGATGCGCGACTCGAAGTTGCGGTTGCCCGATAGGACCGCGACCACGCTCAGGTCGTCTTTGACGACCGCGGCCTCGATCTCCGGCGTGGCCAGCGGCCCTGAGTTGCCGATGCACGTGGTACATCCGAAACCGACGAGATAGAAACCCAGCTTCTCGAGCGGCTCCATCAAGCCCGCGGTCTGGAGGTAGTCCGTCACCACGCGCGAACCAGGTGCGAGGCTGGTCTTCACAAACGGAGCCACGGCGAGGCCGAGGTCCACCGCCTTTTTCGCGAGCAATCCCGCGGCGACCATCACCGAGGGGTTGGAGGTGTTCGTGCAGCTGGTGATCGCGGCGATGACGACGCAGCCGTTGTCAAGCGTCTTGGCCGGCTTCGCCGCGACCGCGGTGGCGGCGCGTCCGTTGACTGGCCCGCCCTCCTCGGACAACCTCGACAGCGCGTCGGCATCCGGGTGGGGCCCGTTCCCAAACGCGGCGGTGAAGCTCTCCCACACACGCGGCAGAGGCGCGCGATCCTGCGGGCGCTTTGGTCCAGCCAGGCTGGGCTCGACTTTCGTGAGGTCCAGCTCCAGCAGCTCCGAGAATTTCGGCGTCGCGCTGCCATCGACACGGAAGAGTCCTTGCTCCTTCGTGTAGCGCTCGACGAGCTCGATCTGCTCGCGGGGACGACCGGTGACCTCGAGGTAGCGAAGGGTCTGGGCGTCGACGGGAAACAATGCCGACGTGGCGCCGTACTCAGGACACATGTTGCTGAGGGTCGCGCGATCGGGTACGGAGAGGCTCGAGAGCCCGTCTCCGCAGAACTCCACGAACTTGTCCACGACGCCGTGCTTGCGGAGCATCTCGGTGAGGGTCAGCACGAGGTCGGTGGCCGTCGATCCGGCCGGCAGCGCTCCGTGGAAGCGCACACCGACGATGACCGGCGTGGCGAGGTAGGCGGGCTGCCCAAGCATCGCGGCCTCGGCCTCGATACCACCGACTCCCCAGCCGAGCACACCGAGACCGTTGACCATCGTCGTGTGCGAGTCGGTGCCCATCAGCGTGTCGGGGATCGCGACCTTGCGACCGCTGATTTCGCGTACCTGCACCACCCTGGCGACGTATTCGAGGTTCACCTGGTGGCAGATGCCCATGCCAGGAGGCACGAGCGAGAAGTTGTGGAAGGCCTGCTGCGCCCAGCGCAGCAGCGAGTACCGCTCGCGATTGCGCTCGATCTCCTTCTCGATGTTGCGCGTGTACGCATCGCGGAAGCCGAAGGCATCGACCTGAACCGAGTGGTCGATGATGAGATCGACAGGCACAAGCGGGTCGACCTTGCCGGCGTCCTTGCCGGCACGCTTCATCGCCGATCGCATCGCCGCGAGGTCCACCACCGCGGGCACTCCGGTGAAGTCCTGCATCAAGACCCGCGCGGGGAGGAAAGGAAGCTCGGCGTCGCTCGGCGGCTTCGCGGGCCAGGCTGCCAGCGCGCGCACGCTTTTTTCGTTCGTGGTCCCGACCTCGCTCAACCGGAGCATGCCTTCGAGGAGGACTTTGACCGTCATCGGCAGGCCCGAGGTCTCCGGTAGGGAAGTAATGGGATAGAAGTCGAGGTCGGTGCCGGACAGTCGTGAGCGGTCCGCGATCATGGTCGAATCGTACTAGCCTCACTCACGGCCGATCCCAACGGCGCCAGCACGACGGGTTCACCGAAGCCGCTCAGCTCGCGGCGCTGGGGCTGATCGCTGAAGTTGAGGGCGA
The DNA here is from genome assembly GCA_035601515.1 of Candidatus Eiseniibacteriota bacterium. Taxonomy (GTDB): domain Bacteria; phylum Chloroflexota; class Dormibacteria; order Dormibacterales; family Dormibacteraceae; genus UBA10449. The sequence continues at coordinate 9,713 of DATNOD010000168.1, read as the reverse complement.
CGACGACCCTCTCGTCGCCGGCGACCCTCTCGAAGGCGAACACATCTTTGTCGGCGTGAATGGTTGCCCTTATGCCCCGACGCAGTGGCACCGATCCACGCCGCAAACGACCCAGTCCCTGGAAGTGCTCGAGCATGTCTTGATGCTGGTCCGCGCCCCAAAGCATCGGCAGCCGCGCCTCGGCGTTCTCGATCTCGCCGTCATGGCGCTGGCTCAGGCCGACCTCGGTGCCGTAGTAGATCACTGGCATTCCCGGCAGCGTCATGAGCAGCGTGGCCGCCAGCTTCATGCGTGGGGCGTTTCCGTTCGCCATCCAGAGGAAGCGGTTCATGTCGTGGTTGTCGAGCAGCGTGGCCAGGGCGAGCCCGGGGTACGCGTCGTCGTGCTCGTCGAGCCAGCTCGCGAAGGCGGTGGCGTCCATGCGGCCTCTCGCCAACGCCTGCCGCACGTAGTAGGCGAGGTCGAAGTCGAAGATGGCGTCGAGGCGGCCGGAGTAGCGGGCGAGCCAATCAGCCGTCCCCGTGGCCTCGCCAAGAATGAGCGCGTCGGGCTTGACCTCGCGCAGGCCGCGTCGCAACTCGACCCAGAACGCGGGGTCGACTCCGGTGACGTGGTCGCAGCGGATGCCATCGGCGCCGTATGCGGTGAGCCAGTGCTGTGCGGCACGCACGAGGTGGTCCTGGACGATGCGGTTGCCGGTGTCGAGCTCGGGCAGCGCAATCACATCCGAGAAGCTGCGGTAGTAATGGGGCCACTGCCAGAACCGGTAGTACGCGGCCGCGTCGCCGTTCTTTTCGATCGCGTCGCGGAACAGATGGTGGCCACGACCCGTGTGATTGGGCACGAAGTCGAGCAGCACCCGAATGCCCCGACTATGAGCCGTCTTGACCAGCCCGACCAGCGCTTCGTCTCCACCGTAGCGCGGCTCGACCTCCAGAAAGTCTTCGTGGTCGTAGCCGTGATGCGAGGGGCTCTTGTGCACCGGACTCAGCCAGAGGACGTTGCAGCCCAACCCTTCGATGTGGTCGATGTGCTCGCGGATTCCGTCTAGAGTTCCGCCGTAAAGCGCGGTCGAATCGCCGGGCGGTGGCAGGCTCTCGCCCGGCCGCGCGAAACGGTCAACCATGACGTGGTAGCACAGCGCGTCGCTCACCCAGTCGGGCGGCGGGGGCGGCGCCGGTTCGAAAGCGAATTCCTGGCCGCCGGGTCGGGGATCTGACCCGGATGCCCAGATCGAACCTGCGTCCGGATCGCGGAGCTGAACTTTGATTCGGTAGCGACCGATGTCGCCCGCCTCGACCGCCGGCGGGTGCCCGGTCCATCCAGCGGGATGGCCGGCCTTTTCGGGCATTGCCTGCATTTCCTGGGGCGGGCGGTCTTGAACCTCTACGGTGACTGCTGAGACCTCGAGGTCGGAGCGCACCTCGGCCACGATTTGCCCGGCGTTGCCCGGTTCGGGCATTCCGGCGTGGAACGCGCCGCCGTAAAGCGCCCGGCCTCGGCGCGCGCTCTGCGCGCTGGCCTGGTGCTCGAAAAATCCGTCCTCGGCGGGGCCCCGCGCCGGGACCAGGGCATGAACGGTGAGCAGCAGCAAGGCATGAGCGCGGAGGTCGACACCTCCACCGGCGATGAAGAGCCGCAGCGACGATCGCTTGAGCGTTGCCGCCTGCAGGGCGGCGATCGCTCCCTCGCGGCGGCCTTCGACCGCATCCTGCCAAGCGCCCCAAAGGGTGGCGGCAGTCCCTGGGCCAGGCGGCGAAGGTGGCGCGACGCCACCATCGGCCTGGATCTCGGCGAGCCGCGCGTGTAGCGAAGCGCTTTGCGACCAGCGCAGATGGCGATCAAGCGCCCAGGCGACCTGTGGGTCGACGTGCTCGTTGCCGAGAGCCCACTCGAAGAAGGCGCGCGCGGCGCCGCGCTCGCCGCATACGTCCAGCGCGTGAGCGATGAGTGCGCCGTCAACCGGGCTGGCGGCAAACGCGCCCGAGCGATCGTGGTGCTGGGCGATGGCGAGCACGCTGCGGGCGTAAAGGCCGGCGATCGCGGCGCGTTCGGAGAGGTGCGGCACGCGCGCCACCACTGATGAGCGCGTGGCGCCGGCGAGCGGTGGGGGGTCGAAACCTGGCGGCCACGCCCCGTCGTAGCGAACGCCCGCTCGGGTCAGGACGGGTTCGAGCCCGTGCTCCCAGCTCATGTTGGCTTCGCCATCGAACCGGAACGCGAGAGCCAGCGTCTCATCGACGGCGGCGATTCGCCGCTCGACCTTGATGCCGCCGGCGTGGCGCGACAGAACCCGCAGCACGTTCGTGCCCCTCACATACTCGCGGCGGTGTTTCCACCCGCGGCCGCCGACGCGGCGGTTGCGGCCGGACCCGAGCTCGATCGTCGCGTGCATCGGCCTCTGCAACAGCTCGCTGTCGAGGTGGGGAGCGCAAAGGCTCAGCAGGCTGCCATCGGCGCCGATCTTCGCGAGGAGCCTCCCGTTTCCGACGGTGGCGACAAATCGCGCGCTCATTCCGAGTGTCCTCGTCCTGCGCGCCGCATGACGGTGGCGATGCGCCGTGCGCCGCGAGACTTCTCGATCTCGTCGCGCGATTGGGGTAGCGCCAGTCGCCAGTTCGGGAATTCGGTGGTGGTGCCGGGCACGTTGGGCCGCTCCTCGACGCCGAGGGCATCCTCCAGCTGGGCGAGCACGATTCGCGAGCGCGCACGCGACAGCGCCCGATACGCGGCGACTGCGACGTCTACGGCGGCGGCCGTGTCCGGCAGGCGAGTCACCTCCTGCAGCGGCCGGCGTAGCCGGTGCAAGCGGTGGTCGGGCTCGGTGAGCTTCCAGATCCCGGCCACCGTGGGGAGATCGTGCGTTCCGACGGCTCCGACCGACTCACGGGGCCATCTTCCGGGCGACGCGCCTTCGAACCAGAGCAGGCGGTAAGAGAGGGCGCCCCGCTTGCGCAGCCGCCGCCTCACGTACGGCTCGACCAGGCCGAGGTCTTCGCCGATGACGAAGGAGTTGGCGCGACGGCTTTCCTCGGCCAGCCGCGCCAGGAGCTCTTTGTATGGGTAGCGGATGTACAGGCCTTGTGACGCGGTCATGCCGGCCGGGATCCAGAAGAGCCGGAACAGGCTCATCACATGGTCGAGCCGAACGCCTTTTGCGTGCCGCGCAGCGCTGCGGATCGCTTCGACGAAGGGCTCGCAGCCGGCCGCCCGCAGCTTCCAGGGATCGAAAGCCGGCACACCCCAGTCCTGCCCGTCCGGGAAGAACTCGTCGGGCGGCGCCCCGACCCGCATGCCTGGGGCAAGCAGGTGCTGCCACCTCCACGCGTCGAAGCCGTCGGCTGCGAATCCCAGGGGCACGTCCGTGATGAGGTCGATCTCGGCCGCCGCGATCTCGAGCTGGCGGTCAAGGTGGAACTGCAGCCATTGATTGAAGGCGACGCGCTCTTGCAGCTGCGCTCGACCCCTCGCGACCTCGTCGCCATCGGGATCTCGAAGTCCCTCAGGCCAATCGCGCCAAGCCGGGCCCATCGTTTCCGCCAGCGCGTTGAAACCGGCGAAGTCGAGGAGGGCGTCCCCTTCGCCCCTTGCCCACGCCACGAGTCCACGGGGCTTGGGGGCCGCTCGAAAGATCAGCTTCAGCGCCTTCGACTTGAGCTCGAAGACCCGGTTGTAATCGATGAGGCGGTTTGCGTTGGGCGCCTGCGCCGCGGCACGCAGGGGTTCGAGGTCGGCTGCGCAGCGCTCGGCCCCGGGCACATCCTCGATGCGGATGTATGCGACGTTCAGGAAGCGACGCGACGAAGAGTAATAAGGAGAGGGTTGGTAGGGGACGGTTGGCGTCTGCGCGCCGAGAGGGTTGAGCAGCAGGACCGACGCACCCTGGCGTCGCGCCCAGCGCCCGAACCTGCGGAGGTCGCCGAAGTCGCCGACGCCCCAGCTGTCCTTCGACCGCAGCGCGTATAGCTGCACCGCCCAACCCCAGGCGCGATCCGGCGCCGGCGCGCATGGCCCTTCAGGCGGATCGTGCGGTTTTGCTCGAGGCGGATTTGGCCGCGTCGCGTCGAGGCTTTTGAGGACGGCGGCCACCGCATCGTGGCTCGCAATGACGCGATCGCCCGTGTAGCCGAAGTACTCGGGCACCACACCCCAACGAAGCCCGCGCTCATCCATGACTGGTTCATGGTCGCGGAACCAAGGCTCTCGCGTTCTAGGCGTGGAGGTAGGTGAGCACCGCCAGGACGCGTCTGTGGTCGTCGTCAGCCGGCTCCAGCTGGAGCTTCATGAAGATGCTGCGCACGTGCGCTTCGACCGTCTTGGGGCTTAAATGGAGTCGCGAGCCGATCGCCGAATTGGTTCGGCCTTGTGCCATCAGGTGGAGTACTTCGCGTTCGCGCTCAGTCAGCTCCTCGACGGCATCCCTGTTGCGGCGTCTTCCAACGAGCTCCGCAACTACGTCTGGGTCGATGACTGTGCCTCCGGCTGCGATCCGTCGCACGGCATCGCCGAATTCGGCGATGTCGCCAACGTGATCCTTCAATAGGTATCCGATGCGGCCCCCGCTGGAAATCAGCTCCATTACATGATGTGTATCGACGTACTGGGAGAGGACGAGAACGCCGACCGAGGGCAGGTTTTCCCTCATCTCGCGCGCCGCGGCGAGCCCTTCAGTCGTGTAAGTCGGCGGCATCCTGATGTCGAGCACCACGACGTCGGGAGGATCGGCGCGCATCAGCTCCATCAGAGACCGCGCATCGCTGACCTGGGCCATGACATCGAAGCCGAGGTCCCGCGCCACGCGAACAAGGCCCTCGCGGAAAAGGGTCGAGTCGTCAACGATCGTCAGTCGCAAGGGATTTCGGCGCGAAGATGCGTGCCCGCCCCTATTGGACTCGAGATCGACAGCTTGCCGCCAACCGCGGCGGTGCGGTCCTCGAGGCCCTGTAGTCCGCCACCCTTGGTCGCACCGCCCACCCCATCGTCACGCACCTCAATCAGGAGGCAACTGCTGGACCGGGTCACTGACACATTTACCGTCGAGGCGCGAGCGTGCTTGGCAGCGTTGGCCAGCGCCTCCGACACGATGTAATAGGCCGTCACTTCGGCCTGCTCCGGTAGACGGCCTCCCAGCGAGACCTCAATCTCGACCGGCAGCGGCGACCGGTCGACCAAGGATCGCAGCGCGGGTTCGAGCCCGCCTGTCACGAGGATTGTCGGATGTATGCCCTGGGCCAACTGGCGCAGCTCTGCCAGCGCGGTACGGAGCTCGGCCTCGGTGGCTGTCAGAAATTCGGCAGCTTTGTTCGTGCGTTCAGCTTCGGCCCGCGCGCGTCCTAGCGATAAGGCGAGCGCCACCAAGCGCTGCTGCGCCCCGTCGTGCAGGTTGCGTTCGACGCGGCGACGCTCTTCGTCCTGCGCCCGCACGATGCGCTCACGCGAGGCGCGCAGCTCCTCGACCAGCCGCAGGTTGCGGAGCACAAGGCTGGTCTGTGAGGCAAGGTCATCGAGGAGCTTGATTTCGGCTGCGGTGACGCGGTCTCCACGGCGCTTGGTGATGGCAAGAGCCCCCAATAAGGTTTGCTCGTCTCGCACAGGCACGCTGTGGTCGGTGTCCGGAAGCGGGGGGAGCCGTTCATCTTTCAGGACGATGGTAGGGGTCGGCGCTGACACCGGATCAACCGCCTCGCGCCTGAGCTCAGCGCCGATGCGAAGCCAGGCTTCGGCTCGGTCGGCTCCGGTCGCTTCTCGAAGCAGCTGGGCTAGTCGCGGGAGCATGTCGACCGTGGAGTAGGAAATCGCAGCCTGGCCGGCAAAACGGGACAGCGCTTCGTACGGTGTGTGTCGTTGTCCATAGACCAGCCGGTTCGCAAGCCGGCTCATGCCCTGGCGCACGGGCTGGAACGCCACGGCGACGATCGCAGTCGCCAGCAGGGCGAGGATTGGGTTGAGGCCCGCCCCAGCCCCGATGAAGGATCCGACGCCGAAAACGATCCCAACGTAGGCCAGCGTGATGAAGATGGCAAGGCCGCTGAACAGGATGGTCCGGCTGATGACGAGATCGATGTCGAAGAGTCGGTACTTGAAAATCGCGACTGCGATCGCTGCCGGGACCACAAACGAGATCGTGAGGCTCGAACCGAGCTGCCCCCAGCGGGCAATGACCTGGGCGGACAGGTCGGCGGACCATGGAGAAACCCTGTCGTCATCGATGCGGCCCACCATCCAGAAGACCGCGGTGATCGCAAGCGCGAACGCGAGCCAGCGGAGCTGGAAACGTTCGTCGCCCTGCGCCCGCCGCATCCGCAGCAGCACGAGGGCCGCGGCTGCGGGCGCGAACAGAAGATTGGCCCAACCGAGCACGGTATCTGGATCGCCGGCCATAGCGAACCCATAGGCCCAAAGGGATGGCGGCATCGTTACCGGCAGCGAGCCGTCGCGACTTGGAAGGCGCAGCGGCCATGGGTCGCCGAGGGAGCTGACGATCATGCCCGCCGTCAGTACCGCAGCGAGGCCCGCCAGCACCCACCAGGCGGGGCCAGGCATCCTGCCGTCGGGGAACAGGAGGATGGCCAGGACCTGCGGGAAGATCGCGAGGCCGGTCCATGTGCCGATCCAGGCGGCCAGATCGCCCGCCGGCAGCGAGCCGGGAGTCGCCACCAGGGCTCGCACCGCGTACTCCTGGGTGAGCATCGTGAACGCGACCAAAAGGGCGATCGCCGCGAAGGCCCAGGCCAGCGGGCTGGCAGGACGCCGCGAAAGGATGAAGCCGGCCAGTACCGAAAGGATCAATACGGCGAAAATCGGACCGATCACGTCGACGAGAGCGGTCACCCAGGTCGGCTCAATGCGGCCGGGCTTGAAGGTCGGCCAATCGATCCACAGCAGGGGCACGCTGGCCAGCGCCAGCGCCGATGCCAGCAGCGCCAGGCCCCAAGGCCACGCCACGCGAACGGCGGCGCGGAGTGAAAGCATCATCCCGGTCGCCATTGGGGTTCGAACTCGACGCTCGTGTCGGCGGTGAGCCGGATGAGTCCCGAACCGTCCGGCCGGACCGCATAGAGGTCCCACGGACCGTCGCGACGGCTGACGAAAACTATCCAGCGTCCATCTGGTGACCAGTCGGGGGAAAGACCATCACCGTCTAACAGGCGCCGCTGGTCTGTTCCGTCGGCGTTCATCACGTAGATCGAAGACTCGTATCCGCCGGGGAAGTCTCGCTCGCTGTGAAATGCAACGCGGGTGCTGTCGGGCGCCCAGCTCGCGCTTGCGTTGAGCGAAGGCCCCTGGGTGAGCCGCCGCACGCCGCTCCCGTCGGCGCTCATCACCCAGATCTCACCCGGCCCACCGCGGTCGGAGAAGAACGCGATCCTCGTCCCGTCCGGCGACCATTCTGGATCGACGTTCAAGCCGCCTCCAAAGGTCAGCCGCCGAGCGGCGCTGCCATCAGAACGCGCGACATAGATGTCGCCTGGCGCGTGGATGATGCCCAGCGGGCCTGTTATGCCTGCCTCGCTGCTGGCGTAGACGATCTGCGTACCATCGGGCGACCAGTCGATGCCGCCCTTGAACCCGGGCGAATGCGTGAGCTGCACGACGTCGTTGCCGTCGGCGTTCATGACATAAAGCTGCTCCAACCCGCTGCGCGTGCTCATGAACCCGATGCGCGTGCCATCGGGTGACCACCTGGGATCGCGGTTGCCTCCTTCGCCATGGGTGAGCAGCCTGGCCCGCTCGCCCGGGCGCGCGGCCAGGATGTCGCCGTGGTACCTATTGCTCGGTTCGAGGTAGCAAACGAACGCGATTTCGGCGGAGGGTTCTGGCAAGGCGGCCATGCCCTCCAGCCCACAGCCGTGTGGGGCTTCGTTGGCTGACCCGCACGCCCCGAGCACCAGCATCGCCATCAGCCACAAGCCCGCGCCGCGAACGGGCGCCATAACGGTCTGCATGTTGCCACCGTGAGACGAGTCCGTCGACAGGGTTATCCCTAATGCAAGTCGAGCGCCTGCACTGATGCCCGCGGGCCGTCGCCTCGATACGGTCCTGGACACGGCCGTTGGAAGGCCGAGGAGGTGCCGAAGGATGCTCGCATGGACCATACGGACGTTGCTGGTGGCGATGGTTGCGTTCCTGCTTGTTTGCGCACTGGCTGCACTGGCCTCCACCGCGACAGCGGGCGGGTCCCAACCCACCCATGGGTCGCCTGTCGTCATCCCCAGCCCGGAGCGGCCGTAGCGGCGCTGAACTACCATGCGTCGGGAATGGGACGGCTCCATCACGTGCCCTCCGAGGAGCGCACGCCATCGACGGCGCAAACGCCGGGGATGACGCGCACGGCCGCGCTGTCAGGCGACACCGTGGGCAGCCGCGCGATGTGGATGGGCGAGACGCGCGTGGCTCCGGGCGTGTCGTCGGGACCGCATCATCACGGCGAGAGCGAGACGGGCATCTACGTGGTTTCGGGCAACCCCGAGTTCATCTATTCGGAGGACGGGCACGAGGTGCGGCTGATCACCAAGCCTGGCGACTACATCTACGTGCCGCCGTTCGTGCACCACATCGAGTCCAACGCCAACTCGGACCAGGAGGCGGTGGTCGTCATCGCCCGCACGACTCAAGAAGCGATCGTCGAGAACCTGGAAGAGCTTTAGCTCATCGTGGCTGTAAGGTCCGCGCTCGGAGGCGCAGTCCGCAGGCGCGAGGACCCGCGCCTCATCACTGGCGCCGGGGTCTACACGGACGATGTGCGCCTCGATCGGTGCCTGCACGCCGTGTTTGTGCGGTCGTCGATGGCACACGCCCGCTTGAAAAGCGTGGACGTCACACTCGCGGCAGCGATGCCCGGCGTGGTCGGGATCTTTGCGGCGGGTGACCTCCAGTTCGCGAGCGCGACAGCACGTCCGCAGCTGGCCTCCGATATCGTCCTCTTCGTGGGCGATGCGATCGCTGTCGCGGTCGCTGATACACGAGACCTAGCTGTGGATGCGGCGGCCGCAGTCATCATCGATTACGACCCGCTGCCGGTTGTGGTCGACAGTGTCAAGGCGCTCGAGCCAAACGCGGACCTTGTGCAGGCGGACCGCGAGGACAACCTCATCGTCGACTTCGAGGTGGGCGAGCCGGGCGCGCTCGACGGCGCCGATGTGTTCATCAAGGCCCGGTTCGTCAATCAGCGCTTGGCCGCTGTCCCTATCGAGGCCAACGCGGTCGCGGCGGAGCCGGACGGCGACGGCGGGATTCGGATGTGGGCTTCGACTCAGGTGCCGTTCCGCATCCGCACGCAGGTGGCGGACGCGCTGGGCCTCCCGGAGGCGAAGGTGCACGTGATCGCGCCGGACGTCGGCGGCGCGTTCGGCGCCAAGCTGATGACGTATCCCGAGCAGACGGTTCTGTGCGCCGTGGCCCTGAAGCTCGATCGCCGGGTGCGGTGGTTCGAATACCGCTCGGAAAACATGGTCGCGATGAGCCACGGCCGAGCGCAGGTCCAGGACGTGGCGCTCGGAGCGACGCGCGACGGCAAGCTCGTGGGCCTGGACCTCGAGATCGTCGCCGACTGCGGCGCGGACGCCGGCCTGGGGGCGGCCCTCCCGGGGTTCACGATGCTGCTGTCTTCGGGCGTTTACGACATTCCGAAAATTCGCGTGCGCACGCGTACCGCGCTGACCAACACCACGATCGTGTCCGCCTACCGGGGCGCGGGACGCCCTGAGGCGATC
>DATNOD010000167.1:0-9515 GCA_035601515.1 Candidatus Eiseniibacteriota bacterium | reverse complement strand
GACTTCTAACCCTTCCCGCGCACGAGCACCCACCGATAAATCACTGACATGCCGGGAGGTTTTCTACTCTCACGCTGGCTGGAGTTGGGCGGCTTGGGGTAGAGTATCGATGGTGGCGGGCACGTTTCCGGGCACGTTCGGGTCCTCGTGGTGGTGCGGTGGCCGACGGACCGTTTCATAACTGGCCCCCGCGCTCTCCGGCTCGGCCCAATAGTCTCCTCAGAACCCTCATCCACGGACCCCAATCCTCGCCGCAGCCTTCGAGTGCGTTGAGCCGGTTATTGGAATCCATTCGACCAACGCCAGGTCAGACACTTCTGACAGGGCTGGGGCTGCCGAGAAAGCGGTCGGTCTTCGTGAGCTACCATCATCGCGGCGACCAAGCCTTCAAAGAGGCGCTGGTCCGTGTTTACTGCGACCAGTACGAGCTCCTTGAGGACAATTCGCTGGAGCGTGTACTCGACACTGACGATCTGAAATACGTCGAACGGGAAATCAGAGAGGACTACATCCGTGGCGCCTCGGCGGCCATAATGCTCTGTGGGGCTGAGACGTTCAACCGCAAGTTCGTCGACTGGGAAATCTACGCTACTCTGCTGAAACGTGCGGCCCTCGTCGGGGTGCGCCTACCAGGCTGCAGGGCCCTTCCTTGGCGCCTGTTCGACAACGCTCTGACCGGGTACGCGGTCATGGGTGACTGGGATGATCTCGTGGGATCGTCCCTGCCATTGCGCGCCTGGATCGAGCTTGCCCTTGCGCGCGATGCGGGGCTCATCGACAACTCGCGACCGAAAATGCGGGCGAATGGTGAGCGCCGCGTTCATCCACTCTACGGATGACGACGGTCGATCGTCTAAAACACCTCGAGCTGATCCAGGCCGTCGTCACGAGGGTTGCGGGCAACTCCTTCCTTCTACGAGGCTGGTCGGTTACGCTTGTCGGCGCGCTGCTTGCGGTCTCCGCGAAGGAGACTCAGGTGCTATTCGCCGCTCTGACGGTCTTCCCGACAGTGGCGTTTGCGATCCTGGATGTCTATTACCTGCGGCAAGAGCGTATGTTCCGCGGTCTATATGAGAAGGTGCGGCATGCCTCGGAGGCTGACCTCTCCGCTGACCCATACACATTGTCGACGAAGGGTATTCGGTGCCCGGTGCTCGAGGCCGTGATAAGGCCCGTCATTCTCATTGCCCACCTACCAATCTTTGCCACGATCGGAATCGTGATCGCCCTACTGTGGTAGCCGTCGCGCTACAGCTTCGCGCCGCAAGTACGCTAAGCCCCGACGGTCGTTTGCCCGTCGGCGCGGACTTTAGTCGTCAAAGACTTCGAGGGTCTTCTTGATGACGCGGACCGCTTCGAGTGAGATCTGTCGGCTTTGGTGGTCGATTCAGCGGCGAATGTGGACGCTCCTGTGAAAGAAGTCCACGTCATGAGACCCCTTGCCTGGCTGCTCGTCGTCACCGGCGTCCTGATCATCATCGCCGGCCCGATCTATTCGAGCGTCGATCCCAGGGCGCGTGATCGGCGGTGGTTTCATCGCGCGGTGGAGAGCGGCGATCGCGATCGTGTCGACCAGATGCTGGTCGAGGACGTCCGGGCGGCCTGGGTCGTCGTGAGCCCCTGGCCGATCGTGATGGCCGGCGCCAGCGTCACCGCGTTCGGTGTCCTGCTGCTGGCGATCCGGCGGCCGTAGGGGGAACGGAGTGGGTCGGCATGATCGATCCTGAGGTCAGCCGACTCGCTCGAGACCGTATTGGGCTGAGAATGGAGGAACGTCGGCGGCGCTTTCCCGACGTGATTCGGATGGTTGAAGAAACGATGGCAGGCCGAGGACTGAGCCAGTCCAGCGTTCGCACGAATGCGATTCAAAATGCCTGCGACAACGGAGCGGCCCTCCGTCTTGCGGACTCGTGGACCGACCTGAAAAACGTACTGGCCGCAGTCGGCGTCAGCTTCACCGAACAGCTGGCCGGCGATCTAAAGGGTCAAATCGGGCAGCATGTCGCTCTGGATGATCTGGTGCGGATCGTGAACGGTGCTGCTGGAGATGACCGCCGTTTCGATAGCTCGGTGGAGCATCAGCTTCGGAAGATCGGCTCGGACATTGATCTTTATTGCGCGAACCTGAAACGTGCTGCTGAGCAGCAAGGGCGTACGGGACCGCCGATCTACAACTTCCACGGCCCGGTGGCCGCAGTTCAAACGGGTCCCTATTCCACGGCCAGCGTGGTTCAGCTATTCGGCGCCGAGCATCGCCAGGCTCTCGCCAACGCCCTCGACGAACTCCGGGCTCGCGTCGAGGCGCTTGAGACGACGGTGATGCCACAGGGCCGAGGTCGTCGAGCTCATCGACGAGGCGCGCAGCGAGGTGCGCCGGGAACAGCCGAACCGCCTGCGTCTTGGTTCGGTGCTGTCCGGAATCGGTACAGCAGTCCAAACGGTTGCTGCCACCGAGGCGGCTTATCACGCGCTGAAGGCTGCGGCCGCGATGGCCGGCATCGCGCTCCCATGAGCGCCTGACGTTCTACTCGATGTGGCTGACATGACAGCTGCGCCACCACGGGATTTTCGAGCGGCGTTCGAGCAGCTCCGCGCGTTTATCGCAAATGACATCCGCCCCTTTATGGAACAGGAGCATGGGCACGAGACTTTTGGCAACTATACGGCGGTGCTGATCGTCGTCGTCGGCGCTGAGGCTCTCAGCCGCTTATTGAGCCAGCCGACGCTTTATATTTTCAGCGAATTTCTGATGCGCCCATACGGCATCGACCGGTACATGGCAGAAGACGTCGCGGATGCACTGCGGCCCGGCCTTGCCCATGTGTTCGAGACGAAAGGTATTCGCGCAGGCAAGCTTGAGTTCGAGCTCGCGGTCGGGTGGGGCAAATATCGCCACATGACCGTCGTGAGGGAACCTGGAGCTCCGGACTGTCTGTACCTCGACGTCCGAACGATGTGGGCGGATCTCCAGCGGGCTTTTGCGTCAATCGGCGACCGCCTCGATAAGGAACCGCAGGCCTTCAGTATTCCAAAAGACTATGACGTGCCCGAACACAGCCGCACCGAGTCGATTCCGGGATGGAAGAAGCTGTTCACCTCGAACAAGAGAGACTGATCCCAATGGGCTGCCTCTACCGACCGAAGCTGAAGAGCGGCGAGCGCGGACAGATTTGGTGGCGCAAGTATTACGTGAACGGCCGGCCGGTGCGGGAGAGCACCGGCGTCGCCGGCGACACGGAGACGGCACCGTTGGAGGCGCGCCGGTTCCTGAAGAAGCGCGAGGGTTCCGTGGCCACTGGCGCGCCGATCCTGCCGCGCGCTGATCGTATCCGTTACGACGAGGTGGCGGAAGACCTTCGCGCCACTATCGCGCCACCGGAAGCCACGGGGGATCTCGAGGTCGTAGGGGACGCGTGCGATTCCGCCCGCGACATAAAGAAGCAATAGTCGACGCGCCCCAGGCGCTTCTCGTCGTCAATGTTTGCGGGGGCCCGCTTTGAATTGTGGAAGCGATCGCTGAAGTTCGAGTTTCTGCTGACTTATTGATGAAGCGGCGATCGAGATGAACGCCACCAGGTCGAGCGTCCCTGTCAGCATCAAGGCCGGGGCGGCTTGGGCTGCTGCGGCTTCGGGCTGAAGGCTCTTGCCGTGTCGCGCTGGGGTCGGTTCGTCCGGGAGAGCTCGCGCTGGCGCGCCAGCTCCTTGATCCCCTGGTCCTTGTAGTCCGCGCTCGTGAGCAACGCGAGAAACGCCACGACGTCGTCGATGTCGTCCTCGGTGAGCGCGAGGGGTTGGATGTCCTCGTCCAGATAGGGATCCTGTAAGCCGTCCCCCTTGTTGTAGTGGTCCATCACATCCCACAGCGTCTCCTGCGAGCCGTCGTGGAAGTAGGGCCCCGTTACCAGCACATTTCTGAGACCCGGCGTCTTGAAGGCCGCAATATCGCGCTCTCTCCCGGTGATGAGAAAGCGGCCGAGCGCCGACATGTCCGTTTGGATGGCGGCACGGTCGATCTGCGACGTATCGCCCGACTTGATCGCCTGCTCGGCCTGACGAGCTAGCGCCGCGACGTTGTGCCGGATGATGCCGATGCCGATGTTGTGGAAGTCGTTGTCGGTGAAGTAGATGGCGTCCCGCTTTTGCTCGGTCAACGCATGGCATTTGTTGCAGCGGGCACGAGTGTTGAAGAGCTCCCAGCCGCGCTTGGCGGCGTCGTCTATGGCCCTCGAGTCACCCGCGATGAAGCGATCGAACGGGGAGTCGAACGACAGCTGCGTGCGTTCGTAGGACGCGATGGCGCGCAGCAGATCGCGGGCGTTGGGCGGACCGCCGAAGACCTTTCGGAAGGCGTCCTGGTATTCCGGGATGGCGGCGATCCGGGTCATGGCAGCGTCGAGGCTCGGCTGGCCCATCTCGACGGGGTTGACGATCGGCAGCGCCGCCTGCTCCTCGAGCGTCTTCACCCGCCCGTCCCAGAACTGCGTCTTGTTGTAAAGGGCGTTCAGAATGGTCGGGGCGTTGCGCTGGCCGATACGGCCTTTGATACCGACGGAGGTGGGCCTCCCGTCGGTGAACGCGCGCGCGGGATCATGGCAGGTGCTGCACGCTACGGTCCCGTCCGCCGACAGGCGACCGTCGAAGAACAATTTCTGGCCGAGGGCGATTTTCTCGGGGGTCTGCGGATTGTCAGGCGGTATCGCGGCGCGTGTCGCGGCAGCCGGGACTCCGACCTGATGAATGGACTTCGGGTGAGCCAACGGCCCGGGTTTGGGGATCGGCAGCTCTTTCAGAATGGCCGTACGCTGCCACCCAATCGTGAGCAGAGCGGCAGCCAGGACGCTCACGAGCGCGACGCGCATCGACATGGCGCTAGCCATCGAGGCTCAGTCCCCGCGCCACGCCGGCGCCATAGGCGGGGATCCGCCTTGGAGAAGTGGTGGATGCGAATGTGAGGAGCCAACGGCGCCGACTGACGCCGGCCATGGCAACGCGGAGGCGACCGCCGAGCGCTGCGCCGGCCAGAAATGCGACCAGAGACGTCGACGAGCGAGCAACGGAGAGTCCGGGCACGCCGGCCGCGGCAAAGCCAAGGAAGACCACGTTGCCGGTCATGTTGGCGGTGAAGATATGGCCGAGCCCGAGGAAGCTGACCGCATCGACCAACCCCGTGACACCCGTCAGGACGAGGAGTGCGGGAGGCAGCCGGTCATCGAGCGCCGCCTCCGCCATTCAGGTGCCATCGCCGTCCTCGTTCACATCCCTGACTCTTCACGACATTTCGAGGCTGTGCACGCGATAGTGACTCCGACCGTCTCGGTGGGTCAACTGGCAGCCTGGTGTCCGTAACCTCGTCAGCCGGTCATCGCCATGCCGATCAGTTTGCCGACACCGAACGTGGCCCCGGCCGCCGCGAGGCCCAGCAGGAGCTGGCGGCCACCCGACCGCCACACCGGTGCCCCCGTGAAGATCGTGATCGCCGCTCCAATCACGAAGAGGCCGATCGCACTGGTGAGTACGCTCGACGCCACCGCGATTCTCCCACGCGCGACTACAAATGGGAGGATTGGCACCGCGGCTCCGATCGCGAACAGGACGAACGAGGTGACCGCCGCTTCCCACGCCGAGCCGCCGAGCCCTTTCGGGTCGATGCCCAGCTCCTCGCGGCTCAGCGCATCGATGGCGGACGCCCGATCGGCGAGGAGGTGCCTGACCATCGTCTCCGCCTCGCTCGGACTCAGCCCCTTGGCCTCATAGATCAGCTTCAGCTCCTCGCCCTCGGCCTCGGGATCTTCGGCGAGCTCGCTCGATTCGATCCGGATCTCGCGCTGCGCGAGCTCGCGTGAGCTCGTCACCGACACCCACTCGCCCAACGCCATCGAGCACGCGCCGGCCAGAAGGCCGGCCAGGCCGGTGATGAGAATCCCGTGGCTATCGACCGAGGCGCCGGCCACTCCCATGACCAGGCTGAGATTCGAGCACAGCCCATCGTTGGCGCCGAGCACCGCCGCCCGCAGAGCATTCCCGCCAACCGATCGATGCCGGC
Source organism: Candidatus Eiseniibacteriota bacterium (assembly GCA_035601515.1). Taxonomy (GTDB): domain Bacteria; phylum Chloroflexota; class Dormibacteria; order Dormibacterales; family Dormibacteraceae; genus UBA10449. The sequence continues at coordinate 3,472 of DATNOD010000167.1, read as the reverse complement.
CTTCCAGTCGACCCAGGAAACTGCCCTCGAGGCCGCGCCGCTGGGTCGCCACGAGCTGTTTAAGCACCTTCGCATGCCATCGCTCCTGGGCTGACATCCGGGTCGTGGCGGTTTCGGGCTGCTTTACGTAAACGTTCTGGTCGACTTCCTCTTTCGCGGCAATGGTGGCGAGAACCAGCTCCGGCCCGAATCGCCGCGCGATCCCTCCGAGCACCCGGCTTCGCCAGGATGGCCGCCGGGGTGGGACCGGTGCCCCCGCCGTGCGCAATCGAGCCTCCCAAAACGCGATGTGAGCTTCCTCCATCGCGGCCAGGTTGGTGTAGACCTTGGCGAGCCGGGGATCCGGTTCACCGGTCGCCATCGCACGATACTCCGCCGCGCTGTCGACTTCGTCCTGCCAGTTCTCGAGATATCGCGCGGTCTCACTGCGGTCGCCCATGAATGCCCTCCCAGGACCCGCCAGCTCGCGCACCCGATCGGAGAGATCCTCGAGATTATGGCAGGGAGATCGCGCGTTAGTTCATAACCACCGTCCGACAGCCTTTGTGTTCCAGCGCGTTCGCTGCGTCATGCCGCGGATATACGAAACCAGCACACCCGCACACGCGATTTCGATCGCCATCGAGAAGACCGGAAGCAGAATGTCGAACGACCGTGTCGTGTCGACCAGCCGAAGGACGTGAGAACGCCGTCGCTGATGACCGACGCGATCAGCGCGCCCGTTGCTGCCGAGCACAGGAGAAAGAATCGACGAAGCTGCGTACCACATTCGCGAGTGAAGGCTGCGGGAACACGGCGGCTGTCGATGTACACCCAGCCCGCTATCCCTACGAAGACGGAACACCAGAAAGCATAACGGTCGATCACGGCTACGATTGCGCTAAGCGCCCCCATCTCGTCGGCGGCCGAACACTGCATCACGGCCGAGGACTTCCGCGACTTCACATTCACCAACGCGGTGCGGCTGTGGGGGACGCAGAATCCGAAGTTCTTCGAGGCCACGGCGGTCGCGCGGGCCGCCGCGGCGGTGCTGGCGGAGACGAGCGTTTGAGCTCTTCTTCCCGACGTAGCAGGGTCGCCCTTGGAGCCACGTAGCTCTTAGCCGCTGTCACGCGGAGTCGGCTTTCGCAGCCGCATCGCGGCGGGCTGCGTCGTACTCTACGTGGTCGGCGGCGCGGCGCTCACCCTGCCCGGCATCCGGATCGGGTCCCGGACCGTCATCGGCGCCGGCAGCGTCGTCACGCGGGACGTGCCGGACGAGGTGTTCGCCGCGGGGAACCCGTGCCGAGTCATCCGGGACATCACCGAGTAGCGCTCGCTTTGGGTCCCGGCGGGGCGCAACTCTCTGGGTGCGGCAAATTCCTTGAGGAATGTCCGCAGGCCTGGGCCTAGGCCTGCCCGGCCGCGGCCAGGATCAGATTAGCGATGGCGTCGGGTTGCGATATGAGGGAAACGTGACTCGCCTTTACTTCAATCGTTTTGGCGCCCATGCGTTTCGCCATGAAGCGTTGGAGATCCGGGTTGATGGTCCGATCCTCCGTCGATACCGCATACCAGCTCGGCTTGGACCGCCATGCGGCGTGGGTTGTCTTATCGGCAAGCAATATTCGTTTGAACGGGGCCTGAACGGCGTACAAGACGCGCGCTTGCTCCGCCGGTACGTCCCCCGCGAAGTCGCGCAAGAACGCCTCCTCACTGAGCCTTCCATAGTCGCCTGACCAAACAATCCCGGCGGAGGCTGGCGGCGCAGGAAACCGGCTTGCGAGTGCCGTGTAGTCCTCGCCTGCCTCGGGCGCGCGGGCTGCGACGTAAACGAGGGCCGAGACCTTGGGATCGACCCCGGCCTCGGTGAGGACCATGCCGCCGAACGAATGCGCCACCAGGACCGTAGGCCCTTGTTGCCATGCCAAGACGTCCTTTGTTGCCTCGACGCTCTCTCGCAACGTCGTCAGCGGGTTCTGCACCGCTGTGGCCTGGATACCCCTTCGCTGCAGTCGCGCGATGACTTCAGACCAGCACGATCCATCGGCAAAGAGCCCGTGGATTAGGACGACATTCTGCGCCTTGGGCACGGGCTGCGCATGAGCGTCGCGAAGCAGGATCGAACTTGCTGCCGCGGCAACTGTCGTACTTACGAAGGTACGCCGATCCATCGGACTCTCCTTCTCAATCCTCACTATTGTGGTCATGTTTGCGTCGAACGCATTCAACCCCGCTCGCCCCTCTTCTCGGTGGCGCGGCTCGACCAACACGAGCCGGAGCCGAAGTGGAGTCTCATCGTTTAGAGTCACTCGCGACCCCAGACGTTGCGCCAGACATGAACAGCGCGAGACGTGACGTGGAAGAAGGCGGCCCCGGTGGCGAACTAGACCGACTTCACGGTCGTGAAGTTCATCGAAGACTGGCCTGGTCGGGGGCCACTGAAGAGCTACTGCGCGATCTTCCGCGACCCGAGGCCCGTCCGCGAGCGGGGTCGACGTCTCCCCCAACCAATTCCTGGGTGAAGTCTGGGTAAACGAAAGGGGTTAGCGGCTCTTGCGTCCGCTAACCCCTCGTTCTCAAGGGTTGCGGGGGCCCGCAATCACCGATATCAAACGCCCTCAAGTTTGAGGTCGATCTGATCTGAGGCAACTGTCGGCAAACAGGTCGCTGGAGTTTCACCATGAGGGCCATCCGCGCGGTCCCGCAGTTACAGATCAGCAGCACCCTGCAACCTCGACGCGACTAAAACATGCAGTCTGAAAGTTCCTTAAAACATCCCGAGCACGACCACGTCAAGCGTGAGCCAGGAGGACCCTCACCCGACGAACGAAAATTACAAAACAATTTCCGGACGGGCGCCGTCGAGGCCGCCCAGCGGGAGTGGTATCGACCCGCGCTGCGGGCCCGTGACATGTCGCGGTCGCCTGCCGGACGAATTCCGATGCGATCATCCGCCGAGCTCCTACGCCGTTATCGGTCTGACTCCGATGGTCCACAAGACACCCTGAGGCGTAGGTTTTCGCTCAGGCCACCTACGCTCGGGTCGCCGTCAATTTGTTCAACCCGATGTCGGAGGCCCAGACATGAAGAAAGCCATCGTGCTTGCCACTCTGGTAGTTGTTCTCCTTCCCGTCGCCCTAGTAGCGAAGGATTCTAAGGACTCCGGGAACTCTCTGGTCAGATTCGAGGGCGGGATCGGTGTCCACCCGGTCTCGAACGTTTCGGGAGCCGCGAACGCCGATGGAAGCTTTCCCAACGTCACCAGGAACGTGGTCCGCGGCGTCAACCCTGCGGGCCAGCTCTGGGTGATCGCCGATCTGAGGGCCGACGTTAAGACGGACGGGCACATTAAGGTCGAAGGCAAGGGCCTGCTTTTGGCCGGGGGCAACGGCATCAGCACGAACGCTGGGGCGAGGGTCTTCGCCACGCTGATTTGTGAAGCCGCGTCTCCCTTTGTAGAGCGGAACACGGACACCGCCGTCCCGCTGGC
>DATNOD010000166.1:0-7215 GCA_035601515.1 Candidatus Eiseniibacteriota bacterium | reverse complement strand
ATCTTCAGCAAGGTCCCGCCGGCGATGGGCCCAACGGTCCAGGCGGCGCGACGAACCGTGATGGCCATTGCCCCGAATGCGGAAGAGGTCGGCTATCGGGGCGGACCGCCGCGCTCCCGCACCTACATGTGGAAGCTCGTCCGCTATACGGTCGACGGCGCCAACGTGCTGGGTATCGGCACGTTCCCGACGCATTCGACCATCTTCTTCTACCGCGGCCGAGAGCTCGATGATGCGAGCGGCCTGCTAAAGGGCAGTGGCAAGGACTCCCGATTCGTCACTTTGCGCGAGCCGGCCGAGGCCGAGAGTCCGGCGGTCAAACGGCTGATTCGGCAGGCTTTCAAGCTGGGCGGAGTCGTCAAGTAAGGCGGCTACAAATCGTAGCCAGGCGACAATCTCCACATTGACAGCCCGGCGCATGGTGCCATGATCGTTCGTGGCCCCGGTGAATTTGAAAGGCGCAAGCCAGAAGGGTTCGCTGGGGTCACTTCTTTTCATGCGATAAGGCGTCAAACCCGTGCCTGACCCGGTTTGAAAACCGCCCCAACCTGGCAGGATGAATGGCCCATGGAAGAGCCTGTCCGGGAGCCCCGGCCGCCCGTAGCAGCCCAGCGCCTGACGGTACTCACGAAGCACGGCGACAGCCGGATCGACCCCTACTTCTGGCTACGCCAGAAAGCCAACCCAGAAGTCATTGCCTACCTGCAGGCCGAGAATGCCTACGCCGACGCCGTCATGGCGCCGGTGGCGGACCTCCAGGAGCGGCTGTACGAGGAGATCGTCAGCCGCGTCCAGCAGACGGACACCTCAGCCCCCGCGTTTTTCAAAGGCTACTGGCACTACGTGCGCACCGTGGAGGGGCTCGATTACGAGATCTACTGCCGGCGCAAAGGCTCGATCGAAGCCCCGGAAGAGATCGAGCTCGACGGCAACGAGCTGGCGGTCGGCCACGACTACTTCGAGCTCGGGTTCGTCGAGCGCAGCCCGGATGAAAACATCCTCGCCTATGCGGTCGACCTGACGGGCGACGAGCTGCACGAAGTTCGTTTCCGAGACCTTTCCACCGGCCACGACCTCGAGGATGTCCTGAGCGACGTGTATTACGGATCCGCCTGGTCCGCGGACAGCCGAACCTTCTTCTATGTGCGGCCCGACAAGGCGATGCGTCCGTACCAGGTGTGGCGTCACACGCTGGGCACGACGGTCGACAAAGACGTCGTGGTCCTCCAGGAGGACGACGAGCGCTTCGAGCTCAGCGTCGAGCTCACCAAGACCGAGCGCTACATCGTCTTCACGAGCTCGAGCCAGGTCACGAGCGAGAGCCGCTACTTGCGCAGTGACGAGCCCGAAAGCACCCCGCTGCTGATCGAAGCGAGGCGCCACGGCATCGAGTATTCAGTCGACCACCAGGAGGACCACTTCCTGATCCTCACCAATGACGGCGCGCACAACTTCAGGCTCGTCGCAGCGCCGGTCGAGCGACCCGGGCGCGAGGCGTGGGAGGACGTCGTTCCTGAACGCGAGGGCGTGCGCATGAATGCCATGGACGTTCACATCGGCCACGTCGTCCTCGGCCAGCGGTCGGACGGACTGCAGCGCCTGGAGGTTCTCAACAGCGCGAGCGGAGAGCTGTACGTAGTCGATCAGCCCGATCCGGCTTACACAGCCTTCGCCGGCTCGAACCCTGTCTACGACAGCTCGGTGATGCGCTTCTTCTACACGTCGCTGAACGCGCCGTGGTCCACGGTCGACTTCGATATGGACACGCGCGAGCGAACGGTCGTCAAGGAGCAACCCGTTCCTGGCGGCTACGACCGCGCGGACTATGTCACCGATCGGCTTTGGGCAACATCGGCGGACGGCACGCGCGTGCCGATGTCGATCGTGCACCGGCGCGGCTTGCAAACAGGCGGTGCGAATCCGGCCTTGCTCTACGGCTATGGCGCGTACGAGCTGCCCAGCGATCCCATGTTCGACGCAACGCGGCTCAGCTTGCTCGACCGCGGTTTCGTTTTCGCGATCGCCCACGTCAGAGGTGGGGGAGAGATGGGCCGGCAGTGGTACGAGGACGGCAAGTTCCTGAACAAGACCAACACGTTCGATGACTTCATCGCGTGCGCGGTCGAGCTCATCGACCGCGGCTACACGAATCCGCGGCAGCTCGCCATCCGCGGCCGCAGCGCCGGGGGTCTGCTCATCGGCGCGGTCGTCAATGCACGCCCCGACCTTTTCGCCTGCGCTGTGGCGCAGGTTCCTTTTGTCGACGCCCTCACCACCATGCTCGACGAATCGATACCGCTCACCGTCAACGAGTACGAGGAGTGGGGCGACCCCAACGACCCCGAGTTCTACGAGTACATGAAGAGCTATTCGCCGTATGACAACGTGCATCGCGCCGGATACCCGGCGATGCTCGTGACTGCCGGGCTAAACGATCCGCGGGTGCCCTTCTGGGAGCCGGCCAAGTGGGTGGCGAAGCTCCGCTCGATGACGCTCTCCGCGCGCCCGATCATCCTCAAGACCGACCTCGGGTCGGGCCACTCTGGCCCATCCGGCCGGTACCAGTCGTGGCGAGAAGAGGCGTTCGTCTCGGCTTTCGTGGTCGACCAGCTCCAGGCTTCTTGACTTCGGGCTGGGGCGGGGATACTCTGACCCGACTGCACACCCATCCGGGTGTGTCCATGTATCGAGGAGTTTGAGCATTGGGCGGCATTACGGAGGAGACCTTCGCCACCGAGGGCGGAGTCTGCCTTCTGATGACCGCACATTGATCCTCTTCTAGCGACTCTTCTCTAGTCACCGAAAGGACCGTGCGGTTGTTGGGCACCGCGTCGGTCCTTTTTCTTTTCCATCGGTATTTCAGGAGTTGGTCATGAGCGTTGCCGTAGAGATCTTCGGCATCAAGAAAGCCTTCCGGCGCCGCGAGCGCGAAGCCGGCGCGCCCTGGTGGCGGCGCGAGTGGAAGGACAAGGTCGCCCTCCACGAGATGGACCTGGTCATCGAGGCCGGGGGCGTGACTGGAATACTCGGGCCCAACGGCAGCGGCAAGTCGACGCTGATCCGTATCCTCGGCACGCTGCTGACCCCGGATGCCGGCCGCGCCACAGTGTTCGGCTCGGACGTCGTCGCCGAGCCGCTCTCGGTCCGCCGCCACGTCAACCGCGTGTCGGTCGAAGCGGCCTTCTTCAAAGAGCTAAGCCCGTGGGAGAACATGCTGTACGCGGCACGCCTCTACGGACGCGGCGCCGGTGGCACGCGCGCAAAAGTCGTCGAGATACTCGATCGCCTTGGCCTTCCGCTCGACACGCTCGACCAGCCGATGAAGCAGCTCTCGCGCGGACAGCAGCAGAAGGTCGCGATCGCGCGCAGCTTCTTGACCGCGCCGTCGCTCCTGCTCATGGATGAGCCGACCACCGGTCTCGACCCCCGCTCGAAGAAAGAGGTGCAAGCGCTGCTGCACATGCTGAGAGCCGAACGCGAGGTGACGGTCCTTCTGTGCACGCACGACATGGATGAGGCGGCGCAGCTGTGCGATCGCGTGCTGATGATGGACGCCGGGCGCGTGCTCGCCGACGGGACTCCGGACGAGCTATGCCGCCGCTACTCGATCGATGGCACCGCCGCCACCCTCGAGGACGTGTTCATGCGCTTGTCCGGCAAGAGCCTGGAGCTCGATGGGGAGGAGAGGTGATCGAGGTACGGCACGCCGAGCTCAATGCTCTGTTGGGCTTTGCCGAGCGGCAGATGCACGTCATCAAGCGCTACTGGGTGTGGGAGGTCGTGTGGCTCTTCTACAGCCTGGTCAGCGTCCTTTCGATCGGCTTCCTCGCCTCGGGTCTGGGCGCGCTCGGTGTGGGAGGCGCGTCATTCGACCTGCACCGGGCGCAGCTCTACCTTCTCGTGGGCGCGCTCCTGTGGGGCTACCTGTCGCTTGTTTTCATGGAGGCCGCCTACGCGATCAGCTGGGAGCGATGGGAGGGAACCATCGAGTACACCTTCATGGCGCCGGTGCGCCGGATCACGCACCTGTTCGGCATCTGCTTCTTCGCGATTGGTTACGGGCTCGCTCGAACCCTCGCCGTCCTGCTCATCGCGACGCTCATGTTCCGGCTCGACTTCTCACACGCCGACATTCCTGGCGCCCTGGCCGTTCTCGCCGCATCGACAGCGCCGCTCATCGGATTGAGCATCCTGACCGCGGTCCTGCCTTTGCTTTCGCCGCAGAAAGGTGAGCAGATGTCCATCGCGCTCCAGGGCTTCCTGCTGCTGGTCTCCGGCGTCTACTACCCGCTGTCCGTGCTTCCGGGGCCGATGCAGATCGCGGGCGCCGCGTCGCCCCTCACATATGCGCTCGCCGGCATGCGCCACAGCCTCCTCGACGGCGCGGGCGCGGGCGCGGAGCTGGGCACCATCGCCATCCTGCTGGGCATGGGAGCGGCCCTTATCCCGGCCAGCATCATCGTTTTCGCCTGGGCCGAGAACCGCGCCAAGCGCTTGGGCCTGCTGAAGCGGAGCGGTTAACAAAAACGTCCAACTATTATCTCGGACCCAAACTAATGTTCGTTGCTGTCACATTCGGCAACCTCCTGTAGTAGCTTCGATTTGCTCAAGCACAAGATGTTGTGCTTCGAGCCTTCGAGGGCCTCAGGGCCGCACTACATCTTGTGGTAAAGGTATTGACAGGGCTAAGCGTCGTCGTTAAGGTTTGCGGCGAATCGCGGTGATCAGTGGGGAGAAGTGGTGAACCAAGTAACATGGAAACATACGTCGCACCCTACGTCCAAGTACGGCACGCCATACACCTCCTCTACGCCACTTCTCCCCGCAGCCGCGATGGGGCCGCAGAACCCGACGACGAAAAGGCCTCGCTGAATGGCCGAGATGAGCCGCCGGCTGCCGGTGAACCGGATGGAGACCCTCCTCGGTCCGTCGACCTTCGCTAGGGAGCTTTGGATGCGCGCCTCCGCGCCTCGCAATCATCGTTTCGACAAGCATGGCAACCCCCTTCCGATGGAGCTCCATGGCTGCGGCTGCGGTCTGTGCGCACGCCGGCAGCGGGCCGTCCTCAAGTTCTGGGAGGCCCAATGAGTGTTTACCGGAGCACATCGGGTCCGCGTGGACGACAAGGGAAGGCTGGCCATACCAGCGGGATTTCGAAAGCAGCTCCCGGAGGGGAGCTACGTGTCAGTGAGCCAGGACAGCGCGCTGGCGATCTATCCGCCGGACCTGTGGGACGCGCTGGCCGAGGAGCTCCGCAGCCCGCTGCCTGGTCCCGACCAGCGAGCGCTGGCGCGGACGCTCTACTCGATGTCGGAGGCGTTCGAGCCGGACGGCCAGGGCCGGATCACGCTGGGAATGGAGCAGCGCCGGTTGACGGGTATCGAGACTCCGTCGACCGCCGTTGTGATCGGAATGGGATCGCGGGTCGAAATCTGGCCCGAGGACCGATGGAACAACTACAACGCCGACGCCCAAGGGCGCTTTACAGAATTCGCTGACAGGGTGATCTCAGGACGCTGAGCGGGCACCTACCTGCACTTTCACAAGAGGTAATAGAGCTGCTGAAGCCCCATCCGGGCGCGGTCGCGATCGACTGCACCCTGGGGCAGGCGGGCCACGCCCGCCAGATCCTCGACAGGATCGAGCCAGGCGGCCGGCTGCTCGGGATCGACCGCGATTCCGCCGCAGTCGAAGCCGCGCGATCGGCGTTGGCCTCTTACGGGGAAGCGGTGGTCGTCGTTCATAGTCGCTTCAGCGACCTGGACAGGCTCGCCCGCACGGAGGGGTTTGTCCCCGCCGACCTCATCCTGTTCGACTTCGGTCTTTCCAGCGTCCAGCTCGACTCACCGGAGCGCGGATTCAGCTTTCGCGCAGACGGACCGCTGGACATGCGGATGGACACCGACTCGACGCTCGACGCGGCGCGCATCGTCAACACGTTCGACCTCAAAGAAATCGAACGCATACTGCGCGACTACGGCGAAGAGCGTTGGGCACGCCGGATCGCACAATTCATCGTGGCGCGACGCCCGCTCCGCACCACTCGCGACCTGGCGTCCGCGGTCGAGGCGGCCATCCCGCGACGGGCCTGGCCTCGCGACATAAATGTCGCGACCCGAACCTTTCAGGGCATCCGCATCGCCGTCAACGACGAGTTGGGCGAGATCGACGCGGGAGTCAAAGCAGCTCTTGTGATTCTCAAACCCGGTGGTCGTATGGCGACGATCAGCTTCCATTCATTGGAAGACCGCTTGGTGAAGTCATTCTTCATCGTCGAGTCAAAAGACTGCATCTGCCCACCCCAGCAGCCAGTCTGCACCTGCGGCCACCGGGCAACCCTCCGCATCGTCACCCGCCGTCCCGTCCGCCCATCGGAGGCGGAGGTGGCGGCCAACCCCCGCGCACGCTCGGCGCGGTTGCGGGTGGCGGAAAAAATCTGACCCCATCCCCATCCACCCAAGTCCTGGCGTCCGGTCACCCGCCGGCCGCCAGGCGCCAATTTCACAGCAACAAATGAGGCACACGTCTTGACATCGACCCGAATACTCACCCGGCGCCGCCTCGGTACGATCGGCGGCGCGCAGCACGTCCCGGCACGCCGGAGACGGCGCACGCGTGGCTTCGTGCAGGTCGCGGGCTCAGTGGCCAACGAGCGCCTGCACCTGAACGCCTACGGGCACGCCTACCTCTTCTTCGGCGCGGCGTTGATTGGCGTCCTCTTCTATCTCGCGCTGGCGGCTCAGATCACCCAATCGTCCTATGACATCGCCCGGCTGCAGGACCAGCAGCGCCAGCTCGTGGCCGAGCAGGACCAGCTGCGCTATCAGGAGGTGACACTCCACGCTCCCGCCCAGGTCCAGCAGCAGGCGGCTGCGAGCGGCATGCAGCGCGCGGCGCCAACCGCATACGTCCCGGGTCAGCCGGTCGCCATCGACCTGCAGGCGCCTGCGGGCGCCGCGCGCAACGACGTCACGCCGTTGTGGGAGCGCTACCTCGGCGCACTCTTCAACAAGGTCGGCGGCACCCGCGACGTAATGGCGGCCGGACATTAGATGGCAAGGGCTCTTGCAAAAAGGGCCCCGCGAGTTGAGCGCGTCATGGGGGCGCGGCTGCGCATCCTCGCACTGCTCCTGGTCGCGGCGCTGCTCGCCGGCGCTGTATGGGCGCGGCTTGCCTACTGGCAGGTGCTTCGTCATGTCCAGCTTTCTGCTCAAG
>DATNOD010000165.1:0-7868 GCA_035601515.1 Candidatus Eiseniibacteriota bacterium | reverse complement strand
GCACATAGGGGTGTTCCGGCCAACTACTGTAGCAAGGTCTCGCTAGACGGGTATTTCGAGGTCTCGGGCGGCCCCTGGCGTCGCCACCGCCACCGCCAGCCTGCCGGGCGCGAGCTCGCGCATCATGCCCGTCAGCGCGCGCTTCGGCCCGACCTCGATGAAAACGTTGCAGTCCATCTCCATCAGCGCGGCCACGCAGGCGGCCCAGCGCACCGGCGAACGCAGCTGCATCTCCAGCACATGAGGAATGCGATCTCCTCCCTGATGCGGGCGCCCGGTGAGGTTGGCCATGACCGGCACGCGCGGCGAGCGCCACTCGATTCGGTCGAGAGCGGTCCGCAATCGCTCGGCGGCCGGAGCCATCAATGGGGTGTGGAAGGCGGCGCTCACATTGAGGGGGATCACGCGCTTGGCACCGGCCTCCTGCAGGCGCTTTGCCGCCGCCTCGAGCCCGGCGGTCGTACCCGCGATCACCGTCTGCGTCGGAGTGTTGTAGTTGGCCGGCCAGGCGTCGTTCATTCCCGCCAGCGCAACCTCGACCGCTTGCGAGTCCAGTCCCAGGACCGCCGACATGGAGCTCGTGCCGGCCGTAATGGCCTCGGCCATCGCTTTGCCTCGTTCGACCACTGCCTTGATCACCTGCGGCGCGCCCACCGCCCCACCGGCCGCGAGCGCGGCGTACTCGCCGACCGAATGGCCTGCGGCGGCATTCGGCTCGATGCCGCGACGCTTGAGCAGCATGGTCAGCGCGAGGCCCATGAAGGTGAGGGCGGGTTGCGCGTTCTGGGTGAGCCGCAACTGGTCGTCGTCAGCCGCGCTCAGTAGGTGGCGGAGGTCGACCCCCGCGGCGTTCGAGCAGCGGTCGCACAGGTCGCTGACCTCGGGATCGGTGAGCAGCTCGACGCCCATGCCGCCGTGCTGCGAGCCCTGGCCTGGGAAGAGGAAGGCGACTCTCGCCATTGGTTCGTGAAACCCCCCACCCGGCTTCGCTTCGCGAAGCCGACCTCCCCACACGGTGGGGAGGTGAATTCCCGCCTACTCTTTGGCTTTGATCACCTCGCGGCCGGCGTAGTGGCCGCAGTTCGGACAGATCGCGTGCGGGCGCATCAGCTTCTTGCAGTTGGGGCACGGCTGAAGCTGCACGTGCACCAGCGCGAGATGCGAGCGCCGGCGACCCTTCTTGGACTTGGAAAGCTTGACCTTTGGCAGAGCCATGGCTGCCGAATTCTACCGAAGATCGTTACTTGGACGCCGCTTCGCCGCCCTCGTCCGACTCCGGCTGGCTCGACTGCAGCGCCTCGACACCACGCCGAACGGTTGCCAGCGTGCGCCCGAGGTGCGCCTCGAGCTGCTTCAGCTGCTCCATCGCGTACGCCTCAGCCTGCCGGATGATCTCGTCGGACTTTGCCTGTGCGTCCTTGACGACCTGGGTTCCATGCCGCTCGGCGCGCCGAAGGATCTCGTGCTCCGAAGCCGTCTCCTCGGCCCGTTCGTTGGCGCGCGACATGATCCGCGCCGCCTCGGCGTGCGCCTCGCTGATGATTCGCTGCTGCTCCGATACCGTCCAGTTCGCCTGCTTGATCTCGTCGGGAAGATTGAAGCGGAGCTGGTCGATGAGCTCCATGATCTCGTCTTCGTTGACCATCACCTGGGTCGACAGCGGAACGTGTCGGGCGTTCTGGATCAGGTACTCGAACCGGTCAAGAATCTCGTCGACCTTTATCTGAACTTCTCCTTCAGCGCCTTGCCGACGCCGGGTGGAACCAGGTCCGACACATTCCCGCCATAGCTCGCGATGTCCTTCAAGATACTTGACGAAACGTAGATGTGCGCGAAGCTCGACATCAGGAACACGGTGTGGATGTCGGGTGCGAGCTTGCGGTTCATGAGTGCCTGCTGCAGCTCCGCGTCGAAGTCGGAGTAAGCGCGCAGGCCCTTGACGAGCGTGGTTGCTCCCTGCGAGCGGGCGTATTCGACGGTCAATCCTGTGTAGCTCGCCACCTCGACTCGGTCGTGGCCCGCGAGCGCGTCTTTGATGAGATGGACCCGCTCTTCGACTGTGAACAGCGGCTGGCGTTTGTCAGGGTTGGCTGCGACGGCGACGATCAGGTGGTCGAAGATCCCCAGCGCACGCTCGACCACGTCGAGGTGGCCATTGGTGAAGGGATCGAAGCTGCCAGGGTAAACGGCGGTCTTGTCAGTCAACTCTGAGTACCGTGACCATCGTGTCGCCGTAACGCCGCTCTCGATCAACCCTCAGTCGCGTCAACGCCGGCAGCGTTTGGCGTCGAGAGTGCTCAGCGACCACGACCGCATCGCTCAGTGTTTTGTCGAGCACCCGCAGCGCGCGGTCCAGGACCACGTCTTCATAGGGTGGATCGAGAATTACAAGGCCGGCCCGTCCTACCTCTTCAGGAGAGCTCTCGAGCCAGCGCACCACATCGCCACGAATGACGCGCGCTCTCTCTTTCAGCTCGAGGGCGTCCAAGTTCTGGCGCAGGATAGCAAGACCACGCGGCTCCCTGTCTACGAACGTGACCTCGGCCGCGCCGCGCGACAGGGCCTCGATCCCGATCGCCCCTGAGCCGGCGAACAGATCGAGGACGTGGGCGCCTTCGATTCCCGGGCCCACGATGTTGAAAATCGCAGCCTTGACCATGCCCTGAGTGGGCCGGATCCCTTTCGGCGCTTTCAAGCGGCGTCCGCGCGACTCCCCGCCGCCAACTCGCAGCCTGGACAATCAGTTCAAGCGGGGGCGGCGGCCGCTCCACGGTCTCGCCTGCTCGAGCTGGGCGGCCAATCCGAGGATGAGCGCTTCGCCACGCGGCGGCCCCACCAGCTGGACCCCGATCGGCAAACCGGCCGAATCGACGCCGAGAGGAAGCGATATCGCCGGCTGCCCGGTGCAGTTGTATGGGAAGGTGAAGCTGACGAAATCCATGTAGTCGTCTCCCGCCGACGCAAGATCGGCGCCGAGCGTGCCGAGTCGGGGCACGGTTCGAGGCAGAGTCGGCGTGACGAGCACGTCGTGCGTGTCCCAGAAGCCGACGACTACTCGGCTGTGCATGCGAATCGTGTCGACGGAGCGCACGTAATCGACTGCCGACAGCTGCTTCCCCAGCGCGAGGCTCAGTGCGTTGAAGGGCTCGAGCTTGCTTTCGTCGGCGATAGGCAGCGAGCCGAGGCCTGCGACCACGATGAGCTGCATCGGAGTGCGAAACGGCTCGGTGTCCGGGCCGCCTTCGGTCACGCGGTGGCCGAGGCCCTCCAGCAACCGCGCCACCTCACGGACGCAACGCGCGACCTCATCTTCGACCTTGACACCGGCGCGAACTGTGAAGCCGATTCGCAGCTTGCGATCCGTCGGAGTCGCCGCATCCGCAAACCTGCCCTCGATGTCAGACCAGTACGCATCGCCGGGGAGATGTCCTGCCATCGCGTCGAGGCCGGCCGCCGCGTCTGCGACTGTTCGCGCAATCGCGCCGTCGGTGGACAGGCCGGCCCAATGCTCGCCCAGCAGCGGGCCGGCCGAGATGCGACCGCGAGACGGCTTGAGACCAACCGTTCCGCAGCAGCTCGAAGGAATGCGCACCGAGCCGCCGCCATCGCTTCCGTGCGCGAACGCGCACAATCCCGCCGCCACAGCGGCCGCGGCTCCACCGCTGGAGCCGCCGGGCGAATGTTCGAGGCTCCAGGGATTGTGCGTGGCGCCGAAGAGACCGTATTCCGTGGTGGGCCGCGTGCCGAACTCGGAGAGGTTGGTCTTGCCGAGGATCGGACAGCCCTCTTCCTTCAGCCGCGCTACCGGATAGAAATCGATGGGCAGCGTGTAGTCCTCGAATGCCTTGGAGCCGAATGTCAACGGATAGCCCGCGAGCGACACGAGATCTTTGACCGAGGTCGGCACTCCTCGCAGCGGGTAGCCGATGTTGGCGTCGTCCGCCGCCTTGGCCTGCTCGAGGGCGAGCTCGGGCGTCGTGTGGACGAATGCGTTGAGCTTGGGATTGATGCGTTCGATGCGCTCCAGATACGCGCGTGTGAGCTCAGTCGATGAAACCTCGTGGCGGCGCACGGCCGCCGCCTGGTCAAGGGCGGACGCGAATGGATCCATGCCCGTTAATGGTGCCGATTCTCACGCCCGGGAATCCGGAGGCCTTGTCCGGTGGGATGGCGACGAGGAGGCCTCCGCTGGTCTGCGCGTCGCAGAGCATGAGCTGGTCGATCTCCGCCAGCTCACCCCAGTCGACCTGATCGCGGTAAGCGGCGTGGTTGCGCCGGCTTCCATCCGGGAACAGATCGCGTTCCGCCAGATCACGGACGCCATCCATGAACGGAACCTCGCCCAGGTCGATGTCGGCGCCACCGGCCAGGTTGGCGAGGTGGCCGATGAGCCCATACCCGGTGACGTCGGTGGCCGCGGTCGCTCCCGCCGCGAGCATCGCTTCGGACGCGCGGCGGTTGAGGGTGGACATGACCTCGATGGCGAGACGTTCCAAAGCAGGTGGACACAGGCCGCGCTTGATCGCCGTCGTCACCAGTCCCGATCCGAGAGGTTTCGTGAGAAAGAGGACGTCTCCCGCTCGCGCACCATCGTGGCCGACCAGGCGATCCGGGTGCACCTCGCCGATCACCGTGTACCCGAACTTCGGCTCCGGGTCGTCGACCGAGTGCCCGCCCACGACCGCGATCCCCGCCTCGGTCATCTTGGCCGCGCCGCCTGCGACGATCTTCTCGAGCAGCCCGGTGCTCAGCTTCTCGCGAGGGAACGCGGTTATGCCCAGCGCGAACAGGGGCCGCGCGCCAACCGCGTACACGTCGCTGATCGAGTTGGCGGCCGCGATGGCGCCGAAATCGGACGGGTCGTCGACGATGGGCGTGAAGAAATCCAGCGTCGCGACCAAAGCGCGGTCGGGCGCGATCCGGTAGACCGCCGCGTCATCGCGAGACGCTGAGGCTGTCAGCACGTTGGGATCGACGATCGGGGGCAGAGCCCCGAGTACCTGCCCTAGCTCCACCGGGCTGAGCTTGCAGGCTCAACCGGCCCCGTGGCTGTACTCCGTCAACCGCAAAGGTGAATCCATTGGTCCTTAGTATCACGACGATGGGATTGGTGTTCGGAGCCATCGCGCCGCACGGCGGGCTTGCCGTCGCCGAGGCGTGCACGCCGGAAGAGATGCAGCTAGCACACGCGACCCGATCCGGGATGGAGGAGCTGGGTCGCGAATTCACGGCGGCGAAACCTGACGTGGTCGTCGTCGCCACTCCGCACAACGTGCACATCTCCGGAGCGTTTGCCGTGCTTGTCGCAGCCCGGATGTCTGGCAACCTGGATGGCACGCCGCAACCGGTGGAGCTCGAAGTACCGAGTGAGACGGGCCTCGCCTGGCTGCTCCTTGAAACACTGATTGGTGACGGCCTGCCCGCGGTCGGCGTCAGCTTCGGCTCGAACGACCCGTCGACCGCGGTGGCGCCGATGGACTGGGGCGTCCTGATTCCGCTGTGGTTCATGGGCGGGCGGCATGACCCTCCCGTGCCGGTGGTGGTGATCTCTCCGGCTCGCGATCTTCCTGCTGATGCCCATGTGCGCGCGGGAGCGGCGATCGCGGCTGCCGCCGGCGCATCCGGGCGCCGGGTCGCCTTCATCGCGAGCGCGGACCATGGGCACGCCCATCGCGCCGACGGACCGTATGGATTTCACTCCAACGCCAGGGTCTACGACGACCTCGTCACCGACCTCGTGCGGAAGGACTCGCTGCGCGGGCTGGTCGACATCCCCGCCTCGTTGGTCGAAGAGGCCAAAGCCGACAGCTGGTGGCAGATGCTCATGCTGCTCGGAGCGACCGGTGCCGGCTGGCGCGGACGGTTGATCAGCTACGAGGCGCCGACATACTTCGGAATGCTCACCGCGGTGTACACACCTAGCCTCGGTACCTCATCACCGCCTCGTAAACGCACTCCGCGCCGAACTCGAGCGACCTGACCGGCACCCGCTCGTCGGCGGCGTGGATGGTCGATGAGGAGTTGAAGTCCGGCGCCACGTTGAGCGGAAGGAAACCGTAAGTGCGAATGCCCAGACGCGCGAAGTGGCGCGCGTCTGTGCCACCGGTCACCAGCGATGGCACGGGCACGCATCCTGAGTCGGCCTCCATCAACACCGATGCGAACAGATCGAACTGAGAAAGGTCGACTTCCGGCTGTGCGGGCCCGACCAGAGTCACGTCTACTTCCGGCTCAGGACCGATCACGGCGCGCAGCTCGCGCAGCATGTCTTCCGGACCGAAGCCCGGGAGCAAACGGCCGTCGAGCTGCACGCGCACCTCGCTCGGGATGACGTTGACCTTCAGGCCGCCGCTAACGATCGTCGCGTTGACCGTATTGTGAAGAGCCGCGTCCAGCCCGCGGTTCATCGGACCGAGCTCGGCCAGCGCCGCATCGGTCCGCACCGGGTCGAGCAGCGCGGCGAATTTGCCCTTCAGGGGCTCGTCGAGGGCATCGCGCATGCGCTCCAGCTGCTGCTTGACCGGGGTCGTGATGTGAACAGGCAAACGGCTGTTGTCGAGCCTCGTCAGCAGATCGCCCAGCTTGGCCATCGCGCCGCCATGCGCGGGTATCGAACCGTGGCCGCCCGGCCCTCGAAGTGTGACCACCATCTGGCAGCCGCGTTTCTCCGAGACCATGATCGGATAGAACCGGCGGCCGCCGATATGAAGCGCGACGCCACCGGACTCACCGATCGCGTGACGCACGCCGGTGAACAGGTCCGGGTGTGCGTCCACCAGCCACTTGGCTCCGGCGATGCCGCCGGCCTCCTCGTCGGCGAGCACCGCCAGCACGAGGTCGCCAGGCGGGCCACCACGGGAGTGCGCGCGGATCATCGCCGCCACCATCATCGCCACGCCGCTCTTCATGTCGAGCGCGCCGCGGCCCCACAGGTAGCCATCGATGATGTCGCCGCCAAACGGACGATGGCGCCAGTCCTGGTTGACCGTGGTGACGACGTCGACGTGGCCTTGCAGCAGCAGCGGCGGCGCCTCACCACGTCCCTTCACATGCGCCACGAGGTTGGGCCGTCCCGGCTCGCTCTCGTACCGAGCGAATTCGATATGAGCATCGCGCAGCAGCAGCTCGATGAGCTCGACCGCAAGGTGCTCCTCGCCGGGAGGGTTCGTGGTGTCGAGCCGGATGAGGTCGCGTGCCAGCTCGACGACAAACGGCAAGGGCGCCACAGCTACGAGGCTAGCTGATCGAGGTTTGCTCGAGGCGGCGGGTGATCGCCGACTTCAAGAGCGGGTGGCGATCGAAACCCGGGTCCGTCTCCCGCACGCGATCGACCTCGGCTCGGATCTCGTTGAGGAGCACCGGATGCTGAAGAGCCTGCATCGCCTCGTCCGACATGCCGTGCTGCCGCGCGCCCAGCAGCTCCCCCATCCCCCGGATTCGCATATCCTCCTCGGCGAGCTTGAAGCCGTCGTTGATTTGAGTCACGAGATTCAGCCGCTCGAGACTGGCGTCAGACGGATCGTCCGCCAGCAGCAGGCAGTGGCTCTCGGCCGAGCCGCGCCCGACCCGGCCTCGAAACTGGTGCAGCTGCGCCAGCCCGAAGCGGTCGGCGCCCTCGATCATCATGACCGTGGCGTTGGGCACATCCACGCCGACCTCGACGACGGCGGTTGCGACCAGGACCTGGATCTCGCCGGCGTCAAAACGCCGCATGACCTCGTCTTTCTCTTTTAGCCGGCCGTGGATGAGGTCCATCGTCAAATCGGAAAAAACGTCTTTGCGTAGGCGCTCGAACTCGGCTGTCGCCGACCGGGCGACGACTCTTTCCGACTCCTCGATCAGCGGGCAGATGACGAATGCCTGGCGGC
>DATNOD010000164.1:0-25075 GCA_035601515.1 Candidatus Eiseniibacteriota bacterium | reverse complement strand
ACCGTGGCCCGGCAGGCGAATGTTCCACGTTTTACACCGCTGGCCAACGAGCGGCCTATGCTCAAAACATGCGCATCCGCCACTTGCTGGGAGCAGGGGTGGCTGCCCTTGCGATCGCGGTCCTGCCGTCGACTTCAAGTGCCGCGACGACGCCTCACGTCGAGCAGGCCGATCTCAACGGCGACATCAACAACATCATGGCCGCCTATATCTCAGCCTCCGTTTCACGCGCTGAGGCCGACCACGCCGACGCCCTGCTGGTTGTGATCAATACACCGGGCGGCATCTCGACTTCGATGGACGACATTGTGACCAACCTGCTGAACTCGAAGGTCCCGGTCATCGCCTTCGTTTACCCAAGCGGTGCGCGCGCGGCATCGGCCGGGCTCTTCGTCGCCCAGGCGGCCGACGTCCTGGCGATGGCGCCGGGCACCAATATCGGCTCGGCACATCCGATCCAGGCGACCGGCGCGGATATCGGCGGA
Organism: Candidatus Eiseniibacteriota bacterium; assembly: GCA_035601515.1. Lineage (GTDB taxonomy): Bacteria > Chloroflexota > Dormibacteria > Dormibacterales > Dormibacteraceae > UBA10449. Next base: position 24,590 of record DATNOD010000164.1, on the reverse strand, counting down.
GACCTCGGCAAGAAGGTGCTCAACGACGCGGTGACGAGAGTTCGCAACCTGGCGTCGATGCACGGGCGCAATGCAGATTGGGCCGAGGATGCGGTGCGCAACAGCGTGAACATCAACGCCGAGCAAGCCGTCCAGCTCCACGTCGCCGACCTGGAGTCGTCTGATCCAGCTTCGCTGCTGAATGCAATCGACGGACGGACGGTGCAGCGGGTCGGTGGCTCACTCACGATCCACACCGCCAGCGCGCAGATTCAGGACTTTCCGATGCCCTTCTGGATGATCTTCCTGAATGCGCTGATCGATCCCACGGTTGCCGCGCTTCTGATCCTGCTCGCGGCCTACGGCATCATCACTGAGCTTTCGACTCCGGGCGCAATCCTCCCCGGCGTTGTCGGCGGAATCGCCGCCATTCTTGCCATCGTCTCCTTGGCCAACCTACCTGTGAACCTCGCCGGAGCGCTGCTGTTGTTATTGGCGCTGGTGCTTTTCATCGCCGATCTCAACGCCAACAGCCACGGCATCCTCAGCGCCGGAGGAGTCGTAGCGCTGCTGCTGGGGATGGCGTTTCTCATCAACACCGGGCCGATCGGGCTCGGCGTCAATCCACTCGCCGCCGTCATCGCGGCCGCGGTGACGACTGGATTCTTCGTCTTCTTCATTCGCAAGGTTTGGATCGCGCGCCGCCGTCCGGTCACCACGGGATCCGAGGCGCTGCTGGGCGCAAAGGGTGAGGCGCGCGAGGAGCTGGCCCCGGAAGGACTAGTCTTTGTCCGCGGCGCGCTCTGGAAAGCCGTCGCTGCGAACGGCCCGATTCACCTGGGAACCCCAGTGCGCGTGGTGGGTCGCAAGGGTCTGCAGCTGCAAGTTGTGGCCGGCGATACCGGACCGAAGAAGGAGGACGCGTAATGGACATCACCACGCTGGTCGTCGTCGGTGTGGTCGTCGTGCTGGCGCTCATCATCGTGTTCTCGAGCCTCCGTATCGCCAATGAATACGAGCGTGGCGTTGTGTTTCGCCTTGGCCGGCTCATCGCGCTCAAGGGGCCCGGCCTTTTTTTCATCATTCCTTTCGGAGTCGACCGGCTCGTCAAGATCGACCTGCGCGTCATCACGCTGGAGGTACCGCCGCAGGAGGTGATCACCAACGACAACGTGACCGCGAAAGTAAACGCGGTCATCTATTTCCAGGTCGTCGATGCTCAAAGAGCCGTGACGCAGGTCCTCAATTACATCAACGCCACGTCGCAGATTGCGCAGACGACACTGCGCGCCGCGTTGGGACAGGCCACGCTCGACGACCTGCTGGCCAACCGCGAGAAGATCAATCAGAACCTGCAAAAGATCATCGACGAGCAGACGGAGCCCTGGGGAATCAAGGTCGCGGTGGTCGAGATCAAGGACGTCGAGCTGCCGTCGACGATGCAGAGGGCGATGGCAAAGCAGGCGGAAGCAGAGCGGGAAAAGCGCGCCAAGATCATCAACGCAGACGGAGAGTTTCAGGCCTCACAGACGCTGGCCAACGCGGCCCAGATCATCTCGACTCAACAAGGAGCCCTTCAGCTTCGCTTCCTGCAAACCCTGGTCGAGATCGGCACCGAGAAGAACACGACGATCGTGCTCCCGATCCCGATCGAGCTCTTCAAGCCGATCCTCGAGGCCACGACCTCGAGGCCGGCGGCTCCCGGGCCGACCACGCAGGCTCCGGCGCTGAATCCAACGACTCCAAAGCCAGGCTGATCGCGCCCTGACCCTCGACGCCGCGGGCGCGTTCGTCTCGCTACTCCTGCCGCTGCCGTTGATAGTCACCGCCAACGCGGTGGCGAAGCACACGTGGGCGAGCCAGGCGACCGGAATCCTGGCCGGCGTGACTTCCGGCGCGACGTTTCTCCTCGGCGCCGTCTACTTCGCCGGCGTCCTCGGACCTCCAGCCAACGGAGCCGCTGGCTCGGCGATCGGTGCCGGCATCATGATCACTGCCGTCGTCGCGGCTGTATTGACATCCCATCCCACGCGCGGACGCGTTGCGCGGATCCTGAACCTGGATCCCGACAACCCGGTCCACGGTCTCGCATTGGTCCTGGCAGTGATTCTGTTCGGCTCTCAGGTCACGCTTGTCGCTTTCACGGATGTGCTGGCCGCCGACCGATCCCAACCACCGCTGACCGTTCTGGATCTCTTCGCGCAGGAAGTCCCGTTTTTGATCATTGCCCTCGCCGGCGTGGGGCTTTACATCCGTAGGGACGGAGCGCAGACAGCGGCCCGCCTTGGCGTGGTCAGGCCGCCGTGGTGGCAGATGGCGATGGCGCTCGCGGCAGCTGGTGCTTTTTTCGCATTCGGCCAGGGGGTCGATTCGTTGAGCCACACCTTTACGCCGGGAGTCGCACACAACGTCGACATCACGACGCAACACGTGTTCGGGGGATTGGGGACTCCGGTTGGAATCGCCGCTATCGCTCTGCTGCCCGCCATCTGCGAAGAGATCCTGTTCCGAGGCGCTCTGCAGCCGCGCCTTGGGCTGGTCGTCACCGCCTTGTTGTTCACATCGATCCACACGCAATACAGCATCTCGTTCGATACGTTTGCGGTTTTCGTGCTTGCGCTGGGCCTCGGCCTGCTTCGCAAGTACACCAACACCACGACCACGATTGTTTGCCACGCGACTTACAACCTCGTCGTGGGCATAGGCATCGCAAGCCAGTTCTTGGGTTTTGCGGTCGCTGTGGAGCTGGCGCTTGTCGCGCTGACTGCATTCGCGCTGTGGTCTTATCGCCGGCGTAGCCTCGCGACGACAACTCCATGAGAGACCAGGTCTTAACGGGCTGGGTTGCGGGGTTGAGATCGACCGTCTAGCTTGGCGGGTAAGGTGCGAGGCGGGGGAGGGGCCGCACCGGGAGAGGGAGGGCCCCAAAAAGGATGTGGGCCGGGCGCTCGGCGCTCTTAACACCTGGCGTAGTCAGCCGCTGAACTCTGGGCTACAATCGCCCGGTATGGCCCCAGATATAGCATTAGCGCCTAGCTCCGACCCCAAGATGTTGGCTGGTGCCCGAACAACAGTCCTCGCCATTGTCAACCAGAAAGGGGGCGTCGGCAAGACCACAACGGCCATCAACCTCGGCGCCGCGCTGGCCGAGCTGGGCCATCCCGTGCTGCTCATCGATCTCGACCCGCAGGCCAATTCCACCTCCGGCCTGGGACTCGATCCAGCGCGGGCGCGCGCCACCGTCTATCAGCTCCTGGCGGGCGAGTCAGAGCTGGCCGAGGTGATGGTGGAGACGGCTGTGCCGATGCTGAGCTTGGTGCCGTCACACATCGACCTGGCCGGCGCCGAGATCGAGCTTGCGTCGCTCGAGGAACGAGAAACACGTTTGAGCAAGGCCATCCAATCCGTGCCCGACGGAATCGAATGCGTGATCATCGACTGCCCGCCGTCCCTCGGGCTGCTCACGCTCAATGCCCTCACGGCCGCGACAAGCATGCTGATCCCCACGCAGTGCGAATACTTCGCCCTGGAAGGCTTGCGGCATCTCCTGTACACGCATCAGCTTGTGCGCTCGCATCTCAACCCCAGGCTCGAAGTCGCCGGCATCCTCATGACGCAGTTCGACGGGCGCACCACTCTTTCTTGGGACGTCCTCGAAGAGGTGCGCCGGTCGCATCCGGCCTATGTGTTGAAGACGCTCATCCCGCGCAACGTCCGCATCAGCGAGGCACCGAGCCACGGCAAGCCGGTGATCCAGTACGACCCGTCATCACGCGGCGCGGCCGCATATCGCGCCCTCGCAAAGGAGTTGTTGGAACGATGACCCCATCACGCTTGCGCGGCCTCGGCCGCGGGCTCAACGCGCTCATCCCGATGTCACGCGAGGGTGAGGCGATGGTGCCGCAGATGATCGCCGTCGATCAGATCCGGCCTTCGCATCAGCAGGTCCGCTCGCGTTTCGACGCCGAGCCGCTGGCTGAGCTCGCCGAGTCGATCCGGCGGCACGGGGTGCTGCAGCCGCTCCTCGTTGTCCGCACGATCGACGGCTACGAGCTCATCGCGGGCGAGAGGCGATGGCGTGCGGCGCGGCTAGCCGGCCTCCAGTCGGTGCCCGCGGTCGTGCGCCATGACACCGGCCACGATGCGCAGCTCGTGCTTGGCCTGATCGAGAACCTACAACGCACAGACCTCGACCCCATCGAAGAAGCCCGCGGCCTCAAACGGCTCACCGAGGAGTTCGGGCTCACTCACGACGAGGTCGCACAACGGATCGGCAAGCATCGCGTGTCTGTCACGCAATCGCTCCGCCTGCTCGGCGGGTGCGCAGCCGTGCAGTCCTCGGTCGCAGCCGGCGCGATCTCCGCCGGCCACGCTCGCGCCCTGATCGCGCTGGAGAGCCAGGCCGCACAGGAGCACGGCCTCAAGGTCGTGATCGGAAAGCGGCTTTCGGTGCGGCAAACCGAGAACTGGGTGCGGACCTACAAGCCGCACAGATTGTCACGCAGCAGCGCCCCGTCCGAACTCCGCCGGCTGGCTGCGGCAGCCGAGTCGCAGCTCGGTGTCCCGGTGAAGATCACCGGCAGTCTCAAGCGGGGCACGATTGAGCTCCGGTACTCCAGTCAAGAAGAGCTAGAACGGGTCTGCGCTAAGCTCGTCTCCTAAAAATTAATGGCCGCCCCCCAACAGCCCGCAATCGCGGCGAATCAATCGCGCGCGTCGACCGGATCGTCGCTCTTACGCGAGCTCGCCGAGGTCGTCGTGCTCGCGATCATTCTTTATTTCGGCATCAGCTTCGCGGTGCAGACGGTGCACGTCGAAGGCCTGTCGATGTTCGCGACCCTCGACAACAACGACTACCTCATCGCCGACAAGATCGACTATCGACTCCATGCCCCACAGCGCGGCGACATCATCATCCTGCGCCCGCCCACAGACAACTCCAAGGACTTCATCAAGCGGATCATCGCGGTCCCGGGTGAACGCCTTCTCATCCGGGATTCGATCGTTTACATAAACGGCCATCGCCTTGTCGAGCCTTACCTGCCCGAGGCCTGGACCGCGAACACGTCATGGGACCAATGCGGCAACGCCGACGGCTGCGTCATGGCGTCGGACCAGTACTTCGTCATGGGCGACAACCGCAACCGATCCCAGGATTCACGCATTTTCGGGCCCATCGGCCGCGACCGCATCGATGGCCGCGCGTGGTTCCGCATCTGGCCGATAGACCATTTCGGCAACATTTACGCCCAGATGCCAATGCTCCAGAGCGGCTCGACCGCGGTGGGCTAGGACGTCTAGGCGCCGACCGCCGATCTGAAGGCCGCGTCCTTCGCGAACGGCCCGAGCACCGCCATCTGGATGGGAGCCCGCAACACCTCATTCGCGACGCGCCGCACCTCCTCCGCCGTGATCGCGTCCACCAGCGCCACCTCCTCCTCGATCGTCTTGATCGATCCGATCAGCAGCTGCTGGTAGGCGAGCCAGAACGAGACCCCATTCGTGCTCTCGAGCTCGAGCCGAAGCCGGCCTTTGGTGAACTCTTTCGCGCGCTCTAGCTCTTCCGCGGTGAGCTCCTGATCGCACAACGCATTCATCTCAGCGATCACAGCGTTGACGGCGGCGACCGCATTCTTTGGATCCACCCCCAGATAAACGCCGAGCAGGCCCGTGTCCCGATGTTTTTGCGTGAAGCTATGGACGTCGTAGGCAAGTCCAAGCCGTTCACGGATGTTCAGGAAGAGCCGCGAGCTCATGCCCTCGCCGAGCACCGTGTTGAGGAGATCAAGAGCAAAACGATCCGGATCCAGATAGCTCATCGCGCGCACTCCCAGGCAGATGTGCGCCTGCTCCGTCTTCCGCCGGCGCATCAGCACCCGTGGCGCGGGCAGGGGAGATGGCATCAGCGGCAACAGCAAACCGTTCGGGTTGGCGGGCAGCGTCAGTCGAGAACCAACCAGCTCCAGAAGACGAGCGTCATCAAACGCGCCGGCGGCTCCGATGACCAGGTTCGGCAGCCGGTAATGCGCGCTCGCGTACTCGAGGATGTCGTCTCGTGTCAGCCGCGCGACGGACTGCTCGGTGCCGGCGATGTCGCGCCCGAGCGGATGATCCGGCCACATGATCTCGTCGAAGAGGTTCTGAACGAACTCTTGCGGCTGGTCCTGGTACATCCGCAGCTCTTCGAGGATCACCATCCGCTCGCGCTCGACGTCTGCCGGCGCCAGCTTGGAGTTGGACACGATGTCGGCCAACACATCCAGGCCGAGCTCCACATGCTCTGCCGGCACCCGCGTCCAGTAGGCGGTCAACTCTTTGTCGGTGGAGGCGTTGACGAACCCGCCGACACCTTCGATCGCGTCGGCGATCTCCTTCGACGTCGGCCGACGCTCAGTGCCCTTGAAGAAAAGGTGCTCGATGAAGTGCGACACCCCGGCGTGGCGCTCGTCCTCGAGTCTCGAGCCGCCGCCAAACATGAAGACCAGGCTCGCCGATAGACGCTCGGGCATGGCCGCGGATACCAATTTCGCCCCGCCCGCCAGCCCATGAACTCGATGGAATGTCAAGGGATTTGCCAGTATAGGTGCGGACTTCAGGCCGTGGAGCGGTTCTCCCCGAGCGCGCCGAGCGCCGCATAAAGGGTCATAGCCACGAAATCCGCGGGCATTCCGTCGGACACAGCGTCGAGCGCCTCACCCAGATACTTGCGCACATTCGATCCCTGTTCGATCTCGGCCAGCTCGAGGCAGTCTCGTATCGCCTCGGCGATCTCTGTCGGTGTGATGTCCTCGTCACCCGCGCCATCGGCGACGGCGTTCACGAGCGCGATGGCTTTCCGGACACGCTCAGCCGCGGCCCGGCCGGGCATGGGCTCAGCTACCCGCGGGCTTGCGCGGTCCGACCACCACCCGGCGGTCCGGCTCTTCGCCGATGCTCGAGCTGCCGACGTCGGGATCGTCCTGCAGGGCGAGGTGAATCGCGCGGCGTTCGAATGCCTGCATGGCGTCGAGAGTGATGGCGTCGCCCGTCATCTTCACCTGGCGCGCAGCCCGCAGCGCGATCTCGCGCACCGTGTGCTCGCGGCGCTGGCGGTATCGCTCGACGTCGACGATCACACGCTCGCCTTCGGCCAGATGCTTCCCGACCATCACGTTGGTCACCGACTGCAGCGCCCGCAAAGTCTCGCCGCGCCACCCGATCAGCGCGCCCAGGTCGCGGCCGCTGATGTCGAGCGTGATCGGGTCGGTACCTGTGCGAACGGTGACCTGGGCTCGAACGCCCATGTGCTTGAGCAAACCTTCGACGAGCGACCGGGCAACGTCCGCCTTGCCATTGGTCGGCGAGCCGGCGGCTGCACCCAGCGATGGCGCGGTGTGGTCGAGGACGCTGACCTCGACGACCGTCTCCCCAGGTCCCTCGCTGATGACGCGCACGTCCACGTTGCGCCGGCTCTCGCCAAGCTCGATCAAAGCCGCGTCGACGGCTTCGTCGAGGGTTCGGCCGCGGCCTTCTGCTGACTTCATCGGACTGCCCCCACGACTTTGCTCACTTTTTCGGCCTCCTCGGCCTCGGTCCGTTCTGCGGCGCGGGCTTCAGGCTGGGCCTCGGTCCGCCGTCTTTGGGGCCGCCCCCGCCCTTGGTCACGACCGCCTGTGCCGGCCCCCCTCCGCCCCGTTTCGGAAATAGGTTTCCGGTCCCGACGACGAAGTACTGCTGAATGATACTGACCAGGTTCCCGACAAACCAGTAGAGCCCCAGGCCGGCGGGAACCTGGAGCGCGAAGTAACCGATCATCAGCGGCGAAAGCCAGACCATCGTCCGCTGCATCTGCTGGGTCTGGAGCTCCTGCTCGGTCGGGTTGACCGGCGGAGGCTGCTGGAGCATCTTCGACTGCACGAAAGTGGTGATAGCCGCCAAGAGCGGAAAGATCAGGAACTCCGGTGAAGGGATCGGCAGGCCCGTGAACAGCGTGTGCTGCATCGGGATGTCGTTGAGGTTGGGCACGAACAGGAACGGCTGGGGTGGATGGCCGGCCTTGGCGAAACCCTGGAACACGTAGTAGAGGGCCGTCAGGATCGGGATCTGGACGACCAGCGGCAGGCAGCCAACAAGCCCTCCCAGCGGGTTGACGCCGTGCTCCTGGTAGAGCTTCATCATCTCCGCGTTCAGCTTTTGCGGATCCTTCTTGTACTTCTTGCGCAGCTCCCCAACCTGGGGCGCGAGCTTGCGCTGCTCGACCATCGTCTTGCGCTGCGTCACCAGCTGGAACTGCGTCAACGGCGACAGGGCCAGGCGGATCAGGACCGTCAGGATGATGATCGCGACGCCGTACGCGCCGATCGAATTGATTACCGGAACCTCCGAAAGGTGCGTGAACAAATAGAGGAGGAACGTCGTGAGCGGCTGCTCGACGAGCGTCACCCACAGATGGTTGAGGGGCAGGAAGATATCGAAGATGCCGCCGAAAGCGGAGCTCAGGTAGATGTCAGTTTTCCCCCGGTAAACAAGCGATCAAGGAACAGGATCGTAGCCGCCCTTGGCAAACGGGTGGCAGCGCGCGATCCGCACGGCGCCCATCCAGCCGCCCCGGAGCCAGCCGTATCTCTCCACCGCTTCGTACGTGTAATGAGAGCAAGACGGGTAGTAGCGGCACGAAGGGGGGAGGATCTTCGAGAAAGTCGACTGGTAGCCGCGGATCATCGCCAGAAGGATCGTCGTCATGAGTTCAACTTTGAGAGCCTGAGCGCAGCCTGCTCGACATCGTTTTCGAGGTCTGCAAAAGGCACCTCGAGCGCGGCGGGGCGAGCGATCAGAACCACGTCATATCGTATTCCCACTCCATGGAGCGGCGAATCAGGGCCGAGCAGCCGCTTTCGAGCCACCTCGCGGAGCCGCCGGCGGGCCCGATTACGGTTGACCGAGCCCTTGACGTTGCGGCTCACGGTCACTCCGATGCGAGTTTCGGCGGCCACCACCGGAATGGCAAAAGCGACGAGCGTGCGCCCCGAGTAGATCCGCTTGCCCGCGATTGCGGTCTGGAAATCTGACTGCCGGCGCAGCCGGTAGCGCCGCTTCACCGCAAATCCCGGTTACGGAGTGAGGCGCTGACGCCCTTTGCGCCGGCGGTTTTGCACCACTCGCGCACCTCCCCGAGAGGCCATGCGGCGCAAGAAGCCATGCACGCGACGGCGGTACCGCTTCTTTGGTTGATAGGTTCGCTTGATGGAGGGGTCCCCCGTGCCTGGAGCCTGACGGAACCGCGGTAGTGTAGCCGACGAGGGCTGTCCCGACGGTGATACCGCCTCTATCACCTCATCCGTTGGCCTCAATGCCTTGCGGCATGGACGGGCCTTTGTTACAATCCCGCCCCGGAAGCAGACAGGCCCGAGACAGCCGCACCAATCCAGTACAGGTCGCGCTCAACGCACTCACCCACCATTCCAGCCACAACTCGCGTAACAGCACAACGCCGCTTCCAGATTTTGGGACAGACCGGATGTAGGATTTCGAACAGGTCGGCGCCGCCAACCTGTGGAAATCTGGTCCGTTCTTTTCCACAGGCGCCAAGGTGACGAAGCTCGGGATGGTGGAGCTTCGATTGAACCTGTGCTCGCGGGCACGCAATACAACGATTGCCTCGCGGGCGAGGGAGCATGAGGAGATGGGCGGTGATTTTGACCCCAGGTTGTCCACAGCATTTGCAAAAGGCGGCGGCCTTTTGCCAACAGCCATTTATGGCTCGAGTGAGACGTGAGACTGGCCCGCCGGCGCAAGGGATTGCGTGACGTGAACCAGGACCAGATCTGGTCGCAGGTGCAGGAGGAGCTCCGCTTCCAACTCGCCAAAAGAACCTATGACATGTGGCTCAAGAACACGTCGATCGTCTCCGCCGATGGCGGCACCTTCCGCATCGGCGTCCCGAGCAAGCTCGCCAAAGACTGGCTCGAGGACCGCTTTTCAGGGCTGATTCAGGAGACTCTGCAGGCAGTCACCGGGTCGGAGGTCGACATCGATTTCGTGATCTCGTCAACCGGGCACCGCCCCCAGCTGGTCAACGGGGACGGCGAATTAGTTCCCGACGGCGACAACGGGCACGAGAACGGCGTCGAAGCGCCCGCTGACGCTCCTGTGGTCACACCGTCAGAGCTCAACGCCCGGTTCAAGTTCTCATCATTCGTGGTGGGGCACAACTCGCAATTCGCACACGCGGCCGCGAAGGCAGTCGCCGAAGCGCCGGGCGATAGCTACAATCCGCTGTTCCTGTACGGAGGCGTGGGTCTCGGCAAGACCCACCTCATGCACGCCATCGGCCACGAGGTCCACGACCGCTTTCCCCGCAAGCGAGTCGTCTACCTCACGTCCGAGCAGTTCACCAACGAGGTCATCAGCTCCATCGCCACCGCACGCATGGGAGAGTTCCGGCACAAGTACCGCACGGTCGACGTGTTGCTCATCGACGACGTTCAGTTCCTCGCCGGCAAGGACCGCACGAAAGAAGAGTTCTTTCATACCTTCAACGCGCTGCATGAGATCAACAAGCAAATCGTCATTTCGTCGGACCGCCCACCGAAGGAGATCCCAACTCTCGAGGACAGACTTCGATCGCGTTTCGAATGGGGACTTATCGCAGACATCCAATCGCCCGACTTCGAGACGCGGCTCGCCATCCTCCACTCCAAGCTCGGCGACAACAGCAGCCTCGTTCCAGAGGATGTCTTGAGCTTCATCGCGCACAAAGTCCAGCGCAACATCCGCGAGCTGGAAGGCGCGCTCACGCGTGTGCAGGCGTTCGCGGCGGTGCACCAGCGCCCTGTCGATGCAGAAGAAGCGGCGCGGCTCCTCGCCGACATCATTCCGGCCGGCACCCGCAAGCCCATCAACGTCGAGCGGATACAGACTCTGGTCGCCGACTACTACAACGTCACCCTCGATGACATGAAGGGCAAGCGGCGCGACAAGCACATCGTCTTTCCGCGTCAGGTCGCGATGTTCCTCGTCCGCGAGGAAACCCCTTCTTCACTACCCGCGATCGGCAAGGCCTTTGGAGGCCGCGACCACACGACGGCTCTCCACTCCATCGAAAAGATCGCCAACGAGCTCAAGGAAGATGAGCGGTTGCGCTATGAGGTGCAGGCGATCAAAGAGCGCCTGTACGCGCAGTGATGAAGCACTCGTTGCCGCTTTCCACAGGTTGTTCCGGAAAGGTCGGGAGAAGCCACTCGATGTTGACTCGAAGGCGATTCGTCCCCAAGCCGGCAACAGGCATCGCCGCCTTGGACCAAACTTGTCCCGAGCTTATCCCCCACTCCGCGCGATCTGTAAAGACTCTCGACATCCACAGTCTGCACAGCGCTTACTGTTATGGACTACGAGACTTCTCTATTAAGAGAAACACTAAGAACGGGGGACAACTCTCTTGAAAGCCAAAGCCGTCGCAACTCAGATGAAGGTCACTTGCAGGCCGTCTGTCCTGGGCCAGGCGCTGCAGATCGTTTCTCGTGCCATCTCCAGTCGGACAACTCTGCCCATCCTCAACAACATCCTGATCGAGACCACATCCGAAGGCCTCGCCCTCACCGCGACCAACCTTGAGATCGGCATCCGAAAACTGGTGTCGGCGGAAGTCTCTATGGAGGGCAGCACGACCGCGCCGGCGCGGCTACTGACGGATTTCGTTAGCACGCTTCCAGACCAGGACCTCGAGATGACCCTCGACGGAGCCACGCAGTCGTTGAGCTTGCGCTGCGCGCGGTTCGACACCCACATCAAGTGCATCGAGGCGGAGGAGTTCCCGCCCGGACCGCGGCCGGATGAGGGCGATCGCATCGAGGTCGCACTCGACGACCTGGTGACGGCTGTCGAGCAGACCCAGATGGCGGCCTCCACCGACGAAGCCCGTCCGGTGCTGACCGGGGTTCTCGTCCAGGTCCAGGGCGGCGGCCTGACACTGGCGGCAACGGATGGTCACCGCCTGGCGGTCAGCAAGCTGGGCGCTTCAGGCGCGGGCGAGCTCGAGGCGAGCCTCATCGTGCCGGCCCGCGCCCTGGCCGAGCTCTCGAGGGTGTTGAAAGGAGAACCCGGACGGGTCGAGGTGATCATCTCCAAGGCCCGCAACCAGATCTTCTTCAAAGCGGGAAGCTCCGAACTGACCTCCCGCCTGATCGACGGAAAGTATCCCAACTATGCACAGGTTATCCCCAGCAAGAGTTCGACCACGGTCAAGGTCTCGACGGCTGAGCTCACGCAGACCGTGCGTGCCGTCTCGCTGTTCGCCCGCGACAGCGCAAACGTGATCCGCGTGAAGGCGCAACCAGGGTCGCTCGTGCTGTCCGCGACCACCAACGAGGTGGGCGACAGCAGGGCGGAGATGGCTGCCGACGTTGACGGCTCTGATATCCAGATCGCTTTCAACGCCCGTTACGTGCTCGATGCCCTGGGCGTGCTGGGCGAGAACGAAGTCGAGCTGCTGTTCGACGGACCGCTCAGCCCGGGCCTGCTTCGACCGCCGGGCAAGGAGCACTACCTCTACGTGATCATGCCCGTGCGGGTGGCGATGTCCTAGGTTTCGTTGCTGCTCCGGCGTCTCCACCTGAGAAACCACCGCAACTACGCCCACCTCGACATCTCGATGGAGCCCGGGGTCAACGTGTTCGTCGGCGCCAACGGCCAGGGCAAAACGAACCTGCTCGAGGCTGTGGCGATGCTGGCGCTCTCCGCATCGCCTCGAGCGAGACGAGAAATCGAGCTGGTCGGACCGCTGGCGCCGGCATCGCGAATCGAGGCCGAAGTCGAAAGCGCCGGCCGCCGGATCGAGCTGACAATCGGGCTCAACGTAGATGGCGATCGTGCGCGGCGCACGATCGAGGTCGACGGTGCCCGGCGCCGGGCGTTCGACCTCCCGGGCCACTTCCGAGTCACCCTGTTCTGGCCCGACGACCTCGGTTTGATCAAAGCGGGACCGGATCAGCGGCGGCGCTTTCTGAACCAGCTCCTGGTCCAGGTCGAGCCGGGCTACGCGCGCTCCCTTTCCGGGCTGCGGCGCATTCTCGACCAAAGGAACAGCCTTCTGAAAAGGATCGCCTCCGGCGATGAGCAGGCGGATGCGCTGGAAGTGTGGAACTCGGAGCTCGTGCGGGTGGGGTCGGAGGTCGTGAACGCAAGGGCTTCGGCGGTCCGCGAGCTGGCGCCGGCCGCTGCCCGCTGCCATTCCGAGATCGGCGGCGGAGAACGACTCGATATCGATTACCTGGGCCCGCCCGAGGACCTGGTGGAAGCTGTGCATAACTCGCTCGCCGAAGACCTGCGCAGGGGCGTCACCAGCGTCGGACCACACCGGGACGACCTGCGGGTCCTTCTCGATGGCCAGGACGCTCGCGGCTATGCCTCTCAGGGCCAGCAGCGCACCGCGGTGGTCAGCCTGAAGCTGGCCGAGGCCGAGCTGGTCGCCAGGCGCACCGGCGAGCCGCCGGTGCTCTTGCTGGACGACGTTTTGTCGGAGCTGGACCTGGAACGCCGCGCAGCGCTGCTGCGACATGTCGGCGGCGGCGGCCAGGTCGTGATCACATCGGTCGACGTGGGTCCGTTTCCTCCGGAATTGATCGCCGGCGCGACCATCTGGAGCGTCGAGGCGGGTGACGTCAAGCCCTGTGGATAAGGTGGGCAATATTCTGCCGCGCGTGCTGCGAAAGCAGCCTGGCGGAGGGAGGCTGCTCGGGACCCAGGTCGCTGCCGCCTTTCGCTCCATGATCGGCTCCGAACCTGCCCGACTGTGCGACGAGGTTGAGCTCAAATCCGGGACCCTGCTCGTCACCACCTCGAGCCCCGCACTCGCGCATCAGCTGCGGCTCGATGGCGAGCTGATAGTCGAGCGACTCAACGGCATGCAGCTGGGCAGGCGCGTGCGGACCGTGCGGGTGCGCATCGGGCGTTCCACGGCGCTCGAGTGATCCGGCTCGACGCCGAGCAGCGCGCCGCGGCGACTATCGGCCGGGGGCCTGTTCGCGTTGTGGCCGGAGCCGGCACCGGCAAGACCGCTGTCATCGCCGAGCGATTCCGGCGCCTGGTCATCGGCGGCGCCTCGCCCAGCGCGATCCTCGTCATGACTTTCACGGACCGTGCCGCCGCCGAGATGCGCGAGCGGATCGAGGATCTCGTCGGAGAGTCAGCGCCGGCGGTGGGTACCTTCCATGCCATCGCGTTGTCGTGGCTGCGAGCGGATGGGCGTTCGATCGGCGTGCCCGCCGGCTTTCGAATCATCACGGGCGCCGACCGCTGGATCCTCGCCCGCGAGCTGATGTGGGAGCTTGGCGACATCGCGCTGACAGGCGACGAACGGCCCGACGACCTCGTGGCGCCGGCGCTGCAGATGCTCGAGCGGCTCAAGCAAGAGCTCGTTCCATTCGAGCGACTGCACGCATGGGCGGAAAAGGCTGAGGACCGTGAGAAGGCAGAGCTGATGCAAGCCTGCGTTCGGCTCTTTCGCGCGTACGAGCAAGCGTGCCGAAAGCACAGACTCCTCGACTTCGAAGACCTGCTGACGCTGACGGTGAAGATGCTCAGCGAGCGCCCGGCACTCCTCGACATGTACCGCACGCGCTTCCCGCACGTGCTGGTCGATGAATACCAGGACCTGAATCTCGCGCAGGAGCGCTTGGTGGAGCTGATCGCCGGTGGCGCCCAGCCGTTCGTCGTCGGCGATGACGACCAGAGCATCTATCGCTTTCGCGGCGCCTCGCGGGCGAGCCTGGAGCGTTTCCTGCGGGCTTTCCCGGAAGCGCAAACAGTGACGCTGGGGAGGAATCACCGCAGCTCCCGCCGGATCGTAGCCGCGGCGTCCTCGCTGATCGCCAACAACGACGAGCGCCTCCCCAAGCTGCTGCGCTCGAGCCGATCCGGCGAAAAAGTGGAGCTGTGGTCCTGTCCGGATAGAGTGACCGAGGCGGACTCCATCGCCGCCGAGGCAGGGCGATTGATCGATGCGGGAATGGCCGCCGGCGCGATCGCGGTCCTGTGCCGGACGAACGCCATCGCGCGGCCGATCGCAGAAGCGCTGTCGGTGCGCGGATTGCCGCACGTTGTAAGCGGCGGCCACGGCTTCTACGATCGCCCAGAGATAAAGGACGCGATCGCGCTCCTGCGCGTCCTGCGAGACCCGAATGATGTGGTTGCCCTCGCCCGCGCCGTCACGCGCCCTCCAATCTCGCTGCAACCGGACGCGGCACTGTCAGTGCTTCGCGACCGCACTGACTCGTACCCGCTCGACGCCCTGGCGGGCTGGGGTCCGGCGAGCGAGTTTGCGCAACTGCTACAGGCACTTCGTCGACAGAGTGCGAGCCTCGACATACGAGACCTGTTTTTCGAGCTCATGCACGGCACGCGCTACCTCGACAGCGCGAGCGCTCAATCCGTCGCCAATGTGAGTCGCTTCGCCGAGTTGATCGCGGAGTTCTGCGAAACGTCGGTGGACCGCTCGCTGGAGGCTTACATGCGCCGCCTCGACCTTGTCCTTCTATCTCAGGAGGACGAACGGCCAGCGGACGTGGAGGGCTTCGGGGATGCGATCCAGGCGATGACGATCCATCAAGCCAAGGGCCTGGAATTCGAAGCGGTGTTCGTCCCCGGTCTGGTCGAGGGCAGGCTGCCGCAGTCGGGGCGGTCGCCGCGGTTCGAGCTGCCGGCTGCCGTGCTGGAGCCGCTCGTCCGCGGAAAGGAAGATGTCGTCGCCGAGGAGCGGCGCCTCCTTTACGTAGCGATGACGCGGGCGCGGCGCTTGCTCTACCTCACCCGAGCTGCGCACTACGAGGGAGGGCGGAGGTGGAGGGATTCGAGATTCCTGGAGGAGTTGAAGGCGGCCGGCGGGCACACGATTGTCCAGCGAGACCTCTCCGCCATCCCAAGCCCCTCTCCCCGACCCTCGCCCCGAAGGGGCAAGTCGGAAGTCGTCCTCTCCTACTCCAGCATTGCCACGTATCTCGATTGTCCGCGGCAGTACTGGTATCGCCACGTCCAGCGCTTGCCCGCCGTACAAACCGCGGAGGCTGTTCAGGGCGATGTCCTGCACGAAACGCTGCGGCGCGCCGCGGAGGCGAGGCGGACCGGCACAGAAATCACTGCGGCCATGCTGAGTGCGACGCATCAACAGG
This sequence comes from Candidatus Eiseniibacteriota bacterium, assembly GCA_035601515.1. Classification (GTDB taxonomy): domain Bacteria; phylum Chloroflexota; class Dormibacteria; order Dormibacterales; family Dormibacteraceae; genus UBA10449. The sequence continues at coordinate 8,469 of DATNOD010000164.1, read as the reverse complement.
TCTGGAACGAGACCGCGTTTCCTGATGCGCGTCGTGCGCCAACATTCGAGCGCAACGGAGCGTCGCAGCTGGAGGCATACCGGAAGCAGGGCGGGCTCATAGCCCAGCCCGAGTATCTCGAGCAGCCGTTCACCACCGCAGTTGACGGCTGGACGCTCAACGGCATTATCGACCGCATAGATCGCACACCTGAGGGCTGGCGCATCATCGACTACAAGTCGGGGCGGCCGGTCACACGCGGCCGCCGCGACCTGCAGGTGGCGCTGTACGCGTTGGGCGCGACGTCTGCGCTGAAGCTCGATCCGATCGAGCTCGAGATGGTGTACCTCGCATCAGGTGAATCGGTGCGCGTAGATCACACCCGCCCTTTGCTGGCCGAAGCAACCAAGCACGGGAAGGATGTGGCCGAAGGCGTGCGGTCCGGACGCTTCGATGCAAGGCCCGACCGCCGCCGCTGCCGGTTGTGCCCCTATCGCCTCGTCTGCCCCGAAGCCCTGTAGCGCGCGGCGAGCAGCAGGCACTCGCGTGCGATGTCAGACGAAGCGTACGGGTGCGCCATCTCCGCGGCCTTGCGCGACATCTCCTGCCACGTGGGCCCGCCTTCGGCGAGCACCCTCACTTCGTCGAGAAGCTCTTCTTCCCTCGGGGTGAATGCCCCGAAGCCCGCCTCGACGACGAAGTCCACGTTGGGCGACTCCTGGCCGGGCAGGAATCCGGTGATCAGCACTGGGACGCCCGTGGCGAGCGCCTCCGCAATCGCGCCCGGTCCCGCCTTGGTGACGATGACATCGCTCGCGCGCATCAGCTCCGGCATGAAATCGACGAAGCCCAGGACCAGGGTCGGAGTCGCGAATTGCAGCCGGGCGAGGCGGCGGCGCAGCATCTCGTTGCGCCCGCACACCGCGACCACCTGCCACTGGTGCGGCTCCCACGCGAGCACTCGCACGTGCTTGAGCATGTTGCCCACACCGGCGGCCCCGCCCATGACCAGGACCGTGAATCGGGTCTCGTCGATCCCGTAGCGGCGGCGCAGCGCGTGCTTCTCGCCTGGCGCCGGCGGACGGAAACGAAGGTCCACAGGCAAGCCCAGCAGCTTGACGCGATCGGCGGGTACGCGGCGGCGGAGCGCCACCTTGCGTGCGAGCTCTGTCGGCGCCACCACCAGGTCCGCCTTGCTGAACGTCCAGCCGCGATGGAAGTCGACGAGGTCGGTGATCACCGTCATGAGCGCGCGGGGACGGCCGCTCTTCTGGATGGCCTGGTGTGAGATCTGGTTCAGCAGGGGATGCACCGACAGCACGACGTCGGGGTCGTGCTCCGTGAGCAGGTCGGCGATCGCCTTGCGCACCCCCGGACCGAAGATCGCACGGATGGCTGCGAACGTGGGCTTGGTGTTGCTCGAGTGATACACGGCGCCCCAGGCCGTGCGCGATCGCCGGATCATCGGCGAATAGAGCGACGCCAGCCGGCGCACAACAGTCGGACCCTGGGAGATCAGGGGGTCGGCCACTGTCACCACGCATGAGGGATCGAGCAGCTTCAACGCGTCGGTCAGGGCCCGCGCCGCCGCACGATGGCCGCCGCCGGTGTCGCTGAAAAGGATCAGAACCCGGGGGGCGCCGCCCTTCGGCGTCGGGATGGGTGGCGCGGCGGGCCGAGGGCTTGCTTCCGCCGGCGGGGCGCCTACTTGTTGTGCCGCGCCGCCGCTCGGCGAGCGATCCACCGCATGTTGTACTGGGCCAGCAAGTACGTGATGAACAGCAGGCCGATGATCCCGATGCCGACCCACGTCATCGTCCGCTTCGCGAGCTCGTTGGGCGCCAGCGGCGCGGTCCCAACCCCGAGCTGGTTCTGCTGAATGATGTAGGCGGCCATGTCTTTGACGTCCTGCGCGGCCAGGTTGGGGTTGCCCCCCAAGGGCGGCATGTCGGTCTGCCTGGGGTCGCCGGGCTGGTGCTTGCGTCCATTGGTGATGATGTCGATCAGGAAAGTGGGGTCGAGCGCGTTGGCCACGCCTGGCATCTTGTCGATCGGATTCAGGACCGCGCCGATGCCGCCTTCCAGGTTGACGCCGTGGCAGCTGGTGCAGTTCTGCAGATACAGCGTGGCGCCGCGGGTGGGGTCGCCAGGCAGCGCGGTCCTGCCCGGGGAGGCGTCGGCGAGCGTGGTGATCGCGGTGAGCGCGAGGATTGCCGGAACCGCGATAGCGACCAAGGCGGAGACTTTGAAGCCCTTGACCAGGCGCATGCGGAAAAGATGATAACCCGCCGCCGTTTCTCGCCCCTAGAGCGGGAATAGCCAGGAGGCGCGTACCTTTTAGATCGATATGGGCTCTTGCTCGCCGGTCTCACGTTCCGGGTTTTGCTGCGTCTCGAGGCGCTGGCTTGACGCGAGATCGGCATACCGTGGCTGATCAGTCTCGATTGACCCTGGACCGCAGTTCGCAACGGCGGATCGCGGTCATTTCCATGCACACCTCGCCCACCGCCTCTTTGGGCCAGTACGCGAACGGGGGCCTCAACGTCTATGTGCGCGAGGTCTGCAGCGTATTCAGCGACCGGGGTATCGCCACGGACGTTTTCACGCGTCTTCAGTCACCTGACGATCCCGCAATCGAGGCCCTGGCGCCCCTCTCTCGGGTGGTTTACCTGCCGGCCGGAATGGGGCTCGACAAGTACTCCCTCCTCAACGAGGTGCCCGGGTTCGCGAACAAGGTCGCAGCGTTCGCGGCCGCGGAGGGAATCCAGTACGACCTCCTCTTCTCGCACTACTGGCTTTCGGGCGAGGTCGCCTGCCTGCTCAGGCCGCATATGGCGGCCGGCTGGGCGCACATCGCCCACACGCTGGGCCTGGTCAAGAACCAGCACCTCGCCAGCGGCGCGCGCCCCGAGCCGGCGATCCGGATCCAGGTCGAGACTGAGATTGCGCAGCACGCCGACCTGCTCATTGCCTCAACGGCGGACGAGGGCGAGGAGCTCGTCGACGCTTACGGCGCGAGCCCCGATCGCGTTTTCATCGTGCCCCCTGGCGTCGACCTCGCCACCTTCCGGCCTCTTGATCGCACCGAGGCGCGCCGGAAGATCGGGTTGGACGGACCGATGGTCCTATTCGTCGGCCGGCTCGAAAGGCTGAAGGGAGTTGAGGTCGCGATCCGCGCTCTGGCTCTCCTCGGCGACCGCGCCCATCCAGACCTGCGACTCGTGGTCCTGGGTGAAGACAGTCGGGACGGTGACGAGAGTGAGAAGGAGCGCTTGAAGGCGGTCGCATCGACGCTTGGGATTCGGGATCGTGTCGACTTCCTCGGGTCGGTGGCGCACCACGAGCTGCCGTATTTCTACTCGGCCGCCAACGTGTGCGTGATGCCTTCGTACAGCGAATCCTTCGGGCTCGTCGGCCTGGAGGCGCAGGCCTGCGGCTGCCCGGTCGTCGCGTCAGACGTGCCTGGACTGCGCTCGGTTATACGTGACGGGGTCAGCGGCTATCTCATCGCCGGCGACGATCCGGCGGAGTACGCCGACCGCATCGGCAGGCTGCTGGCGGACCCCGAGCTTGCCAGGCAGTTTGGATGCCGAGCCAGCCTTTTGGCGCAGCGCTTCTCCTGGACGCGCACCGCGGACCGGCTGGACGCTTTATTCGACGACGCGGTCGAGAGCAATCAAAGCAGAGTCAGCCTGAATATCGGCCGCGACTAAAGTCGCGTCCAGGCCGGGGTCACGCAGGAGTAAGGGAACGACGCGGGGTCGAACCGCGTCAGTGCCGTCGGCCGCGTCCCGTCCGCGTTCATCATCCAGACCTGGTTCTGGCTGACGAAGGCGATCTGGTGACCATCCGGCGACGGGACCGGATCGGCGACCTCGATGGGGGGCGATGGGATCGCGAGGGCGGCCGTCAAAGCCGCGGGAGGGGCGATCGCGTTGACGAGAAAGGCCTTTCGCTGCTGGCCGCTTGCGGTTGTGATGCCCGCCGCGAAAACGATATGGGTAGAGTCGGGCAACCACGTTGGATGGCCGATGTCACCGCTGGCGACAGTGGTGGTCGCAGCCTGCCCTGTAAAGCTGCGCACACGTAGAGCGATGCCTCCCGAATCCTCGCGCAGGTAGGCGACGCGGTTTCCAGAAGGAGACCAGCTGAGGTCGCTCAGCAGTCCGCTCTCGGTGACGAGCTCGTATCGCGACCGCAAGCCGACGTCGTAACCCCAAACGGTCGAAACCGAGCCAGAAGATCTCACGTAGGCGACCCGCAAGCCGTTCGGCGCGCTGGCCGCGTCCGAAACATTGCTGGCGATCACCTCGTCAGCACCGTCGACCGACAAGCGATGGAGCGTGCCATCGACGTCGATATACACGTATCCCAGGCCGGCCGCGAGCGCCGCCGCCCACACGGCTTTGAAGGGCAGCTGCATAGAGCGGATGCTGGGCGTGAACGCCGACCAGCTCAGCGAGTCGCCCTGGATGAGCAGTGTCGATCCGTCGGGCGACCAGCTGAACGAATGCACCGATGGCCCGTCAAAAACGCGCCGGGGGAAGCCGGACTCGTTGACGATCCATACCCCTCCCGACGATCCGTCCGCGAGAGCCGTCGCGAACGCGACCCAGTGGCGCAAAGGGCGCGACGGTCCGGTGGTGAAGACGAAACTCTGGTTTCGATACAGCTGATTGCCGTGCGCATCGAGCGCCGCAGTGCTCACGTCGACCGTATAGGTCGTGGAGGGGTCGAGGAGCAGGTCGGGTGCCACGACCGCTCGCTTTGCGTCCGCGGGATCGAGGCGTACCGAGAAAGGAATCGACGGCTCGATGGTGATCGAGCTGCCGAGTGTGGAAGCGTCCATCTCACGAGTGAAATCGATGCTGAGATACGAGGCTGGATCGACGTCTGACTCGTTGTTGGCGGGCGCTGACGAAGCCACGCTCGGCGGGCCTTCCGTGGTGAAAGTCCAGTGGTGGCGAAGCGCGTACGCATTGCCCACGACGTCCTTGTAGCCCGCCAGCAGGATGACCTCGTAGATCTTGCTTGGCTGCAGAGTCGCATGCTTGTACTCGAGGGATCGCGGCCCGAGCCAGACGACGCTGCCATCTGTTGCCGGCAGCAGCGAGAGCCTGCTCTCGACCGAGCTCTTGTCCACGTCGTGATCGAACGCGATGCGGATCGGGGCCGCGGTCGATACTTCGATCGCGCCGCGCTCGGGCGAATAGTCGACGATCTGCGGTGGGCTGCCTCCGCATGACGCGAGCGCTCCGAATATGAGCAGCGCGGCCGCGAACGACGAACCTCGGCCTAGAGGTGTGACTTGAGCCGCGCCCTCATCTCCTGCGCGAGCTGCTCGAGCCGCGAGGAGTCTACGAACAGAAGCGAGATGCTCGGCACCTGGTCGATCGCGCCTTCGATGCCCGGCAGCGACGGATCCGCGGCGCCCAGGATGTCCTTGACCTTGCGGGCGCGGTTGCCCAGCGAGTCCTCGGCCATGGCCTGAAGCTCGGCCACGATCGAGCCCCAGTCGAGCTGAGGACCGGCGGAGTTGGAGGGCGGTGTAGTCGGCGCGACGGATGGCGGTGACTGCGGCGTGGGGAACGTGGGATAGGTCGCGGTCGGCGCCTGGGCTGGAGGCTGGGCCGGCATCGCCGACGGCGTCGGGATGGCGGGGAACTGCTGCGTGGGGGGTTGCGATGCCGCCGGCGCAGGTGGCGGTGGTGGAGGCGGGGCGACCGGAGCGGGCGCCGGCGCCGGGTTGCGCGGTGCTGCCTGCCTCTGTCCCGCCACCACCTCATCGACGTCGAGCGGCGGGTGCTTGGTGGCGTCCGCGGACTTGACTTCGATCATCGCGTTCGGGTCGTCGCAAAGTGCAAGCGCCCGGTCGGGCTTGTCAGAGATGTCGCGGGATTCGCTCGTATACGCGCCGGCGAGCTCGCCCTCGGAAAGGATGATCACGCCGGTGCCTGCCGCAGAGCGGATCATCACGCTCCCGCTCAGCCTGCGGTCACTCAAAAACTTGAGTAGCGCTTTCATGTCCACCCAGCCTGCGTAGAGCTCGGTGTACATGGGCTTGGAAACCGTGAGCTCGTAGAGACCATCGATGAGCTCGGGCGAGAGGCCGACGACGTCGAGGACGCCGTGGCCGCCCGTGACGTCATCGTTGAACTGATGCAGCGCCTGCTTTCCCAGCACCAGGCCCTGCGCCTCGCCGACGCCGTCGTACATGCACTCGAGCGCCGAGCCTTCTCGGAAGAGGATGAGGCCCGCGGCATCGTCGGTGAGGAGGCGGACATACCCGGTGTAGCCCTCTTTCTCGAGCGTCGTTATCAGGCGCGGGAAATCGACGAACGAAGTTTTCAACGAGTCATAGATGACCTGCCCGGCCGGGACCGGAATCGGTTCGCGCCCATGCTTGGGCTGTGGTCTGTGCTTCACGCCTCGCCTCGGCTGGGGTGCTTCAACCTTCCTCTCCGTAACTGGTTGCTCTCGGCGCTCAGGTGGCGCTTCGGCTGCGGGCGGAGCTGCGGGTGCGGGCTGAGGCGGGGCGTCTTTCGGCGCAGCCTCGGCCGCATGAACGAGCTCCGGGATTCCCGCCTTGACTGTCTCGTCGGCCGGCAGTTTCGCTTTGGCGTCGAACTCGAACTCGCCCTTGGTCCATGCCAGCGCGCTGACGACAGCGTCGTCGCCGGCCTTTCCATTGCCCTCCGCGTGAAAAAGGTGGCCGAAAAGGAAATACAGGGCGGTCGACTCACCGTTGCCATTGCGAAGGGTAAGGGTACCTGTCGACCTCTCGCCCTGGGCGGATTCCAGGAGCGAGCGAAGAGGGATTTCGGCGAGCGTGCCGTGTGACTGCAAATGCGTCTCCCGAGATCGGTCCAACACCGATCGGTGGTCTAAGAGAAGTTAGTATAGATATCAAGATCGGATCCGCGCGCCCGGAGCCCCCAGAGCTTCCTGTCCCCTCCAAACCTTCGCCCGCGCGATTGTTGCTGGTCCGTCACGGCCAATCGACCTGGAACCGCGAACACCGCATCCAGGGCCAGCTCGACCCGCCGCTGTCGGAGGAAGGCCGCACCCAGGCGAGGCGAGTCGGACGGAGGCTGGCCAGTCATCGGTATGCCGGCTTCTACACCAGCGATCTCGAGCGGGCACACGAGACCGCCCGGCTGATCGGCGAGGCGACCGGCCTGACGCCGACCACCAGCGCGGGTTTGCGTGAGATCTACCTGGGCGAATGGGAAGGCTTGACCACCGAGGAGCTGGCGCAGCGATTCCCCGACGCGTGGGCTCGATGGACCGAGGAGCCGAGCTGGGACGTCGTGCCCGGCGGCGAGGGCGCAGTGCCCTTCGAGGCAAGGGTCAACGCTGAGCTCGACTCGATCCTAGCGCGTCATGAGCACGGGAATGTTCTTGTCGTCACGCATGGCGGCGTCATCCAGGTTGCTCTGCATCGCGTCATCGGCCGGCCCAACGACGGGCTGTTCCCGTTTCGAATCGAGAACGCCTCGATCTCGTCCATCGAAAAGCGCAACGGCCGCTTCGTGATCTCGGGGGTGAATGACACGGGCCACCTGGCGGCGGACGCTGAATGACGGCTGCACCCGAGGCCTGGGATCGCGAGCTAGATGAGCGCGCGTCACCGGCTCCACTGCTACAGACGTGGGGCTGGGGCGAGGTGCAGTCGCACACAGGGTGGACCGTCGAGAGGGTGCGGCTCGCCGGCGGCGCGATGGCCAGCGTGCAGCTACGCGGGCTGGGCCCTGTAAGCGAGGCGTATGTGCCGCGCGGACCTGTGCCGGCGTCTCCCGACGCCATTGGCGCGCTCATCGACTGGGCGCGTGCCGCGAAGGTCGCGCGCATCACTGTGGAGCCGGAAGCGCCGAGTGATTTCGGCGGCGTGATGAGTGAGCGCGGGTTCAAGCCGGCCGCGCCTGTGCAGCCGCAGCACACTCGGATCCTGAAACTGGCTGCGCCCGATCAATTGCTCGCGACTTTCAAGCACGGGCGCCGGTACAACATCCGGTCCGGCGAGCGGCGCGGGGTGGTGGTCGAAGAAGGCAAGGACGCGGCGGAGCTGGAGCGCCAGTCCGCAGCGGTGGAGCGCCGGGAGTCCATCTCGCTGCCGGCCAAGAGCTACTACCAGCTGCTGCTGGACGAGCTGCCATGGTGCCGCACCTACGTCGGCCGCCATCCGCAGACGCGTGAGGCGCTTTCGGCGGTGCTCGTCGCACGGCATGCCGGCCGCGCCTACCACCTGTTCGCGGGACGGAGCGGCGCTCATCCCGAGCTGATGGCCAACGACCTTGCCTGGTGGGCGGCGATCAAGGCTGCGGCCGAGGATGGCTGCCGGGACTACGACCTCTGGGGTGTGCCGCCGCCTGGCACCGGCCCGGAACACCCCTGGCACGGCCTCGGCTTCTTCAAAGCCGAGTTCGGCGGCGACGAGATTGCCTACGCCGGCGCGTGGGAGCTCGTGCTGTCGGAGGCCGCCTCTCGGCT
>DATNOD010000163.1:0-2533 GCA_035601515.1 Candidatus Eiseniibacteriota bacterium | reverse complement strand
GGACGCGTGGTTGCAGCTCGGCGAGAAAGTTGACGACACCTCCGGCATGGTGCTCTCCCGTTCGCCCGCGGCTTCACGGACATCGACAACGGCCGTTTCCCGTCGGGACGATCTTCTTCGCATTCCTCGAGGAGGGGGTGGGTGGTGAGAACGACGTGAAGAAGGTCACTCCCTTCGACAACAACGTGATGATCGTGACACCGGAGCCGGGAACTCTCAGCCTGCTTAGCCTCGGTCTGGTTAGTATCGGGATATTGGTGCGGCGGCGCATGCGTCACGCCTGATCGCACGCCCTGAAACAGGTCCATTGCGGCCACTCCCGGGCGTCCGCAACAACGTGCGCAGCTTTCGCCACCCAGCCGTTTCGATCTGTCGGATGCGCTCCCGTGAACCGCCCCGGGTTTTCCGGAGTGCTCGTTACGTGAGAACCGCCATGCCGACTGGAGCGGCCTGACGGTCATGGTAGGCCTTCTCGAATTCGGCCGGCGGAACGTAGCCGAGCGGTTCGAGCAGGCGGCTGCCGTTGTACCACGCGACCCACTCGAGGGTCGCGAACTCGACGTCCTCGAGCCCCTTCCACGGCCCGCGACGATGGATCTCCTCCGTCTTGAACAACCCGATCACGGTCTCTGCCAGCGCGTTGTCGTACGAGTCACCGGTGCTGCCGACCGACGGCTCGATGCCCGCTTGGGCCAACCGCTCCGTGTACCGAATCGACAGATATTGGGTGGATTCAACCGGTCCTCGCAACAGTCGCTGTGTGAGCCGATCGTAGAACGTCATCGAGCGCCTCGGCGGGTGTTCGCCAGCCGAGAGTTTTTCGCGGCCTGGCGTTGAGCGCGAGGGCGACGGCGGCAAGGGCGTCGGCACTGTGAACGCTCAGATCGGTGCCCTTCGGAAAATACTGGCGTAGCAACCCGTTGGTGTTCTCGTTCGTGCCGCGCTGCCATGGACTGTGCGGATCGCAGAAGTAGACCGCGACGCCGGTGTCGATGCGCAGGCGCGCGTGCTGCGTCATCTCGACGCCTTGATCCCAGGTCAGCGACCGGCGGAGCTGCGCGGGCAGCGTGATGATCGTGCGCGCGATGGCGTCGCGGACCGCCTCGGCACCATGCCCGGCGAGCGCGGGCCCGTTCTTCACGCGAACGCCGGGGCCGTGACCCGCCATGCGCGGCAGGCGAAGCAGGAGCGTAAACCGTGTGGTGCGCTCCACCAGCGTGCCGATGGCGGAACTGCCCAGCCCCAAGATGAGATCTCCTTCCCAATGCCCCGGCACCGCTCGGTCGGTCGCCTCCGCCGGCCGCTGGCTGATCAGGAGCTCGGGCGTGACGAAGTGCTTCCCTCGTCCGCGGCTGCGCGCCCGCGGCACGCGCAGCGCCCGGCCGGTGCGCAGACACCCCGTCAGCTCGCGGCGCAGTGCGCCGCGTCCCTGCACATACAGTGCTTGGTAGATGGCCTCGTGGCTGATACGCATCGCTTCATCGTCGGGGAAGTCGCGCGGGAGGCGCCGAGCAATCTGCTCGGGACTCCATGCCCGAGCCCACCGCCGCGGCTGCCGCCGCCCGTGCCGGCGTCCCTTCCACGTCACTACAGGCCTCGGGACCGTAGCGCCGCTTGGCGCGATGATCGCGCCGGCCAACCGCTCCTGCACGTACCGTTGCAGCTCGGTATTGGTCGCGAGCTTCGCCGGCTTGGGTCGGCGCGCGGCGCGATCCGCATGCCACTGGGCCGTCGTCGCTCGGTACTCCAAGCCGCCGGACCGTGTGGCGGCGTTGCGGCGCAGCTCCCGCGAGATCGTCGACGGCGCCCGCGCCAGCCGGCGGGCGATCTCGCGCACTCCATGCCCTTGAACACGCGAGAGCGCGATCTGCTCCCGCTCGGTGAACGACAGATACCGCCCAGACAGCGGCGGAGCCGAAGGCATAAGGTGCGACGCTGCCATGCCGCCTGCCTCCCGAAACCACCGTGTCCCGACTGCTGGCGACACCCCGGCGCTGACCGCCGCGTCCTCACTCGAGTGTCCGGTCGCAATTGCCGCCCAGAACCGGCGTTGCTTCTCATGCCGCCGAACCGAGGGCCGGCCTGGCGAGCGTAGTTTCGCTCGTCCGGCCCGTTCCGAACGCCTTCTTCGTGTCGTCATCGCAACCCCTTTCGGTGCGGTGTTGCGACGACCGGTTGAACTTAAGCAGTACGCCAGCGGCGACTACCAGCGCGTCCTGGCCCAGCACGGAATCGTGTGCAGCATGAGCCGCCGGGGCGATTGCTGGGACAACGCCGTGGCCGAGAGTTTCTTCGCGACGCTGAAGGTCGAGCTCGTCCACGACGCGACGTGGGCCACGCGGACGGCGGCGCGCACCGAGCTGTTCGATTACCTCGAGGTCTTCTACAACGGGCAACGGCGGCATTCGGCGCTCGGCTATCTCAGCCCGCGGGCGTTCGAGCGGCGGCGCGAACAGGAAGCGGTGGCAACTTAACCCAGGTGTCTACGAAACCGGGGCAAGTCCAGTTCGTCTTGGTTGCTGTGAGGACCGGA
>DATNOD010000162.1:0-2353 GCA_035601515.1 Candidatus Eiseniibacteriota bacterium | reverse complement strand
TACACGGGGCTCACCATGGAACAGTTGCTGACCCCGGACTCCCGGGGCAACCCGGTCTTGTTCCATCCCGACGACTGGGCCCGACTGCAGGATGAGCGCCGCCAGGCGCTGTCCCGTTCGATGCCCTTCGAAATCGAATGGCGCGTCCGGCGCAAGGATGGCCAGTACCGCTGGTTCCTAGTCCGGTACCATCCCCTGCGCGACGAGCAAGGACGGATCCTCCGGTGGTACGCGGGGGGAACAGACATCGACGATCGTAAGCGGGCAGAGGAGGCCCTGCGGCACAGCGAACAGGAGCTTCGCGTGCTCATCGAGACCCTGCCGGCGATGGTGTGGCGCACGACTGGGGACGGCGAGCCCGACTACATCAACCAACGCTTCGCGGACTACCTGGGCAGGTCTCTGGCCGAGTTGGCGCAACAGAGGTGGCAGGACGTCGTGCATCCTGAAGACGCCGAAACCGCCGCGCGAGCGTGGTCCTTGGCCCGCGATACCGCAACGCCGGTCGATACGACGTGCCGGTTCCGCAAGGCCGACGGAGCCTATCGCTGGTTCCACGTGCATGCCGAACCACTGCGCGACTGCGATGGCCACGTGGTCCGCTGGTACGGCGTGAATGTCGACGTCGACGACCGCAAGCGGGCGGAGGAAGCTCTGCGGAAGAGCGAGCGCGAACTTCGCCTGCTCATCGAGACCATACCGGCGGCGGTGTGGCGGGCAACGCCCGACGGTGAGTCGGACTACTTCAATCAACGGATGGCACGTGATATCGGTATGTCGCAGACCGACCTGCTGAATCTCACGGTGCGACGAGACCTCACCAATCCAGATGACCTCGGCATGGTCGCTCAGGAGTGGGCTCGAGCCCGCGAAACTGAAACGGCGTTCGACAGTACGCACAAAGTCCGCGCAGCGGACGGGTCGTATCGCTGGGTTAATGCGCGTGCCGAGCCGATGCGCGACGAAGCTGGCCGCATCATCCATTGGTACGGCGTGATGTTCGACATCGATGATCACAAGCGGGCGGAGGAGGCGCTGCGCACGACCCAGGCGAAGCTTTCCCGCGCCTCGGAGATTGCGATGGTCTCCGAAATGGCGGCCTCCATTGCGCATGAGATCAGCCAGCCACTGGGGGCCCTGGTCGCCAACGGTCACGCGATTCAGCGCTGGTTGTCCGCCGAGCCTCCCAATCTCGAACGGGCGCGGCTTACCGCCGAACGGCTGATTCGCGACGGGAGCGCCGCGGCCGAAGTGGTGAACCGCATCCGTGCGCTGTTCAAGCGGACCGACTTGACGCGCACGCCGCTGGATCTCAACGAGGTGATTCGGGAGGTGAACCGACTGATGACGGACGAGGCCTCCACGAAGGGCGTCAGGATCGAGATTGACCTTGCCGACGACATGCCACCGATTTGGGCCGATCGTATGCAGATGCAACAGGTCATCGTCAACCTGGTGCGCAACGGCGTCGAGGCCATGGAGTCCGAGCAAAGCGATCCGAGAGTTCTGTCGATTCGCTCCACCCGCGACGGGATCAATAGCGTGTTGATCGAGATCCGCGATCAGGGCAGCGGGCTCGAAGATGTGGAGCGGGTGTTCGAGCCGTTCTTCACCACCAAGGAAACGGGCATGGGCATGGGGCTCGCGATCTCTCGCTGGATCGTCGAGGCGCACCAGGGCCGGGTCTGGGCCACGAGCAACACGCCGCGGGGAGCGGTATTCAGCTTCACGCTCCCGATCTCCTCGAGCACGTCGTGATGAGCGCGCACGATCATATCGTGTTCGTCGTCGACGACGATTTCCGCATGCGCGAAGCGCTACAGGAGCTCCTGACCTCGGCGCACTTGAACGTCGTCACCTTCGGGTCGGCCTCCGAGTACCTGCAGTTCGCCAAGCCCGACCTGCCGGGGTGCCTGATCCTGGACGTCGACTTGCCGGACATCAACGGCCTCGACCTGCAGGGCCAGATGGCCGGCCAACCTCATCCGCAAATCGTGTTCATCACGGGACATGGGGACGTTCCCAGCTCGGTGCGCGCGCTCAAGGCGGGAGCGGTGGACTTTCTGACCAAGCCATTCAGCGACGCGGATTTGATGGGAGCGATCCATACGGCGCTGGCGCAGGACCGGGGAGCTCGGCTCGAGCGAGGCAAGCTGGCCACCCTGCGGCAGCGATTCTCGACCCTGACGCCACGTGAGCGCGAGGTCCTGCCCCTGGTGGTGAGCGGACTGCTGAACAAGCAGGCCGCGGCCGAGCTCGGGATCAGCGAAGTCACCCTCCAGATTCATCGCGGCAAGATCATGCACAAGATGGAGGCCGGGTCGTTTGCCGAGTTGGTGCGGATGGCTGGAAC
>DATNOD010000161.1:0-10974 GCA_035601515.1 Candidatus Eiseniibacteriota bacterium | reverse complement strand
GACGAACTGAACCAATTCGCCCACGACCTCCTGTGGACGTGGGAGCCGCGGATCGAGGCATTGTTCCAAGCGCTCAGCCCCGACCTCTGGGAGTCGACGCGCCAGAATCCGGTGCTGCTGCTGATCCAGCTGGGCGATTCGGGTATCGAAGAGGCGCTCAAGCGTGACGAGGTCAAACGTGCGCTCGAGGGTGCTCGCGCCGCCTATCGCGAGTACTACGACCGCCGCCCACCCTTCATGAACGCGCGCGCGCCGATGGTGATCGCGTACTTCTCCCTCGAGTTCGGGCTGGCCGAATGCCTGCCCATCTACAGCGGCGGTCTGGGGGTGCTCGCCGGCGACCACCTGAAGGCGACCAGCGACCTCGGCTTGCCGCTGGTCGCGGTCGGCCTGTTCTACAAGCAGGGCTTCGGTCGTCAGGAGATCAATGCCGAAGGCCGGCAGGTCGAGGTGTATTTCGAAAACCGGGGCGAGGAGCTGCCGGTGCGCCGGGTTGAGGGCGTCGAGGTGGACGCGCCGATCGGGGACCGCAAAGTGAAGATCGGGGTCTGGCGCGCACAGGTAGGGCGCGTGCCGCTGTTCTTGCTCGACACCGACCTGGAATCGAATCCGTCCGACCTTCGCTCGATCACGGACCGGTTGTACGTGCCCGAGCCGGACCGACGGTTGCGGCAAGAGATCGTTTTGGGAATTGGCGGGGTGCGGGCGCTACGCGCGCTGGGCATGGTGGCGGGCGTGTTTCACCTCAACGAGGGGCACAGCTTCTTGTGCGCGATCGAACGGATCCGAGAGCTACGAGCGTCTCGACAGATGACGTTGGAGGAGGCGCGGCTGGTCGCGCGTGCGGGCATCGTGTTCACGACGCACACGCCGATCGCGGCCGGGAGTGATTTCTTCGAGCCCGGGCTCGTGTGGGACCTCCTCAATCCCTACCTGACCGAGGTCGGCATCTCCTTCGACCGCTTCATGGATCTCGGCCGCCAGCGTCCGGGAGATCCGCGCGACAGGCTTGTGACCACTTACGCCGCGCTGCGACTGGCCGACCAGGCGGTCGGTGTGAGCCGGCTGCATGGCGCAGTGTCGCGGCGGTTGTGGAAGGACGCGTGGCGCGGACTGCCAGAGTCGCAGGTTCCCATCGGATCGGTGACGAACGGTGTCCATATGCCAACCTGGGTGGCGCCGGAGATCGCCGCGCTGCTCCGACGCTTTGTCGGCCCCGACTGGTGGGACCTGGATGGCACCGACGGCCGCTGGCAGGCGGTGTTTGAAATCCCAGCGGCCGACCTGTGGGCCGTTCACCTGGAGCTGAAGAAGAAGCTGCTCGCGGTTGCAAAGGCGAGGTCGATCGAGGCCGAGGGCATGGACGAGCACTCGCTCACGTTTGGTTTCGCGCGGCGGTTCGCGCCTTACAAACGCGCCAACCTGCTGCTGCAGGATCGCGCCCGCCTGACGAAGCTCCTGCACAACAGCAAGCGGCCGGTCCAGATGCTGTTCGCGGGCAAAGCGCATCCCGCGGACCAGCCGGGCAAGGACATCTTGGCCGGCGTCGTGCGGCTGGCGCGCGAGGAACCATGCGTCGCCTTCCTCAAGGATTACGACCTCGCGATCGCGCGGCACCTCGTGCACGGCGCAGACGTGTGGCTGAACAATCCGCAGCGCTTTCTCGAGGCGAGTGGGACGAGCGGCATGAAGGCCGGTGCCAACGGGGTGCTGAACGTGAGCGTGCTCGACGGCTGGTGGGACGAGGCGTACCGGCCGGAGCTGGGTTGGGCGATTCCGTCGGGCGCGACCCTCGACCGGCCCGCGGTCGACGACCAGGCCGAGGCGGAGGGTTTATTCAGGCTCCTCGAGCGAGAGGTCGTTCCGGCCTTCTTCGACCGCGACGCCAACGGGATCCCGCAGAAGTGGGTGGAGATGATGCGCGCGTCGATCCGGTACGTCGTCACGGACTTTTCCGCACGCCGCATGGTCGTCGACTACTTCGACACCGCTTATGCCCCCGCGGCGCGCCGCGTGGAGCAGCTGCGGCTCCTCCCGGATTGGGGCGGCTGATTCCGCACTTCTTGATCTAAACGCGCTCATCCCCACCACGAATTCGGCGCGTTTTGATCAAGCGGCGCGAATCAACGGGTCAGCACGTAGGGCTAGTCGGAGACCGCAGCGACTCCACGCCGCTCACGTCGCGCGGCGATCCCGGCCTGGAACAGCTGCACGTAGCGCTGCGCCGAGCGTGACCACGACACGTCCTCACTCATCGCCCGGCTGATGAGCCATGTCCACAGCGACGGATGCCGGTACGTCTCGGCCGCTCGTACCACCGCCCCATAGAACTGCCAGGGGTCGTAGGCGGTGAACGTGAATCCGTTCCCCTTCGACGCGACGGGGTCGTAATCCTTGATCGTGTCGGCCAGGCCACCCGTGGCTCGCACCACGGGGATCGTGCCGTAGCGAAGCGCGATCAGCTGCGCCAGGCCACCGGGCTCGTAGCGCGAGGGCATCCACAGCATGTCCGCGCCGGCATAAATGCGCTGCGCGAGGGGAGCGTCGAAGCCGATTACCGCGGCCACTTGCCCAGGGCGCTCGGCCGCATAGCGCCGGAACATGTCCTCATAGCGGCGGTCGCCGGTGCCGATGACGACGACCTGGATGCCGAACTGCATGAGCGCCGGCATCGCCTGCTCGACCAGATCGAGGCCTTTGACGTCGTACAGCCTCGAAACCATCGCCGCGAGCGGCCGGTCGGACTGCTCGAGACCGAGCTCGCTACGCAGCTCTGCGCGGTCGAGTGCCTTGGGTTCGGTCGCCGACGACGTGTAGTGATGCGGGATGTTGGGGTCGCGATGCGGGTCGAAGCTCTCGTAGTCGATGCCGTTGACGATTCCGTGCAGCTTGTGTGCGTGCGAGCGGATGAGCTCGTCGAGACCCTCGCCGAATTCGGGCGTCTGGATTTCGGCCGCGTAGCGCTCGCTGACCGTGTTGACGACGTCCGCGAAGTGAATTCCGCGGCCGAGCACGTTGACCACGTTGTCCAGGCCCGGGATGCCGACGCGAATCAAGCCCCATTTGTCGAGTCCCGCGAGGGTCAGCGCCCCGAACCCGAACACGCCCTGCGCCGCGAGGTTGTGGATCGTCAGCGCCGTCGCAACCTCGGCGGTCGGACCCTCGGTGTAGACGCGATCGATGAGGTTGGGCACCAGGGCCGCGTACCAGTCGTGGATGTGGATCACGTCTGGCGTGAACTTCAGCGCCGGCAGCATCTCCAGCAGCGCGCGCGAGAAGTAGACCGAGCGCGCATCGTCGTCACCAAACCCATACATGCCGTCGCGGTCGTACAACGCCGGGCAGTCGACGAAGTAGACGGTCACGTCGCCGAGGCTGCCCTCGAAGATGGTCGCCGGCATCAGCTGCGCGCCCAGCTGCACCGGCAGTTCGCGGACGACAGGCTTTAGGCCGTGCTTTCCGATGTCGACCTGGCGATAGCGCGGCATCACGACGCGCACGTCGTGACCGAGGCGGCGCAGCTCTTTCGACAGCGACGCGGCGACGTCGGCCACCCCACCCGACTTCGCGAACGGCGTGAGCTCCGATGTGGCGACGAGCACTTTGAGCTGCTTGGCACCCGGCGCAGTGGCCGGGCCGGCGTTGCCAGGGATTCGCAGTCCCAGCGAGCCCGATGGCGGAACCTGCTCGATGTCGCCGCCGTCGCGGCTCACCACGAGCGCCATCTCCATCGTGTCCCCGCCATGACGGCCGAGCAGCTTCAGCGGGATCGATATGAATAGTGGATCGGCCCCGTCGAGCTCGGCAACTGGCTCGGCCCTGGCCTGGCCCGCATCGACCCGCGCGATCGTCAGCGATGCGCCTTTGGCGTGCGGAACGATGCGGATGACGTTAGCCGCATCGAAACCGAAGTCGGCGGCGGCGGTGGCCTGCAGCGGCAGCTCGAGCTTGCCGCCGGGCTCATCGGCCGGGACGCCGGAGCAGTACAGCCAGAACTCGATCTTCTGCGACTCCAGCTCGCCCGGCGAGCGCGGGCTGTCGATGCGAAGGTAGAGGCGCTCGGTGTCGGAGCCGTAGAGAACGCGCTCAACGATCCCGGCCGGCCTGTGCAGCGCGCCAAAGCCGGAGCCGACGACGAAGTAGCCCGCCTTCCCCCACGCCGAGTCGCTTCGCGACCTGGGGCTGATGCTCTCCGCCGGCACCTTGCGCTCGGGCGTCGGCGCGCGCTGGATGATCGGCTGATATAGACGCGCCGGCGCGCGCTGCCCCATCAACTTGTAGACGTTGCGCAGATGCAGTCGGAACTGGTTGTCCCAGATCGTGTCCATACCCGAGTCGTGCTTGCGGCTGAACCACCAGAACCAGTCGCTGCCTTCGGTGATCAGGATCTCCCGCCAGCCCAGCGCGGCCGCGTCCGAAAGCTGCGGGCGCTGCCGTGACTGCTCATCGAGCCACGATCGGGTGTCGGCGAGGAGCTCCCAGGCGATGTTGTGCTCGGGGTCGCCGATCCAGGTGTCGAGGCTGGCTCCGATCCAACTGCCTGTGTGCAGGTGATGGAGGCTTTGCTCGGGCGGGTGCTCTTTGATGAAGTCGGAGACGGTCGTCGTGACGATCTCGGGTGAAGCCTCGAGCTCGGTGTAGAGCGCATTGAGGAAGTCGTGCCCGTCGCGCGGATAGAACTCCCATGCGTTCTCGCCGTCGAGGGCGATGACGGCCAGGTAATCCTTGTCGTCCTGCTGCTCGCGAATTCGCTTCATGCGCCCGACGAGATTGCGCGCTGCGTCCACCGACGACATTCGCTGGTAGTCGAAGCCGATCGAGTTCGAGACCGCAGAGTCGCGGAAGACCATGGCCACGGATTTCCCGTCGCGCTCCACCTGGAAGGGCCGGTAGAGCTGGTCGGGGGCGTTGACCCGGCCTTCGCTGTCGCGGTAGAACTGCGAGTCGAGGGATCGCGACAGGACCTCCTCGTCGCTGATCATCCAGTCGAGGCCGGCGTGGGTCGCGAGTCCGACCACACTCTCGCCGACCGCCATCTCCGAAGGCCACATGCCGGTCGGGCGGCGTCCCAGCAGGCGCTCGAACAAGCCTTGGCCAAGCTCGATCTGCCGCTCCGCGTCCTCACGATGCGAGAAATGGCGCTCGGGAAGCTGGATCTGGGGATTCGCGGTGCGCGCCGAGTCGACGTGGACCAGGAGCGGGAGGATCGGGTGGTAGTAAGGAGAGAAAGTCAGCTCGGCCTGGCCGCGATCGGCAAGCTCGCGGTACTTCGGGATGACCTTCTGCATCATCTCCATCTGGGCCTCGAAAAGGGGCTCTTTGTCCGATTCCGTGAAGTCGCGGTCCTTGCGCTTCAGCTCGGCAAGCCGCGGATCGGACTCGGCCCACGCCGGGTCGCACCACGCGAGGTTGAACCAGAGCTGCAGGTCGCGCATGTCCTGGGTCGTGAACTGGGCGTCGGCTGTGCGTGAAGCCAGCTCGAGGTAGCGGGGCGACTGTTGCACTCGGAGGGCGCGCGGCGATTCGCGCATCCACCGGATGACGAAGGCGCGCTCCTCTGACGAGAGCTCGGCCGCGTCGCGCTTGCTGATGTTGAGGAAGAGGTCGACCGAATCCTCTTTGCCGTAGTCCTCGATCTGCGCCAGGAGCGACGGCACGAGGTTGAACGTGGCGCGCACCTTCGGGTACGCGTCGAGCAGCGCCGGCATCTTGAAGTAGTCCTTCGCCGAGCGCAGGCGCACCCACGGGAGCAGGTACGTGTTGGTGAGGTCGTCCTTGTAGTACGGCTGGTGCATGTGCCATACGAAAGCGACGTTTAAGGGCTTCATCTACTACTTAGCGTATTCATCCAGCGCCCGGATGAAGTTGATGTAGACGCGCTGCTGCTCGCGCAGGATGCCCAAAGCGCCCAGTTCCCACCATTCGTCGGGCGTGAAATAGGCGCTGACCTCAGCCTCGCCTCCCCATCGTCCGAACCACTGGATGAGGTGCAGGTTGTCCGACTGCAGGAGCCACTTCGCGATCTCGATGAGCCGCGGGTCACCGGTAAGCCTCGCCTTCGAATAAGCGTGATGCATGAGCCGAAAGAGACCCTGCTGCGCCTCGTTGCCGAGGAAGAACTCCATGCCGCCTTCGCCCGCCCATGTCGTCCCATATTCGTTGACCGGGACCTCGAGATGCCGAGCGCTTAGCTCTCCTACGGCCTCCGACGGCAGCATCATTCGAACTTTTCGCTTCTTCAGCTCCTTGGCCAGCGCGCGCATGAACTCGAAGATCCCGGTGTCGCGGCGATGGTGCTCGCCGAAGGTCTCGAAATCCCAACCCACCATCACAAGCTCACCCCAGGTCTCGCGCACCCACCCCGCGTAGGTTTCCGCCATCAGCGGCCAATGGTTCCAGTAGCGGTTGGAGAAGCGATAGCCGACGTCGTCTGAGAGGTCGTGATGCCGGACCAGAAGCTTCATGCGCTGCATGGGATGCCGATAGACGTGGGTCGGCTCGCGCCAGCCCATCTGCCACGCACGGCCCTCCATGAATGCGGCGTCGAACCCGCTTTGCTGGAGCGCGAAGTAGACGTCGTTGGACATGAACATCTCGGTCGTGTCGGTGACCGCTATGGGCTTTTGGAACAGCTCCTGCAGCCGCTGGCGGCCGGCGAGCATGGCTTCCTTGAACGCCAGGATGTCGAGGTATAGCAGCCACGAGTGGTATGGCTCGACGTTGACGACCTCGACGTTCGGCCCCGCGCACAGCTTCTTGAAGGCGTCGAGCACCTTCGGTCCCCAGCGCTCCGCCTGCAGGAGAAACGAGTTGCTGAAGCCGATCGACATCTTCCAGCCGCGCCGGCCGAGATCGGTGAACATCGCCGCCGCCGGAAGATACGAGCTCGCAGCCACCTGCTCGAAGTAGTGGCGGTCGAGAGCGTCGTCGAACAGGTAGTCCGATAGCGCCTCAGGCGCCGTCTTCGCCGGCACCACCTGCGCCGGCAGCCTCAAGCGGCGTGGCTGGTGGACGACCATGTAGACGACGAGGTTCTCAGCCAAGAGGAGCCCGTCCTCTGCGAGTGGCGCGGCGAGGCAGCGGCTTCGATTCTTCGATCGCGCCGTTGGGCACCGTCACCGCCTGTTGGGCGGCCGCAAACTCGATTCTCAACAGCAACTGCTCGATCACCTTCTCCCAGGTATATGCGCGCGCGGTCACGCGTCCGCGGCGGCGGATCGCGGCCGCGAGGCCGGGACGCTGCTGAATCAAGTTCAGCTCGGTCACGAGCTCGATCGTTTCATCCGTCTCGACAACGAGCGCATTGCGATAGGCGTCCGCGTAGTCCTCGCCCGTCGCGCCGGTGACAGCCAGCCCTCCGGCTGCCATCACCTCGAGTCCGACCAGCCCGAACGGCTCGTGGCCAGAGTTGGCCAGGACCGCATCGCAAGCCGGGTAGATCACTCCAAGCAGGGGATCGCTGACGAATGTGGTCAGGTTCACCACGTCGGCTTGCGGGTACTGGCGAAAGATGGCAGATAGCCCCGCCGCCTCGCCTGGGGCGTTGACGTTGACGACGTTGAGTCCCTGGTGCTGCGCGTGGCTGATCACCTCGCCACCATGCGGCTCTCGACCCCCGCGCATGAGCAGCCTCACGCGCTTTCCGTGGCGCTTGATGTAGCCGGCGGCGGACACCGCCATCAACCAGCGCTTGTCAGGGTCGAAGCGGCCGATCTTGAAGCAGAAGTGGTCGGCGGCCGCGGCTGCTTTGAGGTCGGCGACCGATTCTGGATCCGCATCCTGGATCGACGCGCGCGGGATGCCGTTGGGAATGACGATCGGGTTGATTCCGCGCTCCCACACCTTGAACTTCATGTAGCGGCTCACGGTGGTGATCGTGGCGGCCAGGGCGAGGGCAGGCCAGGTGATGCGATGAAAGCCGAACGTGTTGTTCGCATTCCAGAGGATGACCACGCGATCGCGCAGCCCGCGGTAGTACAGCGACTCCGAAAGGAGGTTCATCGACCACGACGTGTGCCACTCCTCTCCCATTACGACCACGTTGCGACCGGAGGCGACCGCGGGCGCGATGACGTTGTCGATCAGGCTGGGAGGGAGGCTCGAGTTCCAGTCGCGGATCTTCTCCTCCTCTCCGTCGTAGACGCCTCCACGGTGACGCGCCGAGATCCACTGGCACCAGCGCCGGTAGACGAGCCGGCCCGAATCGTGACTCTCCTCACCGGGAAGGTCGGGGTCGCCACAGAAATAGAGGTATGTCTGGTAGCCGACCTGCGCGAGCGTGCGCGCAAGGCCCTTGACTCTGACTCCAAGACCGCCGGCCTGGCTGTACACATCGGGGCCCTCGAAGCTGAGGATCACGAAAACAGTCCCCCGCGGCTCGAAGACCATCACCCGTCGTCATTCAGGGCGCGGTACGCGATCGCATGCAGCTCCGCGGTTGGGGCGCAGACGAGCGTCGTCCGAGTCTCGAGCGCGCAAGGCAACTTCGCCAGCGAATTGCCATTGAGGTCGGTAGCCAAACCGCCGGCCTCGGAGACGATGAGAAGGCTCGCCGCCATGTCGAACACGCGAACCGGGATCGGCGCGCAGAACGCATCGATGCTGCCCGCAGCAGTGTGCGCGATCGCAAGCGCCATGGACCCGAGGATGCGAATCTTGTGCGCTTGCTTGAGGAGACCTCGCGCCTTGACCAGTGCGCTGGGCAGGCTTTCAAGGGCGATCAGCTCGATGCGATCGCGATCGGTTCGTGGCATGGGTGTAATCGGTATGCCGCCCCGCCAGGCGCCCTGCTTGCGAATCGCGGTCCAGGCTTCGCCGTTGACCAGGTTGACAACGCAGCCGGCCACCGTGTCACCGATGTTGGGTCCATCGACCAGGGCGAGCATCACGGCGAAGAACGGTATGCCCTGCTTGGCGTTGAGGCTGCCGTCGACCGGATCCACCAGCACGAGTGGGTAATCGGCCCCGAATCTGCGAAGTCCAACCTCTTCGGAGAGGACCGAGAATCGCTCACCCTTTGCCGCGAGCTGCTCCAGCTCCGCGAAGACGTCGGCCTCCGCGGCGCGATCGAGCTCCATGGTTCGGTCGCCGCCAGCGCCGATCGCCAGCTGTGCCCTTCCCGACTCCGTGCCCGCGAGTGGAAGCACCGTTTCGCGTACGCGCGACCCGATGCTCAGGAAGACTTCGAGCCAGTCGGCGGTCTTCAGATCTTATGCAAGGCCGGAGCCGCTCGAAAACTTGGGATCGATCTTCCGGCGGCGTCGGCGCCGGCGCTCGACCACGATGGTGATGAGATAAGGCTGCTGCATCGCCCACACCTTCTCGATGAGCTGCGGGATGGGCAGGCCGTAGGGATCGTCGACACCGAGCAAGACGAGGCTTTCGGCCAGGCTCTCGGTGAGCTCGGTCCGGTCGTGAAGGTTGAGCTGCTCGAGGGCGTCCAGGATGTCGTCGAGCCGGCGCAGGCTTGAGCGGCGCTCCTTGTCATCCCCACGTTGGAGCATGGGTGACAGCTTATCGAGTTGTGCGATCGGTCAGGGCGCGGCTCACCTCGGCCGGCCGCTCGAACTGCAGCCAGTGCCCGGCACCCTCCAGGACCTCGAACCGGTAGTCACCTTCGACGTAACTCGCGGTGGATTCCGCGCCGCGCCTCCCGAGGGCTGGATCCTGGTCACCCCACAGCAGCGTTGTGGGCACATTGACGGGGCCGGTGTTCGCGAGCCGCTCCCACGCGGCGCCGCCGGAGCCGAGATTGGCGCGGTAGTAGTTGAGGGCGGCAGTCAGGCGGCCGGGCCTTGCGATCGACTTCGCGAAGTGATCGATCACGGACTTCGGCACGGCGCCCGGATTGGGCCCTAGGGAGAACATCTGCCGCAGCCGGCGGTACTCGTCCTCGGACAGCACCTGCTCGGCCTTGCCCTCCATCAAAAAGAGCCGGATGTAGCTGGAGCGCGCTTTCTGGTCTTCGTCCTCGCGGCTTGCGGCCGCGATCGCGGCCGGATGTCCGACCGATAGCACCGTCAGTGTCTTCGTCATCTCCGGGTGCCGCGCGGCGAAGAACCACGCGACGATCGCGCCCCAGTCGTGGCCAGCGATGTGGGCCGACTCGCGCCCGAACACTTTGATGAGCCCGGCCACGTCGTCGACGAGATGGCCGATCGCGTAGCTCTCCTTTTCTGCCGGCGCGTCGCTGAGTCCGTAGCCACGAAGGTCGGGGGCGACCGCGAGGTGTCCTGCCTTGGCGATCGCGTCCACCTGGCGCAACCAGGACTCTGCTCCTTCAGGGAAACCATGCAGGAGGATGAACATTTCGCCGGCCGGTGGGCCATCGACCATGGTTCGGAATCGAAGGCCGTTCGCCTGAACCATGTGCTGGCTCGCAGTCATTTGATCTCTTTGATGAAGTCCGCCGCGACGTCGAGCGCATCGTCGAGGACCGCGAGCAGGCCGTGGCCCTGGCCCTTGAAGATCTCGAGGCGCGCGTTGGGGATGAGCTTGATCTTTTCTTTCAACAGGCCGATGTTTGCGAAAGGATCGCGATCACCGCTCATGAAAAGCGTCGGGCAGCGGATCTGTGGGAAGTGTTCGGTTCGGAGCTGGTCGGGGAACCCGGGACGGTGCAGCGGATATGAAAAGAGGACCAGGCCACCGAAGTCCGCCTCGATGGCGGCCATGCTCGAAACGCGACCACCGAACGATTGGCCTCCTCCGATGACGTCGTGACCGCGTCCAGAGGCCTTGATGAAGACCGGGACGGCGCGCTCAGCGCCTCCGCGAGGAAGATCGACCGCGATTGCATCGATGCCGCGACGCTTGAAGCCGACGACATAGGGTTTCATCGATGCGGCGTTGCCCGATGCGCCGTGACCGAGGACTACGCGCATCAGTTGAGCTCAGCAGCGCGCTGTTGCTTCAACCACTCAGGCGAAATTTTCACCTCGATGCGAGCGATGCAGACAGCGCACCACACTCTTT
>DATNOD010000160.1:0-2454 GCA_035601515.1 Candidatus Eiseniibacteriota bacterium | reverse complement strand
GATGATATCGATCCGGTCTCCGATGATATCGATCCGGTCTCCCTGGATGTCGGCCAGCAGGCGTTGCAGTGCAGGCCGTTCCATGTTGCCGCCCGAGAACCCGCCATCGTCGTAGCGGGTTCTGGCCAATACCCAACCCTCGTGACGTTGGCTGCGGATGTAGGCCTCGCACGCTTCGCTCTGCGCCTGGAGCGAATTGAACTCCTGTTCGAGCCCTTCCTCGGAGGATTTGCGGGTGTAGATCGCACAGCGCTTGCGGCTCGGGTCACTCCGCGGCATGGCGGGCCTCCATGGTTCCGCAGATCGGAACCGACGCATGCGATGACCCACGGCTTGCCGATCGGGTTTGCTTCAGCCCGAAGAAGAGAGGTCCCGACCACGCCGTGCCGGTGATCTTTCTCACGATCGCGGACAGCGAGCGGTACTGCGTGCCCTGCCAGGAGAGGCCGTCATCGAGCACCACGACTTCGTAGGTTCGACCCTGCCACTCGCGCATCAGCCGTGTTCCGGGCTTCAGCTGCGGGCGGAAATGTTTCGCCGCCTGTCCAGTTTGCTTGACCTCAATTGCAATCTGACGCAGTTGGCGCTGCGGCTCCGGGCGGAGACCGCCCAGAGCAACTTCCTGCATTCGGTATGCGACCGCTCGGATCAGCAGCTCGCGGCTGAGATGTGGGGAAGCATCGGCCTTGTAGAGACGGCGCCACTCCTCGCGAAGCTCGTAGATGTCGAGCTTGGGGAGGCGCGAGAGCGCCTCCTTGCTGACATCCTTTTGTCGGGCGGCCATGGCCGTCACCGGTCGGGAGCGGTTTCGACCGGAGCGAGCCGGTACACCGATTGGCCGGTGGCGTCTTTGCTCCGCGTCACCTCGCGACCGGCGTGACGCAGGCCGGTCATGGCGGCGCGCACGGTGTGCGGCAGCCAACCGAGCCGGTGCCCGATCTCGGCGACCGAGGCGCCCTCGGGCCGCTCGAGCATGCCGATCAGCACCGCGCGCTTTGTGCTCGCCCGCGGTCGGTCGGCGTCAGGCATCTTGGCCATCGCCAAATTGACGCCTTCCGCGATCCGATCAGATCGTGAAGCCGGATTCTCCGGCGGCGGCGTGGTCTTCTTCGATAGTCCGATGCTTTTGGAAGTACCTCTGGAAGCAGCAGCCGCCAGCGCTGCTGCTTCACCGGTCTGGGTCGCCGTGGACTTTGACCGAGCCTGTAGAGCGCGCCGTCGGGGTGTGCGCTGGCGGTCGCGAGCCGGCTGGTTTGCCTCGCCGATATCGGACTTTTCGGCGCTCTTTGCTTGTTTGCGGGCTTGCTTGCTGGCCATCGTCTTCGTCCTCTCGATCCGCATCGCCCATCGCGATGCTTGCACCGCCACAAGCCCGGCGCTCGGAGCCAGGCGGGCGGCGACCCAGGAGGGGACCGTCGACATGGACAGCAATGCTTGCCGTGCTGGGGAAGTCGAGCGGAAAGTGTGGTGGGGCAACGATTTTCTGCTGCCCGGCAAGCTTCTGAAAATGTCGCCGCTCGTTGACGGCCAATCCGCTGTGTCAACCCAGCGGAAGTGGGGCAGCCGCGCCGTGTCGCTACTGGGCATTGGAGCAACTGCGCTGCTTGCAGAGCGCGCGAGCCAGTAGCTGGTGATCGTGAGACCGTCTCCTACGGAACAGCTGCGCGTTTGGCCTCATGTTCCGCCGCCGTTCGGGTATTTCCGAGCAACATCCGCGGCATAGAGCAGTTTTGGATGGGGTCTCTGTTCGGCGCCGATTCACAGCCTCCAGTTTCCGGTTCTGGGGCTCTGTCACTTCGGGACGGCTTGGCAGGGTAACGGTTCTTCCGCAGTTGAAGGTAGACCGACTGTGCTCAGTCGTTGACGGCACCGCCGATTTTGACCCAAAGCCGCCCCTCACGACGACTGTGGCGAACGGCGCTAGATGGGTGGCGAGCTGACCATCCGTGGCTGCCTGTGGATGACGCTTTAAGCGCCGACAGCGGTCCTTTATCGATCGACAGCATATCGCCGCCCTCGGACCCGTCGCGGAAGTCGTGCCTGCTGGCGAGTAGTCGATGCCCGTATATGGATATGCGACCTGCGCACTGAAGCAGCGCTTCACTCTAAAGAAGCGACCGATGGTGCGCGCTGGACGATCTCGACGTGCTGCTGCCCGACGAGATCGCTGCGGAGATTGTCGAAAAGTTCGAGACGGCATTTGAAAAGGGTTTAAGCGTGCGGTAGCTAGTTTTGCATCGTCCGGAAAGGGATGATATCGCGATAAACTGGGAAGCCCCCATGCGGCAGACGCGACTGGGGCATCAGTCATGGGCCGTGACTTTGGTGGGTAGAATGAGGTGAAAACTTGCGCCGCGCGGAGAGTTGTTGGCAGCCCACAAGCGGCCGCTATGCGATTCAACGATGGAGCGGCTGATGGACAGTCCCATACCGGTCCCATGAAACTTCGTGGTA
>DATNOD010000159.1:0-3676 GCA_035601515.1 Candidatus Eiseniibacteriota bacterium | reverse complement strand
CCGGTGTTCGGATCGGCGCCGCGATCCATAGCGTGCGCGCGGTCGACCCTGCGTCGATGCGCACGGTCGCCGAGTGGGCGCGCAAGCGCAATGCCCCGCTGCACATTCACCTCGCGGAGCAGCCGGCGGAAGTGGAGGAGTGCCTCGCGGTCGAGGGCTGCACGCCCATGCAGCTGCTCGACCGCGAAGGCATTCTCGGTCCGGACCTGACCGCGGTCCACGCAATTCACGTCAACGAGGACGACATATCACTTTTCGGCGCCAACAAGGTCTCGATCTGCGCCTGCACGACGACGGAGCGCGACCTCGGTGATCGCGCCGGCCCGATTCGCGCCCTTGTCGATGCGGGCAGCCCGCTGTGCGTGGGCAGCGACTCGAATGCCGTCATCGACTTGCTAGAGGAGGCGCGCGGCGTGGAGCTCGACCAGCGTCGTGCCACGGGGCGGCGAGTCCTCCATCAGCCTGCGGAGCTCTTTCGCGCCGCGACCGTCGACGGAATGCGAGCCCTGGGTTGGGACGCCGGTGAGCTCAAGCCGGGAATGCTGGCGGACTTCATCACGATCGGCTACGAGCAACCGGTCCTCTCGCGGCACCTCGACCTCGCTTACCTGGTGTTCTGCTGCTCGGCACGAGACGTCACCAACGTGGTCGTGGGCGGCAAAACGGTCGTCAGCAAATGAGGCGCCTCCACAACATCGGCCGCCTGTTCACCGGGACCCAGGTGGGCGTGATCGAGAAAGCGGCGATCATCTGCGACGATGACGAGCACATCGCCTGGTGCGGGCGTGAGGGCGATGAACCGCACGATCTTCTTGGGTATGTCGCGCATGAGGAGGACTGCCGGGGCGGGCTCGTGACCGCCGGGCTCATCGACGCCCACACGCACCCGGTGTACGCGGGCAATCGCATGGCCGAGGTCGCGATGCGTTCCGCCGGGGCGTCGTACGAAGCGGTTGCCAAAGCGGGTGGGGGCATCGTGGCCACCGTCAAAGCCACTCGCGCAGCGAGCGTTGATGCTCTCGAGCAAGCGACGGCGGCCAGGTTGCGGCGCTGGCTCGAGGGCGGCGCGACCACCGTCGAGGCCAAGACCGGTTACCACCTCCAGCGCGAAGGCGAGCTGGAGGACACGCGCATGCTCAAGCGGCTGAGCGAACACAGCGACCTCCCTCGGATCGAGGTCACGTTCCTCGCCGCTCACGCTAAGCCGCCTGATCGCTTCGCCAGCTTCGGCAGGTACTCGAAGCAGGTCGCGGACTGGTGTGACGACGCCCACGCCGCCGGGGCGCGATTCTGCGACGTGTTCTGCGATCGGGGCTATTTCTCCGTCTCGCAGTCACGGCGCATCCTCAAGGCTGCCCTCGAAGCCCAGCTGATCCCGCGCCTACACGCCGATGAGCTCGCGCGCACGGGCGGATCGCGCCTTGCGGCTGAGCTTCAAGCCGCGTCGGCGGACCACCTGCTGCGCGCGAACCGCGGCGACGCGGTCGCCCTCGCGCGGGCCGGGGTGGTGGCGACTCTCGCTCCGGGCACGGCGCTGTCGATCGGGAAACTGCCGCCGGTCAAGGACCTGCTCGCCGCCGGCGCGGTCATCGCGCTTGGCTCAGATCACAACCCGGGCACGAGCGGGATCACGAGCATGAGCGTGGTGGTGGCGATGGCCGTGGCGGTCTTCAAGCTCTCCGTCGAGAGGGCTTTGATCGCGGCGACAGTCGGCGGGGCGCTGTCCATTTCGCGCTCGGATCGAGGCGCAGTGGCCCATAACATGCTGGCCGACCTGGTGCTCTGGGACGCCGATCACGAAGGGGCGTTCGCCTGGGCCTACGGCCTCCGGCCGCTTCGAGTCTGGCGGGGCGGAGCGCAAGTTTTGAGTTGAGCACCGTTGCAACTCACGTGCATTTGGCGTACAAAGGTGGCGACAAATGACCGGTGCGCTCACAAAATCTAACAACAGCACGGTCGAATTGGAGGAAAGGGACTAGTGGCTAAATGGAACCCTTTGGCGTTGAAGGTCTTGATGTGGGTGATGGGCATCCTGATAGTGGCGGGGTCGGGATTGGGTTTCATCGGCTCCACCATCTTCAATTTCGACTCGAACTTCGGCGTTACTACATCGGTCGCCGGGGTCGCGTTTGGAGCTGGAATCATGATCGCCGGCTTCGACCCGATCGCTAACGTGACCTGGGTGCGCGCCCTGATCCTGTACGCGATCTTGCAGGCCGTTTACCAGATCTTCCTGCAGATCTCGCTCGGTCATTTCGACATCATCGCGTTCGCCGTGGCGATCATCGCCGGTGGCGTTCTGATCTTTCTCTATCCGAACAAGGCCGAGCTGTGGATGACCGGCACGATGAAGATGCCAGGCGGCATGGCTGCCCGGAAGATGTAGTTCGTCAAACAAACAGTGAAAGGGCAGCTCGCGCTGCCCTTTTTTTATGTCGCAAGCCGACCCGGCGATGAGGGAAAACCGGCCGGTTTTTCCACATAACTAGGTAGTTCCCGGTTCGTCCCCGCTCACGATCCACCGGCCGCCACCGCCCGCACCCACCAGGTCGTCCGCCGCACGCGGTCCCCAGGATCCGACGGGATACACCTCCGGGTGGCCGTCTGACTCCCAGGCCTTGATGAGCGGGTCGACGATCTCCCACTGCAGCTCGATCTCCTCGGCGCCCGGAAACGCCGAGTGGCCGCCGGCCAGGACTTCCGCCAGCACGTTTTCGTAAGCGTCGGGCAGCGGCGCTTTAGTCAGCTTTGAGTAATCGAGACGCATGCCCGCGGGCACGAGCTCGAACTTCGGCCCCGGTCGCTTGGCACCGATCCGCAACGTGATCCCCTCGTCTGGCTGAACGCGGATCACGATCAGCGTGGGGATGCCGCGCTGCCGGCGCCCGCCGATTCTGAGCAGCGGAGCATCGCGCAGCTTGATCAGCACCTCGGTGGCGCGTCGTCGCAGCGCCTTGCCGGTGCGAACGAAGATCGGCACCCCGTCCCAGCGCCAGTTTTCGATCGACACCCGCGCGGCCGCATACGTTTCTCGCCTCGACTCGGGCGCGACGCCCGGCTCGTCGAGGTAGCCCTCGTACTGCCCGCGCACCGCGGTCGTTGGGTCAAGCGGCGACATCGCGCGGAGCGCCGCACGCTTGGCCCGGCGCACGTAATCGGGATCGAACGTAGTTGGCGGCTCCATCGTCACCAGCGCGAGCAGCTGCAGAACATGGTTTTGAAAAATGTCGCGCACCGCCCCGGTCTGGTCGTAGTAGCCGGCACGCTGCCGGATGCCTTCCTCTTCGGCCACTGTGATCTGGATCGTCTCGACGAGGTTGCGGTTCCAGACCGGCTCGAAGAGAGAGTTCGAGAATCGGAAAGCGAGAACGTTTTGCACCGTGTCCTTGGCGAGGTAGTGGTCGATGCGGTAGACCTGCGATTCGTCGAAGGCCGTGGCGAGCTGCGAGTTGAGCTTCTTCGCCGATTTGAGGTCGTAGCCCAGCGGCTTCTCGAGGACCACGCGGCGCGACGGATCGCCCTTGGTCACCATCGCCGAGTTGGCGATTGCGACCAGGATTGGACTGAATGTTTCCGGCGGCGTGGCCAGATAGAAGATGACGACCGGCGTGCCGGTGATGAGCTCGTTGATGGGGCCGAAGCTCGCCGGGTCGGCGTAGTCGAGTGTCACCCATTC
>DATNOD010000158.1:0-6432 GCA_035601515.1 Candidatus Eiseniibacteriota bacterium | reverse complement strand
TGGTGCGGCGGAGAGGAGTTGAACCTCCACGTCCTTGCGGACACTAGCTCCTGAAACTAGCGCGTCTGCCATTCCGCCACCGCCGCGTCGGGGCGAGCGAGAAGTATACCGATGGCCAAATGACCTCAGACAGGGATCTCGCGCCGCTTGATCAAAACGTGCGGAATCCACCGTGAGGATGCGCTCGGTTGGATCAAAACGTGCGGAATCAGCCGCAGTCAGGTCGCGATGAACAGGGTGTGCCAGGCCGCTTCGACCAGCTCCGGGCTCAACGACGGTTGCGCACCTCGCGCCGACGAAACGTCCACGAGTCGCTCGAGCAGGTCTCGCGGGTGGTTGCCGCGCAGCGGACGGCCGCCATAGAGCGTGCGAATCATGTCCAACGCATTCACATCGGGAGGGATCGTGAGCCTCTCTCGTTCACGTTCGAAGATGCGGCACCACATCTCCCACGTCGGGTCGGGCATCAGCACCTTGTACGCGAGCCGGCGCAAGTAAGCCTCGTCCAGCAGCTCGGCCGGCTTGAGGTTCGTCGACAATGCCAGCTGCGCCCAGAACGGCACCTCCACCTTGCGGCCAGTCGCCGAAAGGTTCATGTAATCGATCTCCTGCTCGAGCGGCACCAGTAGGCGGTCGAGGATCTGCTTGGGCGCCACGCGCTGCCGGCCGAGGTCGTCGATGAGAAGCACCCCGCCATTGGCTTTCACCTGCAGCGGCGCTCCGTACGTCCGGCTGCCTTCCTCCCACGTCGGGTCGAACATCTCGATCTGGAACTCACCACCGACCTGAACAAGCGGTCGCGCAACGCGCCGCCAGCGGCGGTCCGCCGGCTGGTTCGCCTCCAACCTGTGGACGGCCGGGTCGAAGACCGTCATGACTTCGCCGCCCCCGATGTCCAGGGCCACGGGGACAACGATCGGATTGCCGAGAAGACGTGGGATTCGGCGCGCGAGGGAGGTCTTGCCGTTGCCAGGCGCGCCATAGATGAAAATCGACGAGCGCGAGTTGACCGCGGCACGCACCGCTTCGGTGACTCCCGGCGCCAGCTCGATGCCCGCGAGCGCGGCCGTGACCTTAGTCAGGTCGAGCGTGCCCGGCTTGGCCGCATCGGCCAGCACTGCCCGATATTCACGTAGCGAAACCGGCGACGGTCCCGCGTAGCGGGTGCCCGCGCGCGAGATCTCCTCGCTGCGAACGCGCCCTTGCTTGCTGAGCGCGTACGTCATTCGTTCGGGAAGCGGGCGGCCGAGCCACGGGCCTTGCTCGCTCGCCAGGCCGAGAGCGTCAAGGAAGTTGGCGGTGGTCAATGCCTTGAGGGCGGGCTCGATCGCCACGAAAGGAAGTGCGAGATGCTCCGCCACCTCGTAGCCGGTGAGCCGCGTGGCGGTTGAGGCGATCCGGAGGATCATGCCCTCGGCCAGTGTGCGGTTGATCTCCGGCGGCGGCGGAGTCCCAACCTCCGGGCTGGTCGCCGGCGAATGAGTCGGCGGCGGCATCGGCTGCGGCTCGTCGACGTGCTCGAGAATCGCCGCGAAGAGCTTCTTGCCGAATCGCGCGCGGTCGGCGTGGTCAGGAGGCTCACCTTCGCGCCGGCGGCTGATCCAGTTCGGAACCTCTTTGAACACGACAGTGTTGCCGATCAGCAGCTGCACCATGTCGGGTTCGGCGGTAGTGACGCGCACGGCGATTCGGACCAGGTAGCCCTGGCTCTTCAGCGCCGACCAGCTCCGCTCCCACGCGACCTCGTTGCGTCCCGACCACGTCTGCCGCACGGTGCGATCCCGCGCGAGTGTCACGTCCTTGCGGTTCTGGTAGCGGCGTCGCACCAGCTCCGTCACGTCCTTGTCGACGTCCTCCGCAACAAGCGCCGCGAGCGGTAGCGCGCGGTCGTCGACCGCCGGCCTGTTCTTGATTTCGAAGATGGTGTTGGCCGTCGGCGCGAGTGCGCGGATCACGCTTGCGTGTCGAGGGCAGAACGGCGTGCGCTCGATGAACTGGATGTGGCGGCGGCACCACCAGCTCTTGCACTCGCGCCCATTGAGGTCCTTGTACGCACAGGCCCAACCCCGCCGTTCATCACAATCGACGAAGGTGCAGACGCCCGGAGGCTTGGGGCCGTCTGTGCGCTGCGGGATGGCGGCTTGCGGCTCCGTGACCTGCACCGGCACCGCGCTGTCCGACGACATGGTTTCGACGGGCGGCTGCGCAACACCGGGTTTGGGCATGTAGTGGAACGCGCCCGAGAACTCCTCGCAGGTCTGGAAGCGCTGCGACGGGTCCTTGGCCG
Source organism: Candidatus Eiseniibacteriota bacterium (assembly GCA_035601515.1). Classification (GTDB taxonomy): domain Bacteria; phylum Chloroflexota; class Dormibacteria; order Dormibacterales; family Dormibacteraceae; genus UBA10449. The sequence goes on along the minus strand of DATNOD010000158.1, from coordinate 4,145 downwards.
TCGCCTTCCAGATGATCTCCATAATCGGCGAGGGGATGGCGGTCGACGCCCGCGGCCGGTCGAACACCTGCGAGTGCAGCACTGCCGGTAGCGGGCCCGTGAACGGCGGCTCGCCATGCAGCAGTTCGTACAGGATCATGCCCAGCGAGTACACGTCGGAGTACTTCTCGACCGCCTCGCCCTTCACTTGCTCCGGCGCCATGTACGCCGGCGTCCCGACCATGCTTCCGGTGGCTGTCAGCCTGTGCTTGTCGTCGATCAGCTTCGAGATCCCGAAGTCGAGGATCTTCGTCTTGCCCCGGTTTGAGATGAGGATGTTGTCGGGCTTCAGGTCACGGTGGACGATGCCGAAATCGTGCGCGACGCCGACCGCCGACAGCAATTGCTGCACCAGGTCGACCGATACGTCGACGCTGAAGCGCCCGTACTCGTCGAGCCACGACCGCATCGATCGCCCGTCGACCCATTCCATGACAATGAACAGCACGGGGCCGTCCTCGTCGAAGTCGTAAACGCGGACGATTCCGGGGTGGTTCAGCGCGGCTACCGTCGCCGCCTCGCGGTGGAAGCGCTGGCGGAAGCTGGTGTCGCTCGAGTATTGCTCGGCAAGCACTTTGATCGCCACCGGGATGTCGAGGCGCGGGTGAGTTGAGCGGTACACGACGCCCATGGCGCCACGTCCGAGCTCGGCTTCGATCGGGTACCGCCCGAGTTGTGTAGTGCTCACCTTGGGCTAGTCACTTGAGGGGGAACCCAGTATGCCGGACGATGCCCGGCGTCCGGCCTAGTTGAAGACGCTCAGCGGCAGGTAAAACGACACGCCGAAGTTGGGCTGGTCCACGATCTGGCTGATCCGCAGGTCCCCGGCCAGGCTGCACAGGATGTAGGCGTCCTCCCGGCTCAGCGAATGGTCGGCCTGCAGCCAGGCGATGGTGTCGCGGACGGAGTCGCGAGCGTTCTCCATGAGGTCCGGGCCGAGCGCGCACACCGCGTGGTAGCCGGCAGCATCGCTTCGGGGCTGCAGGGGCTTGGGCGGAGTCAGGAAGTGATAGCTCCATGGCCGCAGCCGGCCGCCTTTCACCACTCCAAACCGGAGTGAGAAGGACATCGGACATTCGATTCCCGTAACGCACACTTCGCCGTCTCCCTGCGCCGCGTGGCAGTCGCCGGCTGAGAAAAGGGCCCCGGGCACGAAGACCGGCAGGTAGAGCTTGGTGCCGGCCGTCAGGTGGCGGGTGTCGATGTTCCCCGCCCCCTTGGTCGGCGGGAGGACATCGGAGCGCCCTGGCTCGTCGGTCGCGACGCCCATGGTCCCGCAGAACGGGGCGATCGGGATGTGGATGTCGTGTCGTAGCTCGGCGGATGTCCGTCCACCCAGCTCGAAGTAGCGGACGTAGGGCTCGGGAAAGTCGGAGGCCAGCAGGCCAAGGCCGGGGAGGATCGCCGACCATCCCCAGGACCCGGGCTTGAGGTCCAGGATCTCGACCTCCAGCGCGTCACCCGGTTCCGCACCTCTGACGTAGACCGGGCCGCCAAGTGGGTACAGCCGGTCGAAGTCCAGCTCGCCCAGCCTCGAGGCGGGGTCGCCGTTCTTCAGCTGGCCGGCGGTGACCTCCTCGGTCTCGAAGTGGACGACGTCGCCTGACTCGATCTCGACCGCCGGTGGGAGCGAGTTGTCCCACTTGTAGTGGAACGTTTCCTTCCCGATCGAGTGCTCGCGCGCGGTCGCGCGCGCCAATTACTTCCGCGCCGCCGGGGCGGCGCTCTCCTTTATCGGAACGGCGCTCGCTCGTAGAACCTTCTTGTCGAACTTTCCGACCGAGGTCTTGGGCACCTCGTCGATGAAGCGAATCTCGTCGGGCAGCCACCATTTGGCCACCTTGTCCCGCAGGAACTCGATCACCTCTTCCTGTGTGACCTCACCTTTGAACTCCGGTTTGGCGACCGCGTACGCGACCGGCCGCTCGTCCCACTTCGGATGGACGAGGCCGATCACCGCCGCCTCCAAGATCTTGGGGTGGGCCATGATCGCGTTCTCGAGCTCGACTGACGAGATCCACTCGCCGCCGGACTTGATGACGTCCTTGGTGCGATCGACGATCTCGATGTAGCCCTCGGGCGTGATCCTGGCCACGTCGCCGGTTCGGAACCAGCCGTCTTCGGTCAGCTTGTCGGCGTCGTAGCCGTTGTGGTAGCCGCGCGCAATCCAGGGTCCGCGCACCTGGATCTCACCAAACGCCACGCCATCCCACGGGAGCTCCTCGCCGGACGCGGCGTCGCAGATGCGTATCTCGACGCCGGGCGCGATGATGCCCTGGGTAAGCCGCGCATCGAGCTCGTCCTCGGGCTTGGTGCCGGCGCGCGGGATTGCCACGCTACCCAACGGAGAGGTCTCGGTCATTCCCCATGCGTGGAGCATCCGAAGGCCCAGAGCGTCCATGGCCTCCATCACGGCTCGGGGTATGGCCGAGCCGCCACACACCACGACGCGCACCAGCGGCAAGCGCCGCCCGCTCTCCTTTAAATAAGCCGAGGTGCTGATCCAGATCGTCGGCACGCCGGCGAGAAATGTGGCGCCTTCCTGCTCGGCCAGGTCGACGATGGACTTGGCATCGCCCATGAAGCGGTCGGGAAGAAGCACCTTAGAGCCGGCCATGCCGCAGGCATATGGCAGGCCCCAGCTGTTGGCGTGGAACATGGGCACGATGGGGAGGACGGTGTCGTTCTCGGTGAGCCCGAGGCTTGCGCCCTGGAGGACGCCCATCGTGTGGATGAACTGCGAGCGGTGTGAGTAGACGACGCCTTTCGGGTTGCCGGTTGTGCCCGACGTGTAACACATGGATGCGGCCATGCGCTCGCTGAGCTTGGGCCACGCGTAGTCGTCGTCCTCGGCGGCGAGCAGGGTCTCGTAGTCGAGCAGCTCACCTAGCCCGTGGTCGGTGGGCAGCGGGGTGCCGTTGCCCATGACCACGATCGTCTTGATGCTCGGGATCTTTCCGACGAGCGGCTTGAGAATCGGGATCAGTGTCTGATCGACGAATAAGACTTTGTCCTCGGCGTCCTTGATGATGAATTCCAGGTGTTGCGGAAACAGGCGCAGGTTGAGCGTGTGCAGGACCGCGCCCATGCACGGCACCGCGTAGTAGAGCTCGAGGTGCCGGTAGTTGTTCCAGGCCAGCGTCGCTACGCGATCGCCGGGCTTGACGCCAAGGCGCTTGAGCGCGCCGGCCAGGCGATTCACGCGGCGGACCAGCTCTCCGTTGGTGATGCGGTGGAGCCCCTGCTCCATCTTCGTAACCACCTCTTTCCTCTGGTGCAGGCGCTCGAGTCGCCAAAGCACGTGCTGTATAGAGAGCTCGTAGTCCTGCATCAAGCCTTCCACGGCCCAACCTCCAGCAAGAGTAGTTACAAGGAAGCGTCCTAAGAGGTGGATGGTAAGCCCCGCCCGGGTAGGATGCACACCTATGACTTTTTGGGGTCGCGCTGACCTCCACACTCACACCGACGCCAGCGACGGCTGGCCGACGCCCTCTCAGCTGGTAGAGCACGCGACGCTGCGTGCCGGACTCGATGTGATGGCGGTCACGGACCACGACACCATCGAAGGCGCGCTGCGCGCCGCAGCGTATGCGGCCGGGCGATCGAAGCTTCATGTGGTCGTCGGCGAGGAGGTGTCGAGCCGCGACGGGCACATCATCGGCCTGTTCCTCGAGCGTCGCGTGAAGCCCGGAATGTCGGCGGCGGCCACGGTCCACGCCATCCACGATCAAGGCGGGATCGCCATCGCCGCACATCCCTTCTGGCGCACGCAGCGACAGGTTCGCAGCGGAAACCCGGTGCATGGTGTCGGGTGGCTGGCGGCCGAGCTGGCCTTCGATGCCATCGAGGTCGAGAACGCAACGCCCGGCTTCTACGTCTTCAATCAGCTTGCCCGGCGGCTGAACATGGGTCTCGGTGCGGCTGAACTTGGCTGCTCGGACGCACACATCGTCGACGCCGTTGGACGCGCTTTCACGGAGTTTCCAGGCAAGACTCCCGCAGACCTACGCAAGGCGATCGAGGCGGCGCAGACACGCGCCAGGCGGCGTCGTTACCGAGCGGTCGGACTGATGCGGTATGCGGCCTGGGGGCTGAACCACCAGCGG
>DATNOD010000157.1:0-3284 GCA_035601515.1 Candidatus Eiseniibacteriota bacterium | reverse complement strand
CGAGGCCTACGCCGACCAGAACGAGCAGGACTACGCGGCCTTCCAGAAAGCAGTCAAGAACAAGAGGTTCGCGGGAGTAGATGGGATCTGACCGTTGTGACGCAGGCGGCGCCACGGAGCACATCGAAATCGCCAATCAACCGCCGGGTCGAGGAGCCACCGTCCTTCGCAGGCTGGCAGCCGTAATTACGACTACGGTCAGTGGCAGCAGCCACCACGCGACGATTCCTCTCTGATTGAGCGCCGCCGTGATCAAAAGTGCCAAACCTACCGCCGCTGCGACAGTCCAATCGTCGCCGACGATGAATCCATACCAGAAGCGGAAGAAGGCGCCGACGCCGGCGGCGACGCGTGACGGGGCAGTGCTCATCCAGCGACCACCCGCCTGCGCTCGATCCGGGTGTAGCTCAACGCCATAACCGCATAGAACGCGAGCAGAGGAAGGATCGACAGGTCTCCAGAAGGCCACTCGACGCCCAGACCCTCGAGGGACCAGAAGGTGCCGAAGGTCGTGAGTAGGATGCCGACGACCAACTGCAAGACGCTGCGAGGGATCCGGTTGAACACTGCCGCGAAGGCTGACCCCGCCGCGGCAATGAGGACGAGCGCTGAGGCACCGCCAACGATGGCTGCAGTCATTTCGCGTGCGGCGAGACCGATCGAGACCACGATAAAGGCTATCTCGACTCCTTCGAGAAGCACCCCTTTCAGGGCCAGTACGAACGCCGTCCAGTCCACGCCCGGACCAACCCAGCGCTCCGAGTCGGTCACTGCTGGAATCCCCATCCCGGTGAGGGACCGCGCGGCCACCCGCTTGATGCCTTTGCGCAGCCATTGGAGGCCGAAGACGAGCAGCAGCACGCCGATGACCAGCCGCAGCGGACCGATCGGGACTGAGCCGAGGGCCAGGCCGAACAGGGCTACTACCGCAACCAGCACCGCAAGGCCGGCCACGACCCCGAACCACGTCGATCGCCAACCGCGCGTGGCACCGACGCCGACGACTATGGCGACCATCTCGATGGCCTCGACTGCCGAGCCCAGGAAGGTGGTGACGAATACGCTCGCCGTTGCGCCTGTCATTACTGTTGAAGGCCCTTCATGCCCTCGAGGTCGGCACTGGACACCGCAAGAGTTGCTTCAGCTGCCTCGCGGTCCACGTCCCCGACCAGCCAGATCGGGACCAGCAAGTCGTGCTTGGTCGAGAGGCGGACCGCCTGCAGGACGATGTAGCGACCATCACTGTCGAAGTCCTTGATGCTTCCGACGGCCACGTCATCCGACGTCCAGACCTGCTGTCCGACGGCGAGTCGATTCTTGATTTGGCCGAGATCAACCTCGGACGTGACGACAGGCTCGCGGTCGAAGCCGCTTAGCTCGGTGGTCGTCGCGACCGTCCGTCCGTCCTTCTCGGCCACGGTGGTGGTTCGCGCCGGAGGACTCTTGAACTCGGCTTCAACAGCACCCTTGAGCATCGCGAGGAAGATCTCGCGGTCATCGACGCTTCTCACCAACCGGTAGGGGACCCAGAGTTTTTTCTGATCGAGCGCTCCGGTCCTCACCACCATCCAGCCATGGGTCTTGTCCGTCTCGTCGACGTAGCCGAGTCTTGAGCCATCGCAGTCGAAGACGGCGAGCCCCACCTTGACGGCCCGTCCAACGTCTTCGCTGATTGTCCTATCCATCCGTTTGCGTGCTCCTCGACTGGAGGTCGAGCTTCACGGTTGACTTGCGGCCGTAGCGAATGGCGGCCTCGATTCGGTCCTCCAGACTCCACATCGATTCAGCGGCCCAGACGGTCTCGATCAGCTCAGCGAGCTGGCCGTCGAGCGGCTCGGGCGGGTCAATCCAACGCATCAACCTGATCACGAGTCAAGGGTATGGGGGGCGGCGCACTCTTCGCATCCGGCAAATCCATAGTTCCTTTTGCCTGTCGGTATGTCGCCCACTCCCGCACGACGACCCGGATGATGTTGACGGCCGGAATTGCGATCAACGCACCGAGAATGCCGAAGAGAAGACTTCCTGCCAGGAAGGCAAGAAACACCACCAGTCCCGGCAGCTGATCGCCGCGCCCATAGATCAACGGATTGAGCACGTTGCTCTCGATCTGGGAGTAAATGATGATGTAGGCGAGGATGATCACGGCTTTGGTGGGCGAGATGATCAGGGCTGCCAGGACGATTGGCACCGCACCGAGCTGGGCGCCGACCATCGGGATCAGGTCGAGGATCGCGAGCAGAATCGCGAGGGGTAACGCGTAGGGGATCCCGAGGATCCGCATGCCGACGTAGACGCTCACGCCGGCGATTACGCTGATCGCCAGATTGCCCCGGATGTAGCCGTCGATCGCCCCGGCTGAATGTTCGAGCACACGGCGGGCAACTGGTTGATGCCGTGCGGGAATGAGCTCGGTCGCATGGCCGACCATATCCCGGCCGTCGTGAAGAAAGAAGAAGCCCATCACAGCGACGCTGACCGCGGCCGTTATCGAGCCGATGGTGGCGGCCGTCACCGAGGTGACCGAGCCAAGCGAGCCGGCCAGCTCTCCAGGAATTGCGTCGAGTTCGGGGCGAACGCTGACAACGAAACCGCCCAGGCCGAGCGGCCCAGCGATCCTGTCGAGGGCCTCGCTGAGGCCGCCTGGCTGCTGCAAGACCAGCAGGAGTTGACGGACCTGCTCGGCCAGCGCGGGCTCGACAACCGCCCCGACGCCGGCGAGTACGAGGATCAGCACCAGGTACACGAGCAGGATTGCGAGCGCTCGCGGCAAATGGTAACGATGCAGCCAGTCCACTGACCGGCTGAGCCCAATCGCCAGGAACAGCGCCAAGATGGTCCAGACGACGATCGTCTGCAGCTGGTAGATCAACCAGAGCGCAAGGGCAAGAAGCAGCGTGGTGAGCAACACCACCAGCACAAGCCGCGACAGCCTGGATGCGCTCATTGGAATATCGCGCCTCGCCGCGTGGCTTTGATGGCGGCCCCGAGTTCGCGAGCCGCGAACCAGATTGCTAGCACGAAGTTGGCAACCTCCGTTCTTGTCAGCCGGTTGAGTTGGGTGTTCATCCTCATCTGAAAGGCGACGCGCCCGTGGGGGAACGGGCGCGTCATTTGAGAAGGTTCGGATCTCCGGTTACGATTGCGGCTGCATGGTCGAGGCGACCGCCCGCTTGACGTCGCTTTGGACACCGTGTATGCGGTAGGCGGCGTAGAGCCGAGTGGCGCCGCCGATGATGGCGTAGGCGCCGATCAGCCAGAGGATGGCCAGCGCACCCGTGCCG
>DATNOD010000156.1:0-2338 GCA_035601515.1 Candidatus Eiseniibacteriota bacterium | reverse complement strand
TGTCGAGCGGCTGGGATGCGACTGCAACGTTACCCGCATCCTGCTCGGCTCCGACTCTGCGGTCATCGATGTTGGGCGCTCCAAGCGGACAGTCTCCGGGCCCGCGCGTCGCGCGCTCAACGCCCGCGACGGCCACTGCCGGTGGCCAGGCTGCGACCGGCCTCCAAAATGGAGCGCGGCGCACCACGTCGTGCACTGGATCCATGGCGGCTCGACCGATCTCTCCAACCTGATTCTTTTGTGCCACCGGCATCACGGGCCTGTTGCCGAATGGCTCGGACAGCCTGGATTCAGTAGGCCAATGGCCACGGTACGAGTCTCTGGATCAGGAGCAACGTCGCGGCTCGAATCGCAGCAGCGAACCCGCGAGAGCAGCGTGAAAGGGTCGATGAGGTCGTTTTCACGATGGCAAGAGCCGCCATTCCGCTCTGCGGTTGCGGCCGCCGAGCTGCGAGCTGCTTGAGATTGATGACCGCAGCAGTCAGCAGGGCTTGGATCTGCATCTTTCGACGACCTCGGAACTGAGCACGCGCCATCCCATGCTTGTCCTTGGCGTCGGCATTGATGCGCTCGCTGACGATTCGCCGGCGACGCATTAGCTTGCGACCACGCGAACTCAGTAGCCGCCCCTCTAGTTCCTCGAGCACATCGGCGTGGTCCGAGCGGCGAATCACGCGGTCACCGGCACCCGACACACATTTGCTCCGAAGGTGACAGTCTCGGCACGTACCAGCTTTCGGTCGGTACTGGGCGCCAAGGGGTCCACGTTTAAAGCGGAAGCGTCGCAGCTCTTTACCCGCAGGGCAGAGGTAGAGGTCAGGCTCAGGGAGATACGTGAACTCGCTTCTGCTCAGTCCTCCGAGCGTATTGGTCGTCGTTCGCCGCCCCAGAAATGGAGTCACATCTCGCTCGATGCAATCCAACACAGCTGCTTCGCTTCCGTAGCCACGGTCTGCGACCAGTTCTCGGGCTGGTCGTCCAACCGCCTGGCGGTGTTTGTCAAGAAGCTTGCCGACCGGCCGGCCATCTGACTCACACGAGCCGGTGACCGCAACCGCGGTGATGATGTTGGCCTTGCCGTCGTCGACGACGAAATGCGTCTTGTGGCTGAGCAGCGGCGTCTTACCCAGCTTGCTGAACATCTGAGCGTCGGGGTCGACCGGGCTGACTGCAATGTGATTGACACCGCTCCGATGGGACTTCGGCTTCTCGAACACTTCTGTCTGGGGGTCGCCATCATCGTTGGCCACCCAGAGCTCTCTTACGAATTCCGGCGCGCTCGGCAGCTGCTGGAGCAGACTGCGCGAGCGAAGCCCTTGAGTTGAAGCGTTCGCCTGGGTGAGGGTCGAATCGACGTAGAGCACATCGCCCTGGACCAGACCAGCCTTCTCGCAGAGCTGCACGATTCGGACGAAAAACTGCTCATAGACCTCCGTCCCAAAGCGCCTGCGGGCTTTGCTCAGCACGCTGTGGTCAGGGATTGGCTCGTCAAGCTCGTAGCCGAGGAACCAGCGCCAGGCGATATTCAGGCCCGCCTCCTCGCACAACCGCCGCTCGCTTGTGACGTTGAACAGGTAGCCGAGCAGCCACAGCTTGAATAGCACCACTGGATCTACCGAAGGCTGGCCGGTATTGCTGTAGTGGCGACTGACAAGGCCGCGGACGAAGCTGAAGTTGACGGCGGCCGCGAGCCTTCTCACGAGGTGATTTGCTGGAACTGCGGCATCGAGCGAAAAACTCAGGTAGAGCTTCGGCTCGACCGCTTTCTGGCCCATCATGGGCAACCCCTCCGACTAAGACGTGGACTGCAACAGGAAGGTCAGACAGATTCTCGGTTAGTTGCACGAGTTCGGCAACAGGCCCCCATCGGCTCGTTCATGAGGGTGGTTGGCAGGTCGTGAAAGCGGGCGAAGAGGTGAGGTTCATCCCACCTGATCGCGTGGTCGCCAGACACGTCCGCGGTCCGGAATTGCGCGGGGCCGTCTGACCTAGAGCTCGCCGCGCAGTCGCCTCAAAGGCAGATCCACCATCGAACGCCATTGCTGGCGCAGCGACAGGTTCGCGGGAACGCTCCGAACTGATCGCCCACGGCGCGGGGTTGTCTTTCGCTCCAGCACCGCCGTCCTGAAATCGCCCTCATACGCCGTCACGACGCGCCCGATGTCGTGGAATCCGAAATGGCAGTCGCTCGCACCGATCTCCGCGCCCAGGCGCTCGCGATTGGCGGCGATGAACTCGTTGAGCATGCGGCGGCGCCGAGCTCCCGCTGGGGCCGTGAACAGGACCTCGATTCCATCGACCGGCTCTTTCTCGATGAGCCTGCGCAGCATCCCCGGCT
>DATNOD010000155.1:0-12386 GCA_035601515.1 Candidatus Eiseniibacteriota bacterium | reverse complement strand
CCGACAGCGTCTGGCCGGTGATGTATGACGCTCGGTCCGATGCCAGCAGCAGTACCGCCGGCACGACGTCCTCCGGAGTTCCGAGGCGGCGCAGTGGATAGCCTCGGGCCGCCTTTTCCAGGGCCTCGGGGCTGAACAATTGCGCCTGGTCCGACGCCCACATCGACTCGCGGCCCGAGGTCGCGGGCGTGCCAGGCACGAGGCCCGGGCACACGACGTTCAGGGTGATGCCGTGCTTGCCGACCTCGCGAGCGATTGCTTTCGACATGGCGATCACACTGGCTTTGGTCCCGCTGTACACGGCCTCACGCCACTCGCCGATCCGCCCGGCATCCGATCCGATGGAGACGATGCGACCGTATCCGCGCTCGATCATCGGTTCGAGCACGGCGCGCACGGAGTTGATGAATCCCCAAGTGTCGATCGCGATCTCGCGCTCCCACTCACTGCGTGGTTTTTCCATGAAGAGCCGATCGATCGTCCAGCCGGCGCAGTTCACGAGCACATCGGCCCCTCCGAGGGCCCTGACGGCGAACTCGACGGCGGACGAGATGGAATCCATGTCGGTTACGTCCGCCTGGCGGGCGACGACCCGTCCGCCAGGAGCCTCCGCCTCAACCCTCTTGGCCTGCTCGAGGTCGACGTCGGCGATCAGGACACGCGCTCCCTCGTCTGCGAAACCGAGACTGATCGCGCGCCCCAGGTTGGACGCGCCGCCGGTGACGATCACAACGCGGCCATTCAACCCAAGGTCCATTCAGTGCCCTCCCAAATGATCAGCTGATCTGGAATTCGTCCTGACGCAGGATCGGGATCCACGCTCCTCCCGGCTCCCGGCCGTCGATCTCGACCTCCGGGCCGCCGACCATGAAGTCGGTGTGGACGCTCGAGTCGTTCAATCCTGCCTCTCGATCCGCCTCGTCGTCGACGCAAAAGGCAAAGCCGTCTCCGTAGGCGATATGGCACGTCGCGTTCTCATCGAACAGCGTGTTGTAGAACGTCAGCCCGAGCTTGCCCACCTCCGATGAGCCGTCGACAAGCGAGACCTCGCCGAGGCGAGCCGCGCCATCGTCAATGGCGACCTGGCCTCGGATCAGATCGGCGCCGCTGCTCGCGTGGACTTCGACGATCCTGCCTTCTCGAAACTCGAGCTCGAGGTCACGCACCAGCGTGCCGCTGATCTGGAGGGGTCGCGTCGATCGCAGCTTGCCGTCGGCACGCCGGCGATCCGGGGATGTGAAGACCTCCTCTGTCGGCAGGTTCGGTACGTGCCTGCGGCCAAAAACGGTCTGGAAGTTGCCGGAGGCCCACCGGCCGCTGGGGAGGAGGCCCACGATGAGATCGGTCCCGGGGCCCCTGTAGCGCAGGGAATCGAAGCTCCGCTCGGTGAGCGCGCTTGCAATTCGGTCGAGGCGGTCCAATCGGGTACGCCACTCCGCGATGGGGTCGGCTCGATCCAACCGGACTGCTTTCTCCACCGCACTCCAAAGCGCGTCGACGTCGGGCTTGCCAAACACCTGCCGTGCCCAGCCGGCGTTTGGGGCTGGGACGATCGTCCAGCTCACCAGCCGCTCGCTCACCATCCGGCCCCACTCGACCACGAAGTCGTGAGGACGTGCTCGGCCGACGCGATTCCCGTCCAGATCAGCCAGCAGGTCCGGCTCGGGGTCGCCGCTGACCTGGATGTACGCACTCGTTCGGCGGTGAGGGTCTTGAGCATCGTGACGTCCCACGGCGTGGACGCGCTCAACGAAGCCTCGGGACCAAGCTCGATCAGCGCGCGAGTGAGGTGCTGGTCGGTATAGCGAGACCCGACGAACGAAGCGCCCGCCCGGTACGCGGCGCGCGCGATCTCGCGGGTGAGGGGCGCGTTCTCGACCTGCCCCAACACGACCACGAGCTGCCCCGGCTGCACGTCGACCCCAACCCGAATCGCTAGCTCGGCCATACGCGTCAGACGTTCGGCGGCTTCGTTCACCGGTGGCCCTCACCGTACCATTGGCAGGTGGCGGCATCGGGTGAGGGGATCCTTGCCGGCGGGTGAGCGGAGGCCGCGGCCGCGCGCCGACCGGCGGCCATTCGAGATCGTTGCCGTCGCCGCCTCGGCCGGAGGCCTGACTGCGCTCAGCAGCCTGCTCGGCGGCCTGCCGAGAACGTTTGGGGCCACCATCGTCGCAGTCCAACACCTGGATCCCCGGCATCGCAGCCTTATGGCCGAGATCATCGGCCGGCGGTCCTTTCTCCCTGTTCACCAGGCTGTGGCCGGCTCGCACGTCCAGAGGGGTCACGTGTACCTGGCGCCTCCCGACCACCACCTCCTGATCAACCGCGACGGCACCGTCACCCTCACGCATACCGAGCTCGTCAACTTCGTGCGGCCGTCTGCCGACCTCCTTTTCGAATCCGTCGCCGCGTCCTTCGGCGGGCGCGCGATCGCGGTGGTCCTCACCGGCAGCGGTCGCGACGGCGCGATGGGCGTGACCGCGATCAAGCAGCGCGGCGGCACGGTCATCGCCCAAGACGAAGCCACGTCTGAGTTCTTCTCGATGCCCTCGGCTGCGATTCGAACCGGCGTCGTCGATTTCATCCTTCCCCTCGACGAGATTCCCGGAGCCCTGCAGACCCTCTTGGGCGAGGCGGCGGATTGACGCTGGAAGCGGGCAAGCAGTTCGAGACTCTGCTCCGCTACCTTCGCGACAATCGGGGCTTCGATTACACGGGCTACAAGCGCAACACCATCGTCCGCCGCATCGCCAAGCGCTGCACTGAGCTCGGGCTGACCAGCTTTGCCGCGTACCAGGACTACCTGCAAGTCCACGGCGACGAGTTCGCGATCCTGTTCGACAAGATCCTCATCAACGTCACGGACTTCTTTCGGGATCCGCAAGCGTGGGACTACTTGGCGAAGAACATCGTTCCAAGGATCATCGAGAAGCCTGGCCTGATCCGAATCTGGAGCCCCGGCACCGCATCTGGCGAAGAGGCGTACTCGGCGGCGATCCTCCTCTGCGAAGCGCTTGGCCCGGAACAGTTTCTTCGCCGCGTCAAGATCTACGCGACCGACCTCGACGAGGAGGCTCTCGAAAAGGCGCGGGCGGGCTACACGGAACAGGACCTGGAAGCGGTCAACGAAGTGCTGCGAGCGCGCTACTTCGAGCCTCTCGGCGGCCGCTTCGCCTTCAAAGCCTCACTCAGGCGCTCGTTGATCTTCGGCCGGCATGACCTCATGCAGGATGCGCCCATCTCCCGTCTCAACCTCTTGATCTGCCGGAACACGCTCATGTACTTCACCGCTGAAACCCAGGGCCGCATCCTTGCGCGCTTCCACTACGCTCTCGAGGACGACGGCTATTTGTTTCTCGGTCGCGCCGAGATGCTGCTCATGCATGGCTCGATCTTCGAACCGGTCGACATCAAGCAACGCGTGTTTAGAAAGGTTCTACGGACGCCCCTGCGCGAGCGCTTGATGATCCTGTCTCAGGGCGGGAACTCCGAGGACCGCGATCACGTCGGCAGGCAGATTCGCCTCAATGAGCTGGCGTCCGAAGCATCGCCCCTGGCACACATGGTGGTCGACGCGCTTGGCAACCTCGCCCTCGCCAACCAGCACGCCCGCAGGCTCCTGGACATTCGAGCCGGCGACATCGGCCGCGCCCTCAAGGACCTCGAGCTCTCGACCCGGCCGGTCGACCTTCGCGGCCCGATCGATCAGAGCTTCCGGGACCGCCGGTCCATCGCCATCTCCGGCGTCGAGCACCCCTCGCCCGACGGCTCCGTGCGCCGTTTCGAGGTCCAGGTCGCGCCGCTGTTCGACGACGGCGGCACGATCGTGGGCACGAGCGTGACCTTCAACGACGTCACCAGTGAAGCGGCCCTCCGCGCCGAGCTGGATCGTTCGAAGCAAGAGGTCGAGACCGCATACGAGGAGCTGCAGTCCAGCAACGAAGAGCTCGAGACAACGAACGAGGAGCTGCAGTCGACGGTCGAAGAGCTCGAGACCACGAACGAAGAGCTGCAGTCGACCAACGAGGAGCTCGAGACCATGAACGAGGAGCTGGAGTCGACCAACGCCGAGCTGCAGGGCATCAACACCGAGCTGCACCAGCGCACGGAGGACGCCGATCGTCTGAACACATTCATGCACGCGATCCTCGGCAACATCAGGCTCGGCGCCGCCGTGCTCGATGCCGACCTGAACGTCCGGGTTTGGAACGAACGCGCCGCCGAGCTATGGGGGGTGCGATCCGACGAGGTGCTCGGCGAGTCGCTCTTCGACCTTGACATCGGCCTGCCCGTCAAAGAGCTGCGGCCGATGATCCGGTCCGTTCTGCGCTTGAAACCGTCTCACGATGAGAAGGTCGTGGCGGCGATCACGAGGCGGGGCAAGCGTATCCGCTGCCGAGTCGCCGCAACCGCGCTGGCAGCTCGCGGGCGTGCCGGCGGCGTGGTGCTCGTGATGGAGGACTTGAAGCCGGCCTGAGTCGGGCGCTTGGGTCGGTCAGGCCACCGCGATCGTGGCGGACGGCCGAGCGTTCCTCCGCCACTGGTCGATGAAGTCTTCGAGCACCTCGACCTCGGTCGCAAGCTCGAATTGGTCCCGCGGCTGCAGGCCGCCCTTGGTTCCGCGCAGCTCGAGGACGAGCGACTCCGCCAGGTCTACGAGCGAGCCATAGGCGACCAGGCGGAACTCGGGCGACGTGGCCTGGCCCCACGTCAAGACCGCGGACCGGTAATTGCGATTCGCACGGTCCGCCTCGTCTCGGAACCGGTCGGTGCGCTCCCTGAGCGAGCGCTCGCCGCGAAGGCGGAACCGTCTCAGGAGAGAGGACAGCATCAGACGCTTCGACTGCACCACGAGCAGGCGCGCGGACACGATGGAGTCGCCTACGGTCGGCATCGCGCTTTCAACTGGGTAGCTCCGCGCCGTAGCCACGGTTGCGGACGATGGTGATCATGCTGGAGAGACCGACCTCACCAAGTCGGCGCCGCAGCCGCATCATGTACGTCCGCACCTGTGCATCCGAAAGCCGGGAGTTCTGCCACGCCAATATCGTCAGCTGCCTCGTGGTGAAGTGCCGGCCCGGGTGCCGGATCAGGAAGTCGAGCAGGTCGGCCTCGCGGCGGGTGAGCCTCAGGTAGCGGCCGCCAAAAACCAGCGAATGATCCTTGCGATCGATGGTCACGCCGGCAAGGGACTGATGACGATCGCGCCAGAGGGCCAGTCGTTCTTCGACCCAGGTCAGGTTGCGCTGGAAGTCCTCTGCCCGCGGGTCCCCGTCAAGCCTCGATTGCACCAGGCGCAGGACGGAAGATAGCTCTTCGTATATGGCGATCCAGCTAGCCACCTCCGGCAGCGCAGGGGTGGCGTGGTCCTCCCCAGGCAGCGGTCGGAACGCTTGCATAGCCGGCTCCATTGAATTCGGTCTCTCCTGGGCCCCACTGTACACTCCCTTCGCGGGATCGTTACCGAATTTTGACGATCAAAGTTGCGCACGAGCGACTACTTTGCGCTCGTGGCTGGTGGGAGGAGCCGTGGAGCCCAGACAGGGGTGGGGAGCGCGGGGGAGACTATGGTCCTTGTCGCGACGACCGAGCGGCTCGCGCGCCCTCCCTACCAGCCAGTTCGATAAGAGTCATCGGCTAAGCACCGGCCCGGCCCGCGGAGCGCCGGGCGGCTAGCTTCTCGCTCGTCTATTGGACAACGCGACCCTCGCCCGAGCGTCGATGGGCACCTCGCTCGGTTTCCACATCGTATTCGCCGTCCTTGGTGTCGGCGTACCGCTGCTCATGGCGACAGCCGAAGGTATCGGTTTGTTTCGGCGCGACCCGAGTTGGATGCTGCTCGCCCGCCGCTGGTCTTCCGCGTTCGGCATCCTGTTCGCGGTCGGAGCTGTGTCCGGGACCGTGCTGTCGTTCGAGCTGGGGCTGCTCTGGCCGGGATTCATGTCGTTCAGCGGCAGTATCATCGGGCTTCCCTTCTCGGCTGAGGGTTTCGCCTTCTTCCTCGAGGCGATCTTTCTCGGCCTTTACCTGTATGGATGGGACCGCCTGCGGCCTTTCCAGCACTGGCTGACCAGCCTTCCCGTGGCAGCGAGCGGCGCCGCCTCATCGATCTTCGTGGTCATGGCCAACTCGTGGATGAACACGCCAACCGGCTTCAAGCTGGTCGACGGCCGGCTCGCGTCGGTCGATCCGCTGTCGGCGGCGTTCAATCCATCGACTCCGACCGAGACGATCCACATGCTCGTATCCGCGTACGTCGTCACGGGATTTGTGGTCGCGGCCGTCTACGCGGCCGGCATGCTCCGTGGTCGTGGCGACGCCTTCCATCGCCGCGGGCTTCTACTGGGAATGGCGATGGCGGCTGTCGCCATCGTGCTGGCGGGGATCACCGGCGACAACAGCGCGCGCTTCACTTACGGCGCGCAGCCGGCGAAGTTCGCGGCCATGGAGGCCCTCTATGCGACGACGCGAGGAGCCCCCCTGCACATCGGAGGCATCCCGAGCGACTCTCAGGGGCGCCTCCTTTACGCGATCGAGATACCTTACGGGCTAAGCCTCCTGGCCGCGTTCGATCCCCATGCCGAGGTTCGCGGCCTCAACTCGTTTCCGGCCGACCAGCGCCCGAACACGGTCGTGGTGCACCTGTCGTTCGACACGATGGTCGGTCTTGGCATTGGTCTCGGCTTGCTCGCCGCTTTGTTCTGGTTTCTGGTTTGGCGCTTGCGCCGCGCGCCAACGAATCGTCTTTTACTCTGGGGCCTCGTTGCGGCCGGGCCGGCCGCGGTGATCACGATGGAGGCGGGCTGGTTCGTCACCGAATTTGGCCGCCAGCCGTGGATCGTCTATGGAATCATCCGAACCACGGCCGCCGCCACGTCGGCTCCGGGGCTCGGCCTCGTCTTCGCTCTTTTTGCCGCCATCTACATCGCCCTGGCGGTCACGCTGTCCAGGCTGCTGCTGCTTCTCGCGCGTCGCAACCGCGAGCGATCCGAGGCCAAGCCATGAGCGAAGCGGATGCCGCCGCGGGACTGCTGTGGCTGAGCCTCACCGCTTATGCGGTGCTCGCGGGCGCTGATTTTGGCGGCGGCGTTTGGGACATCT
Source organism: Candidatus Eiseniibacteriota bacterium (assembly GCA_035601515.1). GTDB lineage: Bacteria > Chloroflexota > Dormibacteria > Dormibacterales > Dormibacteraceae > UBA10449. Next base: position 5,282 of record DATNOD010000155.1, on the reverse strand, counting down.
TCGCCTCGGGACCGCGCAAACGCGCGCAGCGGCAGGCGGTGGCTCGCGCGATGGGGCCGGTCTGGGAGGCGAACCATGTCTGGTTGATCTTCATGATCACGGGACTCTTCACGACCTTTCCGATTGCCTTCGGCTATCTGAGCCTCGCCCTTTATGTGCCCATGACCATCGCCCTTATCGGCATCGTCTTGCGCGGAGCCGCATTCGCTTTCCGCGCTCACGGCCGGGAAGCCGTCGGACCTCGGTCGCCGTGGGGCGTGGTATTCGGCGGGTCGAGCATCGTTGCGCCCTTCTTCCTGGGAACAGCGGCGGCGGCGGTGGCGTCAGGCGCGATTCGGATCGCCGGCGGCCGGGTGGCGAGCGGTTTCGGCGCCGGCTGGAGCGCGCCTTTCGCGCTGGTCATGGGGCTGCTTGCGGTCGCCTTGTGCGCATATCTCGCCGCGGCTTATCTGATGGTCGAGACCGAGGACGACGCTGCGTTGCAATCGGATTTTCGCCGGCGCGCGCTGATCGCGTCAGTAGTCTCCGGAGCGCTGGCGCTGTTCGGCCTGTGGCTCGCTTATGCCCAGGCGCCGCGCGTCTGGGCGGACCTGACGGGGAACGGATTGCTGCTCTTGCTACTCGCCCTCATCAACGGCCCGATCGCGCTGTGGGGTGTGTGGCGGCTGCGCCCTCGAGTAACACGCATCGCGGTTGCGGCCCAGGTGACGCTGGTGTTGTGGGCCTGGGCGGTGGGGCAGTGGCCTTACCTCGTGCCGCCCGACCTGACGATCGCTGACGCCGCCGCGCCGGCGGCCGTGCTTTCCGCTTGGCTGGTGGTGATTGCGGTCGGGATGGTGCTCGTCATCCCGTCGCTTGGAGTGCTTTTCCGCGTCTTCAAGGCGCGGAACCCCGCGGCGTAAGTTCTACGCGACCCCGGTCGGCGGGAGAGAGGCGCGTTGCCGTGCGGCGGAACCCGACCAATTGACGCCGAGACTCGCCATCTTGCCGATCTCGGCGGCCAGCTTCCAATGGCGCGCGCCTGAGGCGGAGTCGTCGCGGGCGTCGAGGACCTCCGCGTACTCCATGTGCGCATCGCGCAGGCGATCGGGCATCCCGATCTCTTCCAGGATCCGAAGCGCGGTTTCGAACTGGGTGTCGGCAAGGGCCTCGTTGCCCTGCCGCTCGCTGAGCTTGCCCAGAAGGATGCGGCTGTTGGCGATGACGATCCGTTCCGGGATCGCCTCTGCCAATTCCAAAGCCTGGTGCAGGTAGGCCTCTGCCTCCGAGAGCTCGCCGCGCCGCAGGTGGACGTCGCCGAGGTTGGCCAGGATGTAGCCGTGGCCTCGCCGATCCATATTCAGGTCGGTCGAGCCGGCGAGTGCCTTGAGCAGGTGCTGCTCGGCCGCGTCGAGCTGACCTTGTTGGAGCAGGAGGTCACCTAGGTCGATCTCGACTCTATACACGGCGCTCAGGTCTGACTCGATCGAATACAGGGTGAGCGCCTTGTCGTAATGCTGCCGCGCCGTGACCGGCCGCTGCAGACGCTGGTAGGCGACGCCCAGACCGTGGTGCATCTTGGCCAGCTGCAGGAGATCCTTGACGCCGCTTGCAACGGCGGCGGCGGCCTCGTAGTAGCGAGTCGCGGGCACGTACGAATGTGCCACCAGGTACATGCCGGCGATGTGGCCCAGGATCCGGGCCTCGATCTGAGTCGCCTTCGGGTCCAGCTGCCGGCATCGCTCGAGGGCCTGGTTGGCGAGCGGCAAGGCATCGGGATCGTCGAGGAGGCTTCGCGCGCTCGACTCCCAGTCGAGCGCCTCGACTGCCATCCACTCGTCGCCGGACCGCTCGAATTGTTCTCGCGCGACGAGCAGGTGCTCGAGCGCCTCTGCCGGCCGGACGACCCTGCAGTAGGCCTCCCCGACGGAGAAGTGAATGACCGCGGCGTCTTCCGCGCCCCACGGCTGCTCGAGAAGCGAGGTTCCCATCTGGATCACGGCTTCGAGCTGCCGGACGGCCGTCAACCGCTCCAGCTCGCGTAGCTGCGCCTGGCGCTCGGTCAGCACGGAGGAGGACTCGGCGGTCAAGAAGAAGTCGATCGGCTTGTGGGTCTGGCGCGCGATCAGCTGCAGGGTCTCCATCGACGGCCTGGTGCGGCCCTTCTCGATCAGGTGGATGGCCGTCCGGGTGAGCTTGCCGCCGGCTACCTGGGCCAGCGTGAGCCGGGCTTCCCGCCGCGCCTGCTCGACCGACCCCGCGCGGATTTCAACGCCCTGGCGGCGGCCCCGGTACCTGGTGCCGAGCATGGCGGTGAGTGTACCGCCCTGCCCGGCGCACGGCTACTGAATTAACGATTTGACTTTACGGAGTGGGCCCGACGTTATCGGCAAGCACGGGGCCGATCGACACTGCCAACGCCATAACAGCCAACAGGACGGAAAAGAGCAGCTTGCGCATCAGCGCACCTCCCCAAGTGTGATGCGCGGAGTGTCGTCTGAGTTGACGGCCCTGTCAACTCAAGTCAACCCTGGCTTAATGGGCGGCTACTCGACTGCTACTTCTTGGCGCCGGCCACAAACTCCGAAACTCGCGCCGGGAACGTATGCACGTCGATGGGTTTGGAGATGAAGCCGGCGCACCCGGCCTGGAGCGCATCGTTTCGCCACTGCAGGCTCGTGTGCGCGGTCATTGCCACCACCGGAATGGCCGTTGTCGGGGACATGCTCTTGAGCAGGCGGGTCAGCGCAAGCCCGTCCTTTCCGGGCAGCTCGAGGTCCATGAGGATCAACGAAGGCGTCTGGGTCTTGAGGTGCTCGAGGGCCTGGGTCGCGGTGCTGGCCACCTCGACCCTGAAGCCCGCGGGCTCCAGCACCGAACGTACCAGCAGCTGGTTCGAGGCGTTGTCCTCGACGAGGAGAATGAGCGGCTCCGAGGTCACTGGCCGCTTAGTTTGGCATCTGTCCTCGCCGGGCCGGGGGCCGGCATTCCGCAGGAAAGGAACTCGCGTACCTGCCGGCCAAAGGTCCGCGTGTCGATTGGCTTGGAGACGTATCCGACACATCCCGCGGCAAGCGACTGCTCGCGGTCGCCGTTCATCGCGTGAGCGGTGAGCGCGACGATTGGGATCGGCTCGGTCGATGGATCAGCTTTGAGAGTGCGCGTGAACGAAAGCCCATCCAGCCCAGGCAGCTGGATGTCCATGAGGATCAGGTCGGGCACACGCGACCGCAACATCTCCAACGCTTGCACGGACGTGCCGGCGATGTCGACCGCAAAACCTTCGCGCTCCAGCACTGATGAGGTCAGGAGCTGGTTGACCTCGTTGTCCTCTACCAGGAGGATGAGCGGCCGGTTGCTCATGCTTCGAGCGCTTCCGGTGTGATCACCTGCCGGAGGTGGCTGACGAGCTCAGTCGCTCCGGTCGAGCCGCGCTGAAGAATGGTGGACACCCGGCCGTTCAGCTGCTGCTTGTCGGAATCGCTGAGCTCTTTCGCGGTCAGGACCATGATCGGCAAAGCGAACGTCGCTTTGTCAGATCGGAGCGCCTCGACGACGTCAAAGCCAGACACATCCGGCATCAGCAGGTCGAGCAGGACGAGGTCCGGCTTCTTTGTGTGCGCGAGCTCGATGGCCTCCCGGCCTCCACCGGCGGGGATGACGCCGAAACCCGCGGGCTCCAGAATCTCCGTCAGCCAGTCGCGGTTGGCGCGCTCGTCATCGACGACCAGGACGTGAGTTTTGGGCGAGCCGCCGAAGTTGAAGCGCCGCAGCCTGGTGACGAGTTCCTCCGCGGGCACGGGCTTGACGAAGTAGTCGACGGCGCCGAGTGCCATTCCAAGTTCAGGATTGTCAACGACGCTGATCACGATCACCGGTATCGAGCTGGTGACCTCGTCGTGCTTGAGGCGGTTGAGCACCTCCCAGCCATCGAGGCCGGGGAGCAGGATGTCGAGGGTGATCGCCGCGGGCTTCGATTTGCGCGCCCTCGCGACCACGTCGGCTCCGCTGCGGAGGATCTCGGCACGAAAGCCGGCCTTCTCGAGCTGCCGCGAGAGCAGCTCCGCGGCCGGAGGGTCGTCTTCCACTACGAGGACCAGAGGCGCGGCCGCGTTTCCGTTCGAACGTACGAGCACCGAGTCCATCGGCTCGACGACTCGACCTTGAGTCACCACCTGCAGCGGCATGTGGATGGTGAACACGCTGCCCTTGCCCGGCTCGCTCTCGACGCGGACGTCACCACCATGCAAGCGCGCGAACCGCCGTGTGAGCGTGAGACCGAGACCGGTGCCCTGCTGCTGGCGGTCGGCACCTGCGTCGACCTGCTGGAACTCGTGAAAGATCCGTCCCTGGTCGGACTCCGCGATGCCGATCCCGGTGTCGGCGACGGAGATCTCGGCCGCCTCCGCGAGGCGCGTGCCTGAGATGCGCACCGTGCCGCCCGCAGGCGTGAATTTGATCGCGTTCGACACGAGGTTCAGCAGCATCTGCTTGAACTTGCTCGCGTCCGCCTCGATCTCGCCCAGGCCGGCTACGGCGGCCTCGAGTTGGATCCCTTTTTGCGCGGCCAAAGGCTCGACGATGCTGAGCACCTGGCTGGCCATATCGGAGATCGAGACCACCTGCAGGCGCAGCTCCATCTGGCCGGCTTCGATCTTGGAGAGGTCGAGGATGTCGTTGATCAGGCCAAGCAGGTGCTTCCCGCTGGAGTGGATCTGCTGCAGGAATCTCAACCGCGTCTCATGCGGGTGCTGTCCTTCTGGCGCGTCGATGAGCAGCTCCGAGAAGCCGAGGATCGCATTCAAGGGCGTCCTCAGCTCGTGGCTCATGCTGGCCAGGAACACGCTCTTGTGCTTGTTGGCCTCAATCAGCTGTGCGTTCGCCTCCTTCAGCTGGTCCAGCAGCCGCGCCCTGTCGAGGGCGGCGGCGACCGCGGTCATGAACTGCTGCACCCGGCTGATCTCATCGGTCCCGAAGCCCGGCGTAAACGGCCCCGCAAGCACCGCGAGCCGGCCGCCGATGCTCACGCCGCCGATCTGGAGTACAAGCACTGAGATGGCCTTGCCATCCAGCTCGATGTGGTTGACGCCTTGGCGCAGCGGGCCGATCGCCAGCTTGAGCTGCGCAACCTTGCCAGGGTCAAGACCTCGAGAGGCGAGCAGCCCTCCGTCGGCTTCAAAAGCGGCTGCGGACGCGCCGCCCGCGAGTCTCATCGCCCAATCGAGGGCCCGGCTCGCGAGCACCGCGCGGCTTTCCTTGAGCAGCAGCGTGTCCTGCATGAAGGCTCGCAAGCCTTCTTCCTC
>DATNOD010000154.1:0-2979 GCA_035601515.1 Candidatus Eiseniibacteriota bacterium | reverse complement strand
GGCGACGGCGAGGACGACCAGTGCGGCGACCACGGGCTTGGCCAGCTCCTCCCTGGCGTCGAGGGCCTTCAACAGGACTCGGCATGCTGGGCAGAAGCCGGCCGGCCTCGCTTGCCGGACGAGCCCGATCGTCGCGAGGAGCCGGCCGTCGGCCATCAGTCCTGATACTCGTCGCGACGGCGGACCCAGGCGGCAGCGCCCGAGTCGCCCTCATCGCGGCCCTTGGGTACGAGATCCATGTAGTGGTAGGCGACGTTCAGCATGTCGAGCCCACGCGTATAGGTGGAGTAGGTGTGGTAGATCTGGCCGCCGTCCTCGAGGAACACGCTGATTCCGGGCGCCTCGGTGATCGCCCACGGCGTGAGCCGGTAGTTGTAGTCGACTTTCTGGTCCTTGAGCTCCTCATCGGTGAAGGAGACACGATAGTCGAAGTTGAAGTCGCTTCCGAGCGAGGACAGCCACGGAAGGCCCCAGCCCATCCGTTTCTTGTAGGCTGCAAGCTTCGGGTAGGGAGCCCGTGAGACCGCGGCCATGGTGATGTCGCGGTGATTCAGATGGACGGTGATGCCGTTGAAGTTGTCCATCCAGAACGAGCAGACGTAGCACGGCGCATCGGCGGTCCAGGGCGTCTGGAGGCCCGCGGTATGGGGATTGAACATCGCGTGGTAGATGACGAGTTGAGTACGTCCCTGGAAGAGGTCGCTGAGTGTCTGCGTGCCGTGCTCGCCCTCGAAGGTGTAGTGCTTCTCGACGAGCTCCCAGGGCAGGTCGCGCCGCTCCCGGCTCAGCTGGTCGCGCATCCGGGTGAACTCCTTCTCCTTCGCCAGGTGCTTTTTGCGTGCCTTGAGCCAGTCGTCGTGCTTCACTACTTTGTGGGCTGGCATGTGATCCCTCCTTGTCGAGCTCGTCTCCTTGCAAGTCTGCGCACAGGCTGCTGCGAGGTCAAGGTGAGGGGGTAGTTTGCGCTGCAGGTGATGGACCGATTCCGACCTGAGCAAGGCGGAGGGGCGAGCGCGGCGATGACGAGAATGCACCTGATGTGGTTCTGCGCGTTCAGCCCGCACGCGGGGTTCGGCCTCGACGGGTGGGCGGGTCCCCGGACGACCGGCTACGAGTGGACACGGCCGGAGCTGTGGCAGGACATGGCGGTGGCGCTCGAGCGCGCCAAGTTCGATCTGATCATGCTCGGGGACAGCCTCGCCGTGCCGCGGACCTACCAGGGACGGATGGACGCCTATCTCCGCTACGCCGAGCACGCGCCCTTTCACGATCCGGGTCCCCTCGTCGCCATCATGGCGGCGGCGACGCACCGCATCGGCCTCGCGGCCACGCTGTCGACGACGTTCTACCCGCCATTCCTGCTCGCCCGCCTCATGACGACGCTCGACCACCTGAGCCGGGGGCGCATCGCGTGGAACGTGGTGACGTCCTACAAGATCGAGGAGGCCCTGAACTTCGGGTACGAGGAGCTACTCGACCACGACCAGCGCTACGACCGGGCCGACGAGTACATGGAGCTGTGCTATCGGCTCTGGTCGAGCTGGGATCCGGACGCGGTCGTCATGGACCAGTGCACCGACACCTTCGCCGATCCCGCGAAGGTGCGTGCGATCAACTTCGAGGGCACGTACTACCGCTCGCGCGGCCCCCTCAACGCCACCCCGTCGCCGCAGGGGCGTCCCGTCATCATCCAGGCCGGCGCCTCGGACCGGGGGCAGGACTTCGCGGCCCGCCACGCCGAGGCCATCATCGTGTCCCGGGAGACGGTGGACGAGATGAAGCAGTACTACGAGGCGTTCAAGGCCCGGGTGAAGAAGCAGGGGCGCGACCCCGACGAGTGCAAGGTCTTCTTCCTCACCAAGCCGATCATCGGCGATACCGACGAGGCGGCCCAGCGGCGCGCCGATGAGCTGTACGCCAAGGCGCCGGTGGAGGCCGGGCTGGCGTCGCTGTCGACCATGCTCCAGATGGACCTGTCGACCTACGACCTCGACGAGCCGCTGCCCGCCGCGCTCCAGACCCGAGCCATCCAGGGCATCCGCAGCCAGCTCGATCGCTTCTACATGTCCGGGCGAACGCCGACGCTGCGGGACATCGCCACCCGAAAGGTCAGCATGGACTCCAAGCCCTACATCGGCACGCCGGAGCGCGTCGCCGACGAGCTGGCGCGTACCATCGACGCGGTGGGGGGCGACGGCTTCGCCATCCGGCAGGGCATCTGGCCGGGCTACGTCGGGCCCTTCGTGGAGAAGGTGATCCCGCTGCTCCAGCAGCGAGGCGCCGTGCGCACCGAGTACACGGGCACGACGCTGCGGGAGCACCTGCGGGAGTTCTAGCCGGCCGGTCGAACGCGGCTCATCGCTCGGCCTCCTCGCGTCCTCCCTGGGGCAGTCGTGATCGCCATCCGTCGGCCGCCGGACCGGCGTGTCGATTTCGGGATAGCCGGTTCGACTACCAGGTGAATCAGGAGATGGCGGGGTGAAGGAACGAGGACTTTTGCTTTGACCATGCAGCACATAGGCTCGGAGGTCCCTGACCATGAAGCTCCAATACGGCTGGGTCGTCGTCGCCGCTGGCGCCCTGTTGGGCTGCGTCGCCATGGGCTCGACGTTCTCGCTCGCAGTGTTCCTGCAACCGGTGTCGGAAGCGACGGGCTGGTCGCGCACCGGCATATCGCTCGCCATGACGCTCGTGTTCATCAACATGGGCGTCGGCGGCTTCTTCTGGGGCGCACTCACCGATCGTTTCGGCCCCAGGATCGTCGTGCTGTCGGGCGCCGTGCTGCTGGGCGCGGGCCTGGCGCTCGCCAGCCGGGCCACCAGCCTGATCGAGTTCCAGGTCGTCTACGGCATCCTGGTCGGCGCGGCCGCCGGATCGGTCTTCGCGCCCATGATGGTCACCGTGACCGGCTGGTTCGAGAAGCACCGCAGCCTCGCGGTCTCGCTGGTCTCGGCCGGCATGGGCGTCGCGCCGATGACG
>DATNOD010000153.1:0-8565 GCA_035601515.1 Candidatus Eiseniibacteriota bacterium | reverse complement strand
TGGCCAGCCTCTCGCCAAGGATCCCGATGCCGACCAGCACGGACAGCATCGGCGCTGACCCGCGAGCAATCGGGTAGACGACCGACAGCTCACCGCGCCGGTACGCGGTCGACAGAAGAAAGAGGTAAGCGATCTCGAGCGACGCGGATACGGCGGCCAGGCCGGCCGCCGCCCAGCCCAGGCTCGGCCGACCGGTAACAAGCCACGCCACCAGTGCCGGTGGCGTCATCAGCACAGCGCCCGCGACGGTGGCACGCTGCAGTGTGCTGATCGGGTCGCCGCTGACTTTGACGAGAACATTCCAGGTGCCGTGCAGGGCGGCCGCGGCAAGTGCGAGGGCGATCGCGACGGGGATCAAGGAACGCAATCTAATGCAGTGCCCCCTCACCCCAGCTTCGCTGGGGAGCTCCCCGCATGGCAGGGAGCCCAGGCCCATGCGAGAATCGGGCACGGGCAGGGTGCGATGAGCAAAGCCTTTTTCGAGGCGCTCAGCGGGCTCGACGCGTGGTTCCTGTATGCCGAGCGGCACGAAGCGCCGCTCCACATCGGAGCGACGTACATCTTCGAAGGCACGCCCCAGGTGAAGGGCGGCCGCGGCGCGCAGGGCCTGGCCCACACCATCGAGGAGCGACTGCACCTCGTTCCCCGCTACCGCCAGAAAGTGATGCGGCTGCCCGGCAACCTCGGCAACCCCGTTTGGGTCGACGATCCAGACTTCGACCTCTCGTACCACGTCAGGCGCGCTGCGTTGCCGAGCCCGGGCGATGAGGCCACGCTGCGCGATTACACCGCGCGCGTCTTCGCGCGGCCGCTCGACCTGAACAAGCCGCTGTGGGAGATGACCGTCGTCGAGGGCCTGAGCGGCGGCCGGGTGGCGGTGGTCAACAAGGTCCACCATGCGATGGTCGATGGCATCTCCACCGTCGACCTCGCGACGTTGCTGCTCGACCCAGAGGCGACGCCGACCAGATACGGCCGTCCCAAACGCTGGCGCCCGCGCCCAACGCCAAGTATCGGCGAGGTGATTCGTCATTCGGCGGCCTCCATCTCGCCCGCCGGCGCGCTCAAGCAGCTCGCCACCGTACGACCCCAAGAAGTTCTCGAGGCAATCGCGCATTCGCCATGGTCCGGCGGCCTGCAGCTGGCGCGCGCCTGGCTGCGGCCGGGCACGCCGCTGTTCTTCAACCGGCCCATCGGCCCGCACCGCCGCGTGCAATCGGTGCGGGTGCCGCTGCAGCACCTCAAGGACGTCAAGACGTCATTCGGGGGCACTGTCAATGACGCCGTCCTCGCGGTGATCGCGGAGGCGATGTGGCGCTGGCTCGACGACCGCGGCGAGCCGGTCCCCAATGCGCTGCGTGTGTTTGCGCCGGTGAGCGTTCGCGACGACTCGGAGCGCTACAGGCTCGGCAACATGGTGAGCGCCATGGTCGTCGAGATCCCCCTTGGGCCCATGTCACCGAAGGAGAGGGTAGGCCGCGTGACGGCCGCCACCGGCGACCTCAAGAGATCCCGGCAAGCCGTGGCCGCGGGCACTTTGACGCAGCTGGCCATCTGGGCCCCCGCGACGCTGCAAGCGCTCGCGGCGCGACTGATGAGCTCCCAGCCCTTGTGGAGCCGCCAATCGGTCGTGAACATCGTGGCCACGAACGTGCCCGGTCCTCAGATGCCTTTCTACACCGGCGGAGCGGAGCTGCTGGAGTTCTGGCCGCTGGTCGCGATCTACCACTCGCTGGGCCTGAACGTCGCGATCGTCTCCTACAACGGCAGCGTCCACTTCGGGCTCCTCGCCGATCGCGACCTCGTCCCCGACCTCGACGACTTCGCCAGGCATCTCCAAGAATCAGCGGCAGATTTTCAAGACGCGACGGTGAAAAAGTCGATCCCGTCAGGTTCTCGGCGTACCAACATCCCGCCTAGGACGCGCAAGAAGCCTGCCCAAAAGCCGGTAGACCTCGGGATTGATGACCAGCCCGTTGTGGCTGCCCCAAACGGCGATCGACGGGATGTCGGGGCGGATGCAGCTGCGGAAGTTCACGACGTCGTCTGAGCGCGTGTAGATCGAGGTGGTCGGCACCGCCGGCGCCTGCTTCAGGTCGTAAGCGAATCGTCCTTCCGCGCGCAGTCTCAGGCCGAAACCGATCTCGTTTACCGTTCGCACGACTCCGACTGCAGCCTGCGTCAGCGGCGTGATGTCCGACTGGTCGGCGAGCGGAGAGCCAAGCGCGATGACCTGCTCGATGGCATCAGGCTGCCGCTGGGCCAGGACCTTGGCGAGCAGGCCGCCACGACTGTGCCCGACGAGCGTGACTCGCGACGCGGCGCCCGCGCGAATTTCATTCAGGCGACGTCGCAGACCCGCGAGCATGTGCTCAGACGCCCTCACGTTGAAATAGATCCCCGACATGTGTGCGCTGTATCCGATGCGCTGAAGCCACCCGTGCATCACTGTCATCGACCAGTCGCCTGACAGAAACCCGGGGACAAGGAGGATGGGGCGGCCGTCGCCACGAGGCACGCCGCGACCACGGAAGACCGGATCTCGCAGCAGCGCGGACAGCTCCCGCAGTGCGAGTGGATCCGGCAGCTTCATTGAGGAGCGATCGTAGGTCGTCCGCAGCTTTGAGATCTTGATGACCCGATTAACATACAGTCTGTTAATCTGTCCACGTGGAGGCCCGACACGATCTCGGCAAGCGTCAGGCCGGGGTCGACCGCACCCGGGCGGCGGTGCTGACCGCGGCACGCGAGCTGGTCTCTGCCGGGGGCGGTTCGAACCTCAGCGTGGGCGCCGTGGCCCGGCGCGCCGGGGTCTCCAGGCTGACGATCTACAACCGGTTCGGGTCTCGATCCGAGCTGCTCCGCGCCGTCGCCGGCGAGGCTCACCGGCGGACAGGGGCGGCGCCGCCTGCGGCCGGCGATTTCGAAGATCCCCGGCAGCAGCTGCGCGATCGCATCGCTTCAGCCTGCGCGAACTGGTCGTCCGACCCGGCGCTCTTTCGGGCCCTGCCCGCGGTACTGTCGGCCGGCGACCCGGCGGCGCTCAAGGACCGCGCTCTCGCCGAAAGGCTGGCGTCAGCCGATCAGCTTCGTCCCGGCTGCTCGCTAAAAGAAGCCGAGGACGTGATCGGTGCGCTGACCGCGTTCGAGGTCTTCGACCGCCTCCACGTGGATGGCAGGCGCTCGTCGGCGGCGGTCGCAGAAATCTTGATGCGTTTGGCAGGCGCCATCCTCAGCCCCGCGTCGTAGGATTGACGCAGTGCGCCATAAAATCGCCGACCTCGGCGGGCCGGTCCACTACATCGACTTCGGCGGAGCAGGCCCAGCGACACTCATGGTTCACGGTCTCGGCGGCAATGCCCTGAACTGGATGGCGGTCGGCCCCGAGCTCGCGAAGCGATACCACGCCATCGCCATCGACCTCGCCGGCTTTGGGCAGACGCCCCTCTACCGCCGGTCGGCGACAGTCGGCGCCAACGCGGACCTCGTGCAGAAGTTCATCGAGCAAGTGATCGGCGAGCCGGTGGCCTTGATGGGCAACTCGATGGGAGGCCACATCGCAATCCTGGTGAGCGCAGACCATCCCGATTCAGTGGCCGAATGTGTGCTTGTCGATCCCGCAGTGCCCATCCCTCTCGCGCATGTCCGCAGGCCGCCCCCTGGTGTGCTGGGCGTCGCCGCCGCCATCTCAATCCCGGGGCTGGCCGAGGTCTTGTTCGATCGAAGGGTGCGTGAGCTCGGGCCTGAAAAGCTCGTCGAGCAGTCGTTGGCTCTGGTTTGCGCTGATCCATCCCGAGTCGACCCGAAGGTCGTTGAAGCTCATGTAGCGCTGACTCGGGAGCGCGGTTCCCTCGGCCCTCAAAACAGCCGCGCGTTTCTGCAAGCCTCGCGCTCGATAGCGCTGCGGATGGCCGATCCGCGGTTCTGGAACCGCGTGAACCATGTGAAGGCCCCAACTTTGGTGATTCACGGATCTCTCGACGAGGTGATCCCTGTGGCGGCCGCGCGTGAGTTGGTCCGGCGGCGGCCCGACTGGACGCTGCGGGTCCTCGAAGGGGTCGGGCACGTGCCGATGATGGAGACCCCCAAGGAGTTTCTGAGCGTTGTAAGCGAGTGGCATGCGGATAGAATCGCACTCGAGCCCGCTGCCGTTTCATAGCGGAGACGCACTCAGAACTTAACTTGGAAACGGTATCAGAACATCGCAGCAGGCGCCGCGGGCGCTGGGAGGAGGTCGCGGCCTCGATCCTGCCCGACCTCCGGCACCTGGGCAGCTGGGACCCCATCCCTCCCATGTGGCTCGAGGGGAGGATCTACCTCGAATACCTGAAGCTCATCCTCGATCCGGTCTTCCGAGGCGTCGACGTGCCGCCGGGGCGCGGACGACCTGTGATCCTCATCCCCGGTTTTCTCGCCGGCGACTGGACGCTGGGCACCCCATTCACCTGGCTGAGGCGAATCGGATACCGCCCGCAGATGGCCGGCGTCGCCTTCAACGTCATGTATTCGGAGGTGATGCTGAGGCCGCTTCTCGACACGCTGCAGCAGCTTCAGCACCGCACCGGCGCGCGCGTTTCCCTCGTCGGCCACAGCCGTGGCGGCGTGCTCGCCAAGGTCCTGTCGCACCGCAATCCCGAGCTGGTGGAGCAGGTCATCACGCTCGGGTCACCGCTCAACGACCCCTTCGACATTCACCCGCTGACGATGGCAGGCGTGCGGGCCGCGCATGTCTACAACGTCTTCCGCTACGGACATCCGGCGTCCGTGGAGATGAGGTTCCTCCGTGACCTCGCGGCGGCGCCGCGCGTGCCCACGACCTCCATCTATTCGCGGTCCGACGGGGTCGTGAACTGGAGGGCTTGCCTGCGGCGCGACGTCAATGCGATCGAGGTCAATGGCAGCCACGTTGGGCTGGCCTTGAATCCCGAGGTGTACCGAATCCTCGCCCACCTCCTCCCCGCTCCATGGCGCGCGTGACTGTATAAGCTGGAGGCCGCATGACGAAGCGCAAGCGTTCAACCCCGAAGGAGACGACGCCGGGCATGGCGGCGGAGAGCGGCGAAGGCGATCCCACGGTCCACGTCAGCTCAGACATGCTCGCCGGCGCTCCCGACGTTTTCGCGCCGGGTAAAGAGATGCCAGTCGAGAGCTCCGAGAGCTCCGCGATGACTGCTGATGTGAAGCCTGAAGAAGACCAAGCTCCCGCGGCCGAAACGGCCTCCGCCTTCGACGAGTCGCAGTCGACCGAAGCGCCCGCTGAGCCGGCCGCTGCAGAGGCGGCAATCACGCCGCCACCGCCCCCACCGCCACCCTCATACCAGCCGCGGCCCCCTTCGTTCGTTGCTCCAGGGCCATCGCAGCGTCGAGCGGGCTCGAGCGTCGCGCTTGGGGTCGTCCTCGTGGTCCTGGGCCTGTTCGCCCTTCTCGTCCAGTTCACGGGCTTCGATCCGAGCGGAAGCTGGCCGCTGTTCATCGTCATCCCCGGCCTGACCCTTCTGATCGTCGGGTTCGTCAGCCTCGGCACTGGCGCGCTGATCCCGGGAGCGATCTTGACCGTGATCGGGTTGATCCTGGCTTACATGAACGCGACACAAGACTGGCCCGCATGGGCGTTCGCCTGGCCGCTGGTCGCACCGGGCGGTGTCGGACTCGGGATATGGCTGCAGGGCCTGCGCAACAACGATGCGCAGCTGCTCCGGCAGGGTCGCGTCTTGATGTTCGTCGCCCTGCTCATCTTCATGATCGCGTTCGTGATCTTCGGAACCATCTTCCGGATCAGCGACACGGACTACGGCCTGTTCGGCAAGGCTGCGCTGCCAGGACTTCTGATCGTCATCGGCATCGTGCTGCTTGTCCGCAGCATCCAGCGCAGCAGAACCACCTAAGAAGGAAGCGCGAGCTCCCGCAGACGCGCCGCGAGGGCATCGCGGCTGATCTGGTATTCACTTCCGACTCGGTACTGCTTGAACCCCATCTTCGTGTTGATCGCCAGCATCGGTGCGTTCGAGCCTGCGTTTTCAGTGGTGAAGAACTCGGCGGCGGGATAGAGCTGATGGATGTGGATTGCCATCGCGGCCTTCAGCCACTTGCCGATTCCGCGCCCGCGAGCATCAGGCCGGACCCCGGTGAACCCCTGGAAGACGATGGTCGCGCTGTACCGCGCGTAAATCATGTCCGTGATCCCCGAGATGACGCCGTCCGGCTCTCGAGTGAACATAACGTGCGGGATTCGCCCGGAAATCTCGTTGCGCTCGAACCACTCGGCCATCACTTCCGGCGTGATGACCTCGTCGCCATGCTCGAGATCCTCCATCGGAATCGTGTTGAGCATGGTCGACAGCTGCGGCGCATAGTCGGCCCACATCGACTCGGGCATGCGTCCGTCGTATGTCTCGAGCTTGGTGTCGGGCGACCGCTTGCGTCCCTCCTCGACCCAGCGCCGCATCATCGCCCAGTCGAGGTCCGCGAGTCTCAGCCTGTTCTCCGCGCCCGTGAACTTGTTCTCCGCACCAAGCCATTTGAGAAACGCGTGGCCTGATTCCTCTTCGGTGCCCATGCCCACAGTCGAGTAGGAATTGCGATCCATGATGTCAAGTACAACCGGGATCCAGCTGCGACCGATGCCCTGGCGACGGTGGTCGCGATGCACCGAGCCATCAGCCCAGAGCAGATGCTGGTTGGACTCGTACTCGGGGGAACCCGGCTTGACGGCGCGCGCATCGAACCAGCTCAGCATCTGGCCGCCGGCCGCGATTTCGAATCGAAAGTTCACATGGAAGGGATCTTCGCGCTTCATCTCTTTCTCGACGACGTCGTCGGGCATGATCGGGTCATCGGGCCGCGTCTCAGCGTGCCGTAGGCGGCGAAATGCGTGGTAGCGGGCCCAGAAATCCGGGGTGGCTTTGGCAGCATCGACCTCGACCGGGATCCAGCGAGTCGTCATGGGATGGAGAGGATAATCCCTGACCAATGTCTGAGGCGAAGCGATTCAAAGTCGGCGTCACGATCCATCCGCAGCAGTGCACGATCCAGGAGCTGCGCGACGCGTGGCGGCGCGCCGATGACCTTGGCGTCGACAGCATCTGGTTCTGGGACCATTTCTTTCCACTCTACGGCGACCCCAACGGAAATCAATTCGAGTGCTGGTCAGTGCTCGCCGCCGCGGCCATCGACACGAGGGCGCCGCAGATCGGTCCGATGGTCACCTCGATCGGATACCGCAATCCCGACCTCATCGCATACATGGCAGGCACGGTCGATCAGCTTTCAGGCGGCCGCTTCGTGCTCGGATTGGGCGCCGGCTGGTTCGAGCGCGACTACGACGAATACGGATTCGCGTTCGGCGAAGCTCGGGACCGGCTGCGCACGTTGAAGGAAGCGCTGCCGCGAATCAAGGAGCGCATCAAGAAGCTGAGGCCAGGTCCGGCCGGCCCCATGCCCATCCTCATCGGCGGCGGGGGCGAAAAGGTGACCCTTCGGCTGGTGGCCGAGCACGCACAGATGTGGAACGCTCTTGGAGATCCGGAGTCGTACGCGCACAAGTCGAAGATCCTCGACGAATGGTGCCGCCGCATCGGACGTGACCCCAAAGAGATCGAGCGCACGGCCAACGTTCCCGTCAGCTCGCCGAAGCAGATACAGGAGTGGCTCGATGCCGGCCTGCAGCACTTCGTGCTGAGGCTTGCCTACCCGTTCGACACAAAAGCGCTCGCCCGCATGCTCAAGGAGCGCTTCTAGACTCCCCAGGGCGCGGGCGGCGAAACGGTGGAGACTCCGCGTCGACCGCTACCCGCTGCCATTCGCGCATCGCCTGCAGCAGCTGCTCGGTCGGCACGCCGAATGCGTTGCGGATCGCTCCGTCGTAGTAAGAGAAGCCGCGGAGGCGCTGCAGCAAAGTCTTGGGCGTGTGCACCAGCGCGCGATTCAGACGAAAGAAAATCACGTTGGGCCGCAGCCTCGGGTCCTGCCACTCGCCGGCCTCTGACATCCGCACGCCACTGAAGGCGCCGAGGCGAGCGCCGGCCAGGTCTGTGACGTGGATCCACCGCACCGAGCGCTCCTTGCCCTTCGCTCCATACCGGAACCCGTCGTTGGCCAGGGTGAGCGGCTCGCCCAAGCCCTGCATCGCGGTGAAGTAGAAAGCGTTCAGCCCGACCATCACGAGCACCGCCAGGGGGGCAATCCAGACATAGCCACCGTTGGCGAACACCGCCAGCGACAAGGCGAACGGGAACACCACCCAGCCGACCACGCGAACTCGGCGGAACACGGACGGCAAAGCCGGCGCTTGCAGCACGAGTTCGCCGTCAGTCCTCGGCCCGAGGCCGGCGACCTGAACCGGGCGCCGCCGCCACGCCTCGCTCACCCGGATAGCCGTCGCTGTGGCGCCGCCGATCCCGATCACATATACGACGAGCAAGGCGACTGTGACCAGCAATACGACCTCCCCGCTGTCCACCCGCCCGATTCTAATTCGGGCGTCTGACCATCGAGGTCCATGACAAGAAAAAGGGTCTGGATTTGTGGCTTGCGCACTAACCAAAGCCACCTTGAGCGCCTAGGATG
>DATNOD010000152.1:0-3012 GCA_035601515.1 Candidatus Eiseniibacteriota bacterium | reverse complement strand
CATCGGCACCGGGTTGGGGCTGGCCATCGCACGGCAGATCGTCGAGATGCATCGTGGACGGATCTGGGTCGAGAGCACCTTAGGAGAGGGATCGCAGTTCCTCTTCACGATCCCGCTTGAAGGCGGATTGCCGGTTGCGCCGGCGACGCTAGAGGCCAAGAGCTAACTAATTCTTCCGGCGCAGCTCCCGCTCGAGATCTTCATTGGAACGAGCCAGGTCCAGGTAAAGCCCCCTCGTTCGCAAGAGGTTGCGGACGCGCAGGACCACCTCGGGTTCGAAGTCGTTGAACGCCTCCTCGAAGAGCTTCGAATCGGTGATGCTTCGAATCGAGTCGGCCTCCTCCAACAGGAATTTTTCAATCATCGCGATATCGTCGGGATCGTCGTCGACGATGAGCACCCTTGCGCTCATGTCCGCAACCACTTCTTCCTCGTCACTGTCGTTCCTTCGCCCGGACCTTCGTCGCGGGCGATCACCTCGATGCCGTTCTGGGCGCCATCCTCGATGGTGGAGATCTCAATTGCGCCTTCACGTGCGTAAGTGAAGATGTTGCTGGCGATTTCGGAGATTGCGTTGGCGATGAGCGTGAGCTCGGCGCCTTCGAAGCCGACCGCCTTCGCCAGCTTCCGTCCGGCTTCGCGAACCGCCGCCACGTCACGTTCGCTGGCCACCTTGATGAGCTTCCTGGCGATCATCGCCCGGCTGAACTTTAGCCGTGTTCTACGGCCAACCTCGAGTCGTTAATTGAATGAGCCGATAAGTCTTCGCGGCCCGTAACGGCGGCGTCGCTGATCCGTATTACTTGTTGATGGCGCGCGCGGCGATCGGGCTGGTTCTGCTGGTCCTAGTGGCGGGGTGTCAAAAGCTGCCCGCACCTGCGTCAGAGCTCTCTTCTCCGCCCGCGCCGCCCTCCGGGCAAGTCGTCCCGTGGACCCCACTGGCACCCAATCTAGCGCCTCCCGCGCCTTCTCTCGGACCCGCACCCCTGCCACTGGGCACCCTGCCCTGCCAGGCCAACGACCTGGTGGCGGACGTGATCGGCAGCAATGGCGCCACGGGTCATGTCATCACCAGCTTCGGGTTCGCCGGGTCTGGCGCGGCGTGCTATGTAGAAGGATCCCCATCGGTCGGAATCCTCGACTCGAAGGGGAGCCCGATCGGGTTCCGTCAGCGTGCGCCATATTTCCCGCCCACACACCCAGGTCGGGCACTCATCCAGCCAGGCGCGGTGCCGGCTGCACACACGGAGATCAAGGTCGGTCAAGCCTCACTGAACATCGATTGGATTTCGCAACCTGAGGCTTGCCCCCAAGTCGATCCGACCCAGCGCGCCCAGCCTGCTACAGCGGTGATCGCCATCCCTGCGGGCGGGATCATCGAAGTCCCAATCCCATTGGAACCTGCAGCGTATGCGTGCGCAGGTCTGGGCGTAGGAGTCTTCGAAACGCCGTACGTGCCCATCCAGCCGGGGCCGCCGCCTCCGCTGCCGGCGATCTCGATGCAGGTCCCGAGCACAAGCCACGTGGGTCAGGCGCTTCCCTACCTGGTGACGCTGACCGACGACAAGAACCAGCCGACCGATTTCACGTCGCAGTGCCCCAACTACGAAGAGGAGCTGTTCGCGGACATCGTGCACGGCAGCCCGCCCTTAGGGGGAAAGCACATCTATGCCCTGAACTGTGGAGAGTCCGGCCCAATTAAACCCGGCGCCAGCGTCACGTTCCAGATGATTTTCCTGGTGCCGGTCGGCGCGGCGCCGGGCAAATACACCCTCACATTCGGGTTGGGCTACTTGAACGCCATGACCAGCTTCGCGCAAGCGGTTGTCACGCTGAGCTGAAATCGTTCTCCCCTGGGTGCTGACCGGACGCCGGTTGGCGCCCCGCGAGGGATTCGAACCCCCGACCCTCTGCTTAGAAGGCAGATGCTCTATCCACTGAGCTAGCGGGGCGGCGCGCCGTTCCGAGAGAGAATACGCGTGGGGGTGATGATGCATGCCTGACACGTTGGAACGGCTGAGAGCGATCCTGGCCGAGGTCACCGACCTCAATCGCGCCACCGCCGTCCTCGCGTGGGACCAGGAAACGTACATGCCTCCGGGTGGGGTGCAAAATCGCGCCGAGCAGTTTTCGACGCTTAGCGAGGTGGCCCACCGACGTTTCACATCCGACGAAGTGGGCCGGCTGCTCGATGAAGCCGAGGCCGCCAATGCCAAGCTCGATTTCGACTCAGACGAAGCCAGCTTGATTCGCGTCACGCGCCGCGACTACGACCAGGCGCGCAAGCTGCCGTCTGAGCTCGTCGCTGAGATCGCCCACGCCAGCTCAACCGCCCGTCCCCATTGGCAGAAGGCGCGCCACGAGTCCAACTTCGGGCTCTTCGCGCCATACCTCGAGAAGAACGTCGAGCTCAACCGGCGGGTCGCCGACGCCCTCGGTTTCGAGAAGCGCCCCTACGACGCGCTTCTGAACCGCACCGAGCCAGGGTTGACGACCGACGAGCTGGAGGCGATCTTCGACGAGCTCAAGACCGCTATCGTGCCGCTGGTCGCCGACATATCCCGACGGGCCGAAGCGGTCGACGACAGCGTGCTGCGTCATGGATTCGATCCCGACCAGCAGCTCTCGTACGCACTGGAGACGGTCACGAAGCTCGGTTACGACCTCGAGCGCGGCAGGCAGGACATCTCCACCCATCCGTTCAGCATCGCGTTCGGTCCAGGCGACGTCCGCATCACCACGCGCGTTAATCGCGACTTCTTCAACGAATGCCTCTTCGGTTCAATCCACGAGGCCGGTCATGGGATGTACTTCCAGGGCATCGGGCGCAACCTCGACCGAACCAACCTGTGGGACGGCGCCTCACCGGGTGTGCACGAGTCGCAATCACGGCTGTGGGAGAACCTGGTCGGACGCAGCCTTCCGTTCTGGAATCACTTCTTCTCGAGCCTGCAGCGGACGTTTCCCGAGCCGCTCAAGGGCGTCGATGCGGAGGCCTTCTACCGCGCGGTC
>DATNOD010000151.1:0-7297 GCA_035601515.1 Candidatus Eiseniibacteriota bacterium | reverse complement strand
CGCCAGACTAGACCCAGGAATGCCGATCCTCGAGTGCCAGAAGGTCAGCAAGGCCTATGGAGGACTGCTCGCGGTAAGCGACCTGAGCTTTGCCGTCGAGCCCGGCGAGGTGTATGCCATCGTCGGGCCGAACGGCGCCGGCAAAACGTCCCTTTTCGACTGCATCTCGGGCGTCAATCCCGCCACCGGCGGCATCATCAAGTTCAAAGACCGCGAGATCCAGGGGCTGCGCGCGCACCAGATCAGCAGACTCGGCCTCGCGCGCACCTTTCAGACCACTGTCGCGTTCGATAGTCAGACCGTACTGACCAACGTGCTGATTGGGGGCACATTCGGGCGTGACGGACAGCATCCGACGCTCTGGTTCGAGCACCAGGCGCAGGATGACGCGCTCGATGCCCTGGCCCTCTGCGGCCTGGCCGCCCAGCAGCGAACACTGGCCGGCCAGCTGCCGGTGCTCGCCCGAAAGCGCCTGATGCTTGCCACCGCGCTCGCCATGCGTCCGCAGATGCTCCTGCTCGACGAACCGTTCGGCGGTCTCAACCCTGTCGAGCGCGCGCAGATGATCGAGCTGATCCGGATGGTTGCCAAGACCGGCGTGACGATCCTGATGATCGAGCATGTGATGAAGGCCGTCCAGGCACTGGCCGATCGCATCCTCGTCATCCATCACGGGCAGCAGATCACGATCGGTCCTCCTGCGAAGGTGCTTCGAGACCGCCGGGTGATCGAGGTGTATCTCGGCAACCTGGCGCCGATGGGTCCTGAGGCGGCGCCCGCCGATGCTTGAGGTCAAGGGTCTTGTCGCCGGTTACGGAGGGGGCGAGGTGCTGCACGGGATCGACCTCGCGGTCCGTGAAGGGGAGGGCGTCGTCGTCCTGGGTCCAAACGGCCACGGCAAGACCACATTGCTTCGTGCCATCACCGGTCTGCTGCCGCCACGCGCGGGACAGGTGCTGCTCGACGGCAAGGACATCACACGCTGGCGCGCGGATTCGATCGCGGCGGCCGGCCTGGTGCACATCCCTCAGGGCGACCTGCTCTTCCCCGACATGACTGTGACTGAAAACCTGCTCATGGGCGCCTACCACCGTCCGACATGGTCCGAGCGTGACGCACGCCTGGCCCGCGTGTATGAGCTCTTCCCCTGGCTGAAGCAGCGGGGGAGCCAGCTGGCCCGAACGCTCTCGGGTGGCGAAAGGCGGATGCTGGCCCTCGGCCGCGGCCTGATGTCAAAGGCGAGGCTGCTGCTGATCGACGAGCCCTCGCTCGGCCTCGCGCCTCTGATCACGCAGCAGATCTACGCCAGCATCCACAAGGTCAAGGAGAGCGGGATGTCTCTCTTGATCGCCGATGAGAACGCCAATCACGTCGCCGGTCTGGCCGATCGCGTCTACCTCCTCGAGACCGGATCGTTGGTGCGGCAGGGTCCGGCCGATGAGCTGCTCCGGGACAAGGCGCTGCTGGAGAGCTACCTGGGATGAGCACGCAGTTCGTGCAGGCGGCGTGGGGCGGGATCCTTTTCGGCTCGGTCTACGGGCTGATGGCGCTCGGGCTGACCCTGGTCTGGGGTGCGGTTCGGCTGTTGAACCTCGCGCATGGCGCCCTGTTCGTGGTCGGTTCCTATGTCGCGTACTGGGTGGTCTCGAGCTTGAACTTGCCGATCCTGATCGCACTGCCGATCGGGGTGCTGGCAGCGGCCGCGTTCGCCTACGTGATGCACCTCATCTTCATCCGTCCCGTGATCGGCAAGCCGGGCTTCGACAACGCGACGCTGATCGCGACGGTCGGGATCTCGATCGCCGTCTCCGCGGCCGCGATCCTGATCTTCAACCCGGAGTACAAGGTCGTCCCGCCCGTCATCTCGGGCAACTTCACGGTCAGCCAGGTCCAGATCACCAAGCAGGGATTGCTGGTGATCGGCGCTTCGCTCGCCCTGTTCGGGACGGTCTACCTGTTCCTCACTTACAGCCGGCTCGGGATGGCGATCCGCGCCGTGTCGCAGCAGCAGGAGGCGGCCAGCCTGATGTCGATCCCGGTCGTGCGTACCTACGGGATGGTCATCGCCATCAGCGGCGGGCTGGCCGGTCTGGCGGGCGTCCTTCTCTCTCCTTTCTTCTTCCTGAATCCCAACTCGGGCTTCAACCCGATGATCCAGGCCCTGATCGTCACCATCTTCGGGGGCCTTGGCAGCGTGCGCGGCGCGCTGGTGGCTGGTTTTGTTCTCGGCATCTTCGAATCTTTCGTCGAGGTCTACTACGGCGTCGCCTGGGCGCAGCCGGGCGTCTTCCTGCTGATCATCCTGATGCTGATCTTGCGGCCGAACGGCCTCTTCGGAATCGGTGAGGTGAGGCGGCTGTGAGCACGCGGACCCCTGCGCCCGTCGGCCTCACGCGCCCGGCGCTCGACCGGGCGGCCGCGCCGTGGCGCCGGGTCTCACTGTGGACGGTGGGCGGCGTCCTTGCCGCTGGCATCGTGCTCCCGCTGCTCCTCGTCCGCCTCGACATCGGCACCTACTTGATCACGCTGTTGATCCTGTTCTTCGTCCAGGCCGTGGTCGCACAGTCCTGGAACCTGATCATGGGGTACGGCGGCATCTACTCCTTCGCGCAGGTGGCGCTGTTCGCGGTCGGAGGCTGGACCTCAGGCGTGCTCGTTCACAGCCTGGGCTGGAACCCGTTCCTCGCGATCCTTGTCTCGCCATTGGTTGCCGTGGTCGCGGCGCTCGGCATCGGCCTGCCCACCCTGCGGCTGCGCGGCGTTTACGTCGTGCTGCTGACGCTTGCGTTCCATGAGCTCGCGCGAGTGTTCGCGGTCACCGGGCCGCGCTTCATCAGCGGGGGCGGCTATGGCCTCGTCACGGTGCAGACCTTTCAATTCGGCAACGCGATCGGCAACCAGCGCACGATCTACCTCTATTACCTCGCGGGGTTGATCTTCGCCATCGCCACGTTTGTCATCTGGCGTGTGATCCACTCGCCGCTCGGCGTGGCGATGACTGCGCTACGCGACTCCGAGACCTATGCCGTGAGCCGCGGCATCAATCAGTTCCGCGTCCGCCTCGTGCTGTTCGCGACCAGCGCCTTCTTCACCGGGCTCGCCGGCGGCTACAGCACCCATTACAACGGCGGGATCTCGACTACGATCTTCGACTTCCCGCGGATCATCGACCTGCTGGCGATGATCGTCATCGGCGGCTGGGGCACGTTCGCCGGTCCCATCCTCGGTGCCGGCATCGTCATCGGGCTCGACCAGTACCTGGTCGCCCTCGGCGACTATCAGACCCTGATCCTCGGCCTGGCCCTGGCGGGGATCGCGGTCTTTGCACCGCAGGGTCTATGGCCTCTGATCCGCCGGCTGTACGAGAACTACCTGGCTCCCGAGCCGCTGCTGCCTGCCCTGGAGGTCAGCCCATCCGCCCCACACGACACGACAGAGGAGCTGTGACCACAGGCTTCCTCTGGCACGAGCTGTACGCGTGGCACGACACCGGCACCGGCGCGTCGGTGATGCCGGCCAGCCTCACCGTCCAACCACTCGGGCACATCGAAAGCGCCGAAGGCAAGCGGCGAATCCGCAACCTGGTCGAGGTCAGCGGGCTCATTGATCACCTGGTCCAGCTGAAGCCGCGTCCGGCCACTGAGGACGAGATTCTTCGCCTGCATACAAGGGAGTACGTCGAACGCATCAAGAAGCTGAGCTCGGAAGCGGGCGGCGAGGCGGGCGAAGAGACGCCATTCGGGCGCGGGTCCTACGAGATCGCGCTTCTGGCCGCGGGCGGCTGCATCACTGCGGTGGATGCCGTGCTCGACGGAAAGGTGGACAACGCCTACGCGCTCGTACGACCGCCCGGGCATCACGCCGAGAGGGATCAAGGCCGCGGCTTTTGCATCTTCGGCAACACCGCCCTGGCCGCGATGCATGCGCGTCAAGCCCGAGGGCTCTCCCGTGTCGCGATCGTGGACTGGGACGTCCATCACGGGAACGGCACCGAGCACGCGTTCTACTCCGACCCCACCGTGCTCACCCTCTCGATCCACCAGGACAACAACTACCCCCCGGCCTCGGGCGCGATCAGCGACACAGGCGATGGCGCCGGCCGTGGCTACAACATCAACGTCCCGCTGCCGCCTGGGTCTGGCGTCGGCGCCTACGCCGCCACTTTCGAGCGTGTGGTCGCTCCCGCGCTGAGGGCATTTCGCCCGGACCTGATATTGATCGCGTCCGGCCTGGACGCAAGCGCGATGGATCCCCTCGCTTCGATGATGATGACGAGCGAGGGCTATCGGACGCTCACTCGCATGGTGCTCGCCGTCGCCCGCGACGTTTGCGGCGGCAGGCTGGTCGCCTGTCACGAGGGCGGTTACTCGCCGGCATACGTCCCCTACTGCGGGCTGGCGATCATCGAGGAGCTGGCCGGAATACGCACCGGCCTTGACGATCCTTTGCTGGGGCTCTTGGCCGGCTTCGGCGGGCAGGAGATACAGCCACATCAGGAGGTTGTTGTGGAGCAGGCGGCAAAGCTGGCGGCCGGTCTTTTGCCGGCCGCGCACCGAGCCCGCGACTGATGCGAGGAGGCAATGTGGACGGGTTTGCAACTGACTACTTGGACGACGTCGCAAGTCGCCTGTACTCGTCGGTGCTGGCCGACATCCTCGACGACGCCGGCTACCGCCATCAGGTGATGCGACACGACGTGCGCCCTCTTTATCCGGGCGCGAAAGCCGTCGGACGGGCCGCGACGATGCTCGCCATCGAGGTCACGCAACTGCCGGCCGAGCCGTACAAGTTGTTGATGGAACTCCTGGACGGTCTCCAGCCAGGTGAGGTGGTCGTCGGCGCCGTTCAGGGTCAACCTGGCGGCGCGCTCTGGGGCGAGCTGCTCAGCACGCACACCCGAGCCCGGGGCGGCCGGGGCGTCGTGCTCGATGGATTGAGCCGAGACAGCTGGGGGATCGTCGACATGAAGTTTCCGGTGTTTGCGACCGGGCTTTCGCCCGCCGACTCCAAAGGCCGCCTCGAGGTCGTCGCCATTCGCGGCACGATTCCCGTCGCCGGCGTCTCCGTGGCGGACGGCGACCTGGTGCTCGCAGACGACGACGGCTGCGTGGTCGTGCCTGCATCCGTAGAGAAAGATGTCGTCGCCCGCGCGCTCGAGAAAGTGTCCGGGGAGAACGAGATGCGCGAGATCCTGGCCCAGGGGGCCAGCATCACAGATGTCTTCAAGAAGTACGGCATTCTTTGAACACGGGGGGCAAGACGATGAGTGATCACAACCGGGTCCCGGTCCGCGCAGCAGACGCGCCCCCGCCGGCCGGCCCGTACTCGCATGCGATTCGCAGCGGCGGCTTTCTCTTTCTCGCCGGCCAGGGTCCTTTTCGGCCCGACGGCTCCAAGGTCGAGTCATCCTTCGAGGAACAAGCGCGGCAGGCGTTCAGCAACCTCCAGGCAGTTGCAGCTGCGGCCGGCGCCTCGCTCGCCGACGCCGTTCGGGTAGGCGTCTACCTCCGCGACATGGCCGACTTCGGAGCCATGAACAAGGTCTACATCGAGTTCCTTCGCGATCCGATGCCGGCCCGAACGACGATCCAGTCTGATCTACCTGGATTCGACATCGAAGTCGACGCGATCGTTGCTGTGGGCGACTGATTCGAATGCGGTTTCAGGGCCGGGTGGTGATCGTCACCGGCGCAGGCTCGGGGATCGGACGCGTGATCGCACAGCGGTTCGCAGGCGAGGGCGCGAAGGTCGCGGTGGTCGACTGGCTGCCCGATCGCGCTGACGCCGTTGCCGCGGAGATCTCGGCTGCGGGGGGCAGCGTGTCCTCGGTGCACGCGGACGTCAGCTCCCGGCGGCAGGTGGACGCCATGGTTTCCCGAGTCGCGTCTGAGCTCGGCCCTGTCGACGTGCTCGTCAACAACGCAGCGATAGCCGAGGGCGACGACGTTCTCGAGATGGACGAGGTCACCTGGGACCGCGATGTGGCCGTCGTGCTCAAGAGCGTTTTCCTCTGCTGCAAGGCGGTGCTGCCCTCGATGATCGATCGGGGCTCCGGCGCGATCGTGAACATCTCCTCGGTCAACGCGCTCACGGCGCTTGGCAACGAGGCCTACAGCGCCGCGAAGGCAGGCATGATCAACCTGACCCAGAGCATTGCGGTTCGTTACGGAGCCCATGGGATCCGGTGCAATGCCATAGCGCCGGGAACCATCCGCACGCCCATCTGGCAGGCGCGGATCGACCGCGACCCGGTGGTCTTTCAGCGACTCGTCAAGTGGTATCCGTTGGGCCGCGTGGGCGAGCCGGAAGACATAGCCAACGCAACCATGTTCCTGGCCTCGGACGAGGCCTCCTGGATCACCGGCGCCGTGCTTCCAGTCGACGGCGGCTTGCTCGCCGGCAACTACCGAATGACGCGGGAGCTGCTGGCCGAGGCGGGCAACGAACAGCTGGACTCTTAGACGGTGGACTTCGACGTCCTCATCACCGGTGGCGATGTCGTCGACGGCACCGGTGCCCCGCGCCGGCGCCTGGATGTCGGGATTTCTGGCGGCCGTGTCGTGGCGGTCGATCGCCTGGAAGGGTCGCCCGCCGCGAGGATCATCGACGCACGTGGACTGACGGTTGCCCCAGGCTTCATCGACGTCCACGTCCACTCCGAGCTCGCCCGTCTCGGCGGTGTCGACCAGTTCGCCGGAGTCCTCGACGGCGTCACGACCGAGCTGATGTCGCCAGACGGGTTCAGCTGGGCTCCACTTTCACCGGATCGGCTGGGTGAGGTGAAGGATTACCTGCAGGTCTTCTATGGCGACCCCGAGGTCGGGTGGGACTGGACGTCCGTCGCCGGCTACCTGGCGCTGTTCAAGGGCCGCATCCCAAACCACCTCGTGCCTCAAGCGCCGCACCTCGCCATCAAGGTCGCCGCCATGGGTTGGAAGCCCGGCCCTCCATCCGACGACGAGGCGAAGGCCATGCGTTCGCATCTGGTCGAGTGGCTCGACGCCGGCGCGGTGGGCATGGCCGCGGGCCTCGAGTATCAGCCCGGCGCGCTCTCCGAGTTCGGCGAGCTGGTCGATCTGTGTCGCGTGGTCGCCGGCGCCGGCGGGGTGTACGCACCTCACCAGCGCGGTTACTGGAGCCGGGTGGCATCGGGCTGCCGGGAGAGCTTCGAGATCGGGCGGAGGTCCGGAGTCAAGGTCCACATCTCGCATCTGGCGATCGACGACGCGGCCGCCGGCCTGTTGGACGAGGCGCAAGCCTCAGGCGTGGACGTGACGTTCGACATGTACCCGTACTC
>DATNOD010000150.1:0-8096 GCA_035601515.1 Candidatus Eiseniibacteriota bacterium | reverse complement strand
AGATGTCTCACGACCTCCTGGTACTGGGCGAGGAACTGCTCGAGCTGCTGGATCATCGCTGCGTTTCCATGATCTTGGCCATTAGCGCCATCTGTGCGTAGAGCCGGTTGCCGGCCTGGTCGAACACTCTGGACCTCGGCCCGTCGATGACCTCGTCGGTGACCTCTTCGCCACGATGAGCCGGAAGGCAGTGCAGGAAGACCGCTCCCTTCGCCGCATCCATCAACCTCTGGTTGACCTGGTACGGCGCGAAGATCTGGCGTCGCGTGGCCCTCTGGTCCTCCTGTCCCATCGAGGCCCATACGTCGGTGTAGACGGCGGTGGCGCCGTCGAGGGCGGCGATGTCGTTCGAGATGTGCACCTTGGTGATGCCGGTGCCGATTCCGCGTGCGCGATCAAGGGCCTGGAGGCCGGGCTC
Organism: Candidatus Eiseniibacteriota bacterium; assembly: GCA_035601515.1. GTDB lineage: Bacteria > Chloroflexota > Dormibacteria > Dormibacterales > Dormibacteraceae > UBA10449. The sequence continues at coordinate 7,678 of DATNOD010000150.1, read as the reverse complement.
ATATCCCGGCGGCGTGATCACAGTCAGCCGGAAGCCGAGCAGGGCGGCCGCTTCGATGAGTGAAGTCGCGATGTTGTTGCCGTCGCCGACATACACCACCCGCTGTTCGCCAATGGGGCCGGACGCTTCCTCTAGGGTCATGAGGTCGGCCAGGATCTGGCACGGGTGTGAGCGATCGGTGAGCGCATTGATCACCGGCTTCTCGGCGGCGCCGGCGAGCTGCACCAGGTCGGCGTGGCTCCTCATTCGAGCGACGATCAGGTCGACATATCGATCGAGAACGCGAGCTGCATCCGCGACGGACTCGCGGCGCCCGAGCTGCACGTCCTGCTCGCCGAGGGTGGTCGTCGTTCCGCCCAGCCTGGCGATGCCGACCTCGAACGAAACTCGCGTCCGGTGGGAGGGTTTCTGGAAGAGCATGGCGACGTGCTTCCCCGCCAGAGGGCGGTCCGACCAGCGTCCTGCCTTGATGTCGTGGGCAAGCGCCAGCACCGAGCCCAGCTCGGCCGAATCAAGGTCGGCGATATCGAGGAAGTCCCTTCCCCGGAGGCTAACCACTTGCACGGATCATGATGCCCCGATCGACCAGCTAGAGGCGGGGCTTGATCAACTCCCCCGAGACGATCGGCGCAACCGTGAGGTCGCGGGCGGAATCGAACTCCGGCAGCCTCGAGCGGAGCCCGGCGTCGTCCCGGAGCCTGAGGATGAGGTCGCGGCAGGCTGAGGGCTCGAGGCCGAACTGGGCGGGCCGGAATCCGAACGGCGGTTCGTTGCGAATGCGGATCGTGAGGCGGTCGGTCACGCGAACCGTTGGCCACGAGTCGGGGTCCGAGAGCGTGACGGATTCCATGAGATCCCACAGCGCCCGCATCTCATGGCGCCGCTGGACGACGACGATGCGATCGCGGAAGAGGCCGAGCCTGCTTGCCGGCCAGGCATGAAGGTGGATGCCGGACCAGATCGCGACCGCCCAGGCCCCGATCGATCCGGCGCCGAGGGCGACGCCCGCCACCCAGCCCTCGGGCTGGCGGGTGGCGACGACGGCGAGGAGGCCGAAGGCAAGGGCGCAGAAGAGGCTGGAGGCACCGAGAGTCACGACCGACCTGCGCGACCGGACGTAGATCACCGAGCTACCCCCACCGACGGATAGTGTAGGTCCGCCGGGCGCTCCTGACGCTCGGCGATCCAGTCAGTGAACGGCTCGCTCGTGGCCTACCCAATAGGGCGCGCGTAGGTCCTTTTTCAAGATCTTGCCGGTCGGATTGCGAGGGATCACTTCCACGAAGTCGACCGAGCGGGGGCGCTTGAAACCGGCGAGCTTGTCCTTGGACCAATCGATCAGCTCGTCGGCCGTGAGGCCGGCGTTTGGTTTCTTGATGACGATGGCTTTGACGGCCTCGCCCCACGTGTCGTCCGGGACGCCGATCACCGCCACGTCGGCAACGTTCGGGTGCGCGGCGAGAATCGCCTCCACCTCGGCCGGGTAGATGTTTTCGCCGCCCGAGATGATCATGTCCTTGATGCGGTCCTTGATGTAGATGAATCCCTCCGCGTCCATGGTGCCGGCGTCGCCGGTATGGAACCAGCCGTCGCGAATCGCCTCCTTGGTCTCGCCCTCTTTGCGCCAGTAGCCGGCCATGGTGCCCGGGCCGCGATAGACGATCTCGCCGATCTCGCCGGCGGGGACGTCTTTGCCGTCGGGTCCGACCACCCTCAGATCGTGTCCGAACCCGGACCGGCCGCAGCTCAGGAAACGCTCACCGACGTGGTCCTCCTGCTGAAGGAATGTCACCGCACCGGTAGTCTCCGTCAGCCCATAGACCTGGGTGAATCGACAGTTGAACGTTTGGATCGAGCGCTTGAGCAGCTCGGGCGTGATCGGCGATGCGCCGTATGCGATGTTCTTGAGTGCGGAGTAGTCGGCGCCCTGGGACTCTGGCAGCGATGTGAGAAACAAGAGTGCTGCCGGGACGAGGAATGCCGTGCTGATGCGCTCGTCGATGATGGTTTTCAGCACGTCCTGGGGGATGAAGTCGCGCACAAGCACCGCTGTGCAGCCGGCACCGATCACGCCGAGCGCCCAGCCGCAGCCGCCGATGTGATACAGCGGCATCGCTACAAGCGAGCGGCCGTACTCGTCCAAGCCTTTGATCTCCATCGGCAGAGCCCCTGAGAGCGCGAAGAGATTGAGGTTGGTGAGCATCGCTCCTTTCGGAATGCCAGTGGTGCCTGAGGTGTAGAGCTGCCACGTGATGTTTTCCTCGGCATCGCGATGCGGATCTGCGCCGCCGTTCACCCGAGGCAGGTCCGCATAGCCGACGACACGACACGTGACCTGGTCGGCGTTTTGCCGGAGGTCGTCGCTGACCACGAGCGCGTTAGGATCGGCGTCGCCGACCACGGTGGCAACCTCGGGCGCGGTCAGGCGCCAGTTGATCGGACACGCCACCGCTCCGGCCTTGTCAAGCGCGAAGAGGAGCTCGATGTAGTCGTCGGAGTTCTTGTCGAGGATGGCCACGCGGTCTCCCGGCTCGATTCCCAGCTCTTCGACCAGCCCTGCGGCGAGCTCGGAGCTCGTTCGATTCATCTCGTCGAACGTGCGCTCCTTGCCCTTGTACCAGGTGGCCGGAAAATTCGGACGCCGGCGAGCCCGCCAGCGGAGCATCGCCGAGATCGTGCGCACATGGCGATGTTAGCTCGCGTGGTTTCCGTTGGCGCGCGCCTTCGAGCGGGCGGCCGGTTTGGCTCCCATCACGGCCTCGGTGAACAGCCGCGTTGCCAGGCGGCTGCGCGGCTCGCGTAAACGGTCAGCCAGCTTCGCGAGCTGCTCGACTACGCGCGGCTCGACGCTGAGCCTGTAGAGCTGCTTGACGACGGGCGGTTTTTCTTTCACTCGCGATCCTCCTGAACGTGCTGATGATTTGTCGAGGAGGATTTTCGAACGCACCTGGCCGCGTTCCAACCCTGGTTGTTAAGGGTTGGTAGACATCTTGCTCGCCGCTCAGCGATAAGGGCTGGTGAGCTTCTCGATCTTTTCGAGCGAGGCGAGGGCTTCGTCGCGGCCGTCGGGCGAAACATAAAAGATGCACCGGTCGACGCCGGCTTTCTGGAACTGCTCGATTTCTTCAGGGGTTGGTTTTGGATACGTGGTGAGCGGAATTTCGCCTCGACCAGCCGCTTTTGCAAGCTCGCGAAGCTCGGGCAGGCGACCAAGGACATCGCCGCGATTCGGCATCCATCCATCTCCGTACGCGACCACGCGCTTGAGGATGTTGGGCCCGCTTCCGCCGAGGATGATCGGCGGGTACGGTTTCTGAACCGGCTTCGGCCAGCACCACATGGGTCCGAAATCGACCATCTCGCCGTGGTACTCCGAAACGTCCTGGCTCCAGATGACTTTCATCGCCTCGACCCGCTCGCGCATCAGCTTCCAGCGTTTGGAGAATTCGGTGCCGTGGTCGGCCATCTCCTCCCTATTCCACCCGCCGCCGATGCCGAAGAGGAAGCGCCCGTTGGAGATGTGGTCGAGGCTTGCCACCTGCTTGGCGGTCTGGATGGTGTCTCTCTGAATGACGAGGCAGATGCCAGTGCCGACCTTGAGGGTTTTGGTAGTGAGCGCAGCCGCCGTCAGGGCGATAAACGGGTCGAGCGCATGCCAGTAGTGCTTCGGGAGCTCGGCGCCGCCCGCCCACGGGCTCTGCCTGCTGGTGGGGATGTGGGAGTGCTCGGCGACCCAAAGGGACTCGAATCCGGCCTGCTCGACGAGGGGCGCGAGCTCGGTCATCGAGATCGCGTAGTCGGTGGGAAAGATGGCGATGCCGAATTTCACGCCCTAATCGTGACGGGAATCGGCGGTTGGCGTCGGCCGACTAGGCTGTATGTCGATGAGGGTCGCGGTGCTCGCCGACATCCACGGCAACTTGCCGGCTCTTGAGGCGGTGCTCGCCGACATCGCCGTCACCGACGCCGACCTGTTGATGATCTGCGGCGACGTGGCGTCGGGACCGCTGCCGATCGAGACTCTCGAAGTCCTTCGCGCACTCCCCCGCGCTCGGTTCGTGCGCGGCAACGCCGACCGCGGCCTGGTGACCGCCTTCGATGGCGAGGAGCTTCCTCGGCTGCCTGGACCGGCGTTCGACTGGTGCGCCTCGCAGCTGTTACGCGAGCATCGGGATTTTCTGGCGTCGTTCTCCGAACCGGTTTCGGTTGAGGTCGACGGCGTCGGCCGTGTGCTGTTCTGTCACGGATCCCCCCGCAGCGATGAGGAGATGATGACGGCCGAGACAGCTGAGTCGCGGTTGCGGGAGTTTCTCGACGGCGTGGTGGCTGATGTAGTCGTTTGCGGACACACCCACATGCCGTTCGACCGGATGGTCAATGGGATACGTGTCATCAACCCGGGCAGTGTGGGCATGCCGTACGGAGAAACCGGAGCGTTTTGGGCCTTGCTGGGCCCTGGGGTGGAGTTTCGGCGCACGGACTACGACCGGGAGGAGGCGGCGGCGCGGATTCGGCGCAGCACATGGCCTGGGGCTCAGGAGTTCGCGAGCTCGAACGTGTTGTCGGTACCGAGCGTCGATGCGGCGATGGCGTTTTTTCGCGCGAACGGGGGACCTTGAAGTCCGGCAGATTCCGCACGTTTGGATCCAAACGCGCCTATGGAATTGGGGAATTTGGCGCGTTTGGCGCAAGACGGGCGGAATAAGTACTAGCTGGTCAGTTTTGACTGCAGGCGCGAGATCGTCGATGAAGACAGGCCCGCCGCTTCCAGGTACGCCTCCACCCCACCCCATTTCTTCTCGACGTTCTCGAGCGTGCTGAGCATCCACTCCGGCGGGCAGCGCAGCTCGTCGCGCATGTTTTCGAGCCGCTCAGGTGCGGCTTTCGCAAGCCACTCTTCGTAACGGCCGGCGAGTTGGATGTCGGTCTCGGCGTAGTCGGCGCCGATGGCTTCGGGATCGACGCCGGCGAGCGACAGCATCAGCGCCGAGACCAAACCAGTGCGGTCCTTACCCGCGAAGCAGTGGAAGAGCACCGCTTCGTCTGTCGCGGCTATGGCCTCGAAGACCGAGCCGAATGCCGCGTGGCGCCGCTCCAGCATCAGCATGTAGCGCTCCGGCATCGCCGGGGCTTCGTTGAGGATCGGCGCGGTGGCATCGTCGATCAGAGGGATGTTCAGGTATGCAGGGACGGCGCCGTCGGTGATCGCCGTCGCAGGGCTCATGCTCTGGAACTCGGAAAAAGGAGGACCAGGCGCGCCCTTCACCTCCGACTCGCTCCGCAGATCGATCACGGTCGCCACGCCGTAATCGATCATCGCCTGCCGCCCGGCGGGCGTGAGGCTGGCCACGTTGTCGGAGCGGATGACGATGCCCGAGCGCGTCATTCCCGATCTGGTCGGAAGCCCACCGAGGTCGCGAGTGTTGCGGCAGTCGGGCCAGTGGAGGCGTCTGCCGCCTCCCTCCCCTACCGCTTCGTGTACTGGGGTGCTTTCCGCGCCCTCTTCAGTCCGTATTTCTTGCGCTCCTTCATCCTCGCGTCGCGTGTCAGAAGGCCCGCCTTCTTCAACACGGGCCGGAAATCTGGGTCGTATTTGATGAGCGCTCGTGCGATACCGTGGGCGATCGCGCCCGCCTGGCCGCTGTTGCCGCCACCAATGACCTTCACGGTGATGTCGAACTTGCGCTGGGTGCTGGTCACGCGAAGGGGCGCCAGCGCCGCCATCTCGAGGACGCGCCGGCCCAGATAAGCCAGGGGGTCCTTCTCGTTGACCGTGATCCGGCCCTCGCCCGGCTGCAGGCGCACCCGCGCGATCGCGTTCTTGCGGCGGCCGGTGCCTCGGTTGAACGTCTCAGCCAATCTTGATGTCCCCTCTGGAATCGAACGTGACGACCTTCGGCTTCTGCGCGACGTGCCCGTGGTCGGGCCCGGCGTAGACGCGAAGTCGTTTCAGCATGTCGGCGCCCAGCGTGTTTCGCTGCAGCATCCCGCGCACCGCGTTGGTGATCGGGAACGTCGGGTCGATCTCCTGCGATTTCTGCAGCGTGCGCTTGCGCAGACCGCCGGGGTAGCCGGTGTACCGCGTGTACTCCTTGCCCAGGAGCTTGGCGCCGCTGACCTTGACCTTGGCGGCGTTGATCACCACGACGTGGTCGCCGGTGTTCAGGTGCGGGGTGAACGTGGGCTTGTGCTTGCCGCGCAGGATCTTGGCCACACTGCTCGCAAGGCGGCCCAAAACCTGGTCCGTGGCATCGACCACAAACCAATCACCCTTCAGATCCGCGGCTTTCGCCGTCCACGTCTTCTGTTTGCTCATTCAGGTTGCCTAGTAAATCACTTCCATCAATGTCAGGCCCCCGGCGGGGGCCGTTTTCGGCGCCAGGCGCCGGTCCCGCGCTCGCAGTACCTCTCCCACCCATTCCGATCGCCGGCGCCCGCGCCCTACCTCTGCCAGCGCGCCTGCGATGCTGCGCGCCAGTCCTCGCAGAAACCCTTCCGCCACCAGCTCCAGCTCGACGAAGTCGCCTCGCCGCACGACCTTTGCCGAGCGCATCTCGCGCACCCTGCCGTCAGGCGGCTCCGAGGCCGAGCAGTAGCTGGTCCAGTCGTGCCGCCCCACCAGCGGCTGCGCCGCCTTCGACATCGCATCGACGTCGAGCCTGATGCCAACGTGCCAGCAGCGCCCTCGGTCGAGGGCGGGCCTGGCCGGACGGTCCAGGTAGCGGTATCGGTACCGACGCCACCGGGCGGAGTACCGAGCGTGGAAGTCATCCGGGACCACCTCGGCGCTGAGCGCGGCCACGTCGTCCGGCAATCGGGCGTTCAGCGCCGCGGCCAGTCGCTGCGGCGTGATCCGGCCCTCGAACTGGAAGTTCACGACCTGACCCTCGGCGTGGGCACCGGCATCGGTGCGTCCCGCCGCATACACCACATGGTCCTTGCCGGTCAGCTCACGCAGCGCCCGTTTCAGCTCAGCCTCCACGGTCCGCCCACGCGATTGCCGCTGCCAGCCCGCAAACCCGCTGCCGTCGTACTCGAGCACGACCTTGATATTCACTTTTGAACCGAAACTGCCAGTTCCGCCCCTCTCCCTAACCCTCTCCCCTTCGGGGAGAGGGGAATCACTTTTAGTCGACGAGTTCGATGATCACCATCGGCGCGGCATCGCCAAGGCGCGGGCCTTTGTGGATGATTCGCGTGTAGCCCCCCGGCCGCTCCGCCAGTCGCGGCAGGAGGTTCGAGAACAGCCGCTCCACCACCTCAGGCTTGGAGACTTCCTCGGCGACGCGGCGCCGCGCGCTGAGGTCCTGGTCCTTCGCGGTGGTGATCAACCGCTCGACCCAGCGGCGCAGCTCCTTGGCCTTGGCCTCGGTGGTGGTGATGCGGCCGCTTTCCAGCAGGGACGTGCACAGGTTGCGCATCAGCGCCTTACGCGCGTCGGTATCCCTGTTGAATCGGCGGCCGCTTTTCTGATGTCGCATCTAAAGGCTCAGCCCCGAAGGACGGTGCCCATCTCCTCAGGCTTGATGAAGCCCTTTTCGACGAGCTTCTCCTTGATCTCGTCCAGCGACTTGCGCCCGAAGTTGCGGAGTGCGAGCAGCTCCTCCTCGCGCTTCTGGAGCAGCTGGCCGACGGTCTGGATCTCGTTTGCCTTGAGGCAGTTGAAAGCACGGACCGA
>DATNOD010000149.1:0-3429 GCA_035601515.1 Candidatus Eiseniibacteriota bacterium | reverse complement strand
GTCGGTGGACATGAATATGCCGAGACCATCACCGATCCGTTCCCGAGCACAGGTTGGGTTGATGGCGCCGGCGCCGAGAACGGCGACAAGTGCGCGTGGATCAGCTCCGGCCAGGGCGCTGCGCAGAACGTGACCCTCAGCGGCGGCGCGTCGTACCCAGTTCAGTCGCTGTGGAGCAACGCATTCAACGGCGGCGCCGGCGGCTGCGTGGTCTCGTACCCGTAGGAGCAAGGGCCTCAATGAGCCAGATGCGGCCAGGCATGATGCCCAAGCCCAGCGAGCACGCCAAGGCGGCGTTCTCGAAGCTGGTGCCCGACGAGCCCGCCGTGACCATGCGGCCGATGTTCGGCAATCTGGCTGCATTCGTGAACGGCAACATGTTCAGCGGGCTTTTCGGTGAGGACCTGTTCGTACGACTGCCTGACGACCAGGCCGCGCCCATCCGCAAGCAAGGTGGCCGGGATTTCGAGCCTATGCCCGGACACGCGATGAAGGGCTACGTGATGGCGCCCACCAACTGGAGCGCCAAGCCGGCCGCGACCAAGACGTGGATTGCATCTTCTCTTGCCTTCACCCGCGCCATGCCACCGAAAGCCGCCAAGGCCCAGAAGGCCGCCGGCAAGAAGAAGTAGTCGCGACCTAGCGCCGCTTCTTCTTGTTCTTGTCGGGCTTGCCCTTGATCGGCGCTGCTCCCGGCCTGCCTTTGCCGTCCTTGCCGGCCACTCGGAGCTCGGCCACCGGAGCCGGCGCCGCCGTCTTGATGATGGCCGGCGGAGTTATTTTCGGAGCCGCCACGATCGGCGCGGCCACGATCGGCGCGGCCGGCTTCTCGACCTCGGTCGCGAGCTTCGGCTCGGGCTCGAGAAGCGGGGTCGGGGCCTCGACCACCTTGACGGCCGGGGCGGTCGCCGCTCCAGCGCCCATGGACACCTTGCCGCTGAACGTGGCGCCATCCTGGATGGCCAGGCGCGCCACTCGGACATCGCCGAACAACGAGCCCGACTTGGCCACAACGAGACGCTTTCGCGCGACCACAGCGCCATTCACATGGCCGCGAATGGTCACGTCGCGTCCGGCCAGCGAAGCTTTGACCTTCGCCATGTCGTCGATCTCAACGTCGCCGGTGACCTCCACCTCGCCCTCGACGACCCCTCCAACCCGAAGATCACCCTCGATGTAGATCTGGCCGATCACGCGGTCGCGCGGGCCGAGCATGACCGAGTTCGGCTGGTTCGAAACGGCGGGCGGGGATTGGGTCGGCGGCTCGTCCGCCGACGTCGTGATCGGACGCCTAGCTGCCGGGGGCCTGCTGCTCAAAGTCGCCCATCCGGACGTAGCCGTTCAAGCTGGCGCCGTCCTCGATCTGCAGCCTGCGCACCTGTACGTCGCCGTTCAGCTTCGCTTGCTTCCCCAGGGTGAGCTTGTCGCGGGCCGTGAGCCTGCCTTCGACCTCGCCCTTGATGTTGACGTTGGAAGCCTCAAGAAGGGCTTTGACGACCGTTCCGTTCCCGATCTCGATGTTGCCCCCGATCCGAAACTCACCTTCGGCGTGCCCACCGTTGACGGTCATATGCCCGCCGTAGGTCAGCTTGCCTTCGAGGCTGTCGTTAGGGCCGAGCGTGAACTTCTGCTGTCCATCACGCTTCGCGTCGGATTGGCCATCAGTCTCCATGGGCGTGCTCTCCGCAACGGCCTCTTGTGTTTCCATCAGCCTAAATCTCCCCGCCTAGGTATTGATCTCGGGGCCGGCCCGAAGTCGCGTCCCAGGATACTTCAGGGCTGACCTTCTCCGCCGAGCGTTCTACGTTTGTTGCCAGGCAACGATCGGTAAGGCTTGCAATTGCTCAAGCAAATTCGCCAAGCAGTCCGGCATCCGTAAGTGCGGGCGAGTTCTGTGACAGGGAGATGTAAGGCTCTCGCCCGTATCCCTGCTGAAGCAGATGTGGATGGTTACGTATCTCCACTCGCCATGGCTCGAGCTGGCTCCGATGACAGTCGATCGCCCTCAGCTTCATCTGCACCTCCTCGGGGCTCAGCTCGAGCACGAGGTCGACCCGATCCATGACCACAAGCGGAAGAACGCTGCCGTCCTCGCCGTTGAGCTCGATCGCTGCACGATAGAAATCCGCAAGCGCCGCGTCGATTGCTACGTGATACAGAGCCGGCCGCGCGGATTCCGGAATCGCCGCGACCGCGGCGTCGGTGCAGCGTCCCATGGCGATGTGGTCGGGGTGGCCGTATGCGCCGTCGGGACCCCAACCGACGACCACCGCGGGCGCCATCGTCGAGATCTTCTCGCGGATGCGCTCTGTGATCTCGACATGGCTCGATGTCTCGACCCTGCCATCGGGGTAATCCCAGAGCTCGTAAGCGCTCAATCCCAGCGCTGTCGCGGCGGCCTCCAGCTCAGCCGTGCGGATGCGCGAGAGCTCGTCGGAATTTCCCGCTGGCCCGCCGGCCCAGCCCTGCTCCCCACGCGTCGCACAGATGAGGTGCGCGTCGATGCCTGCGCGGGTGTGTCGCAGGATGATGCCGCCCGTGCCCATCGATTCGTCGTCGGGATGGGCAAGCACGACGAGTATTCCGCTCACGAGCTGCGGTCCTGGATCTCCCACGCGTGATCCAGCAGATGCCAGGCCATGCGGCGGGCGACATATCGGGGCGGCCATCTCTTCTCGCCTGCTTGCGGACCGCCTGCGCTTGAGCGAATCGCATCGAGGATCGCCTTGCGGGTGGCCGCAACCCCCGCCGCGTCGTCTCGCTTGGGAGCGCGCAGCTTGAGCCCAAGCCTGGTCGTGTATGCCGACTCCGCGTCGATGATGTGGTCGGCGATCTTGTCGCGGTCGCGACCTCCGCCCCGTGGTCCTTTGCGCAGCTCCGCAGGGGCTTTCGAGATCACGTTGTCAAAGGCCTTCCACGAAGCTGCCAGCAGAGCGCAGATGCGTTCCGCCTCAGCGACCGGGAGCGCTTTGGTATCGCTCGATGCGGGTATGCCGGGCGCGCCAAAATCCGTCGTCGCGTTGCCCGTGACGCGCTCTACGACTTTGAACTCCGCGGTGGCGGGAAAGTCGATGCGCGCCGTTTTGGGCACGATCGCGTAGCGCGGCAAGTAAGCGAGCAGCGCCTCGATCGCCAGGTTCTCGTCCTTGCCCGCACGCGTCCATCCCGGCCAGTCAAGCGCCGATGCGAACACGCGCTTCTTTCCGACTTCCAGGTAGATGGGAATGGTTGCGGCCACGACCGCCGATGCTAACCGACGTCGGTCAGGAGGCACGCGAACGACTGCAATGGAGCGGGCGATGGGAATCGAACCCACGTAACCAGCTTGGAAGGCTGGCGCACTACCATTGTGCTACGCCCGCTTTCGCGCATCGCCTGGTGGCCCGTAGGGGCTTCGGGGCCAGGCCAGCAATTAGAGTAGCTAGCGTT
>DATNOD010000148.1:0-24805 GCA_035601515.1 Candidatus Eiseniibacteriota bacterium | reverse complement strand
ATACGAAGCTCGATCCGCCGGCGATCCTCGAAGCGGACGCCGAGCTGCGCGAGGCAGAGTTCAGCCGCTACCTGCAGGGGCTGCCGTCCTGGCACATCCCGTTACGGCGCCCGCTCTGGTTCGTGCACAAGGCGAGGCGCGGTCTGGTTCCGGGCGACGAGTCTGTGGAGCGCATGGGCGGCCGCATCCTCGACGTGGTGCGCAGAATCGTCCGCGAGCATCCGGGCGACACCATGGCCGCTGTCAGCCACGCCGATCCGCTGCAGGCCGCCTGGATCCTCCTGGACGGCCGGCCACACAACGAGCGCGAGATGTATCGCAAGGTCGTGGACAAAGCAGGCATGCTCGTTTTGGAGATGGACGGCGAGAAACCGGTCAGGTGGGAGTACGTGCCTCCGCCCAAAATCGAAAAGCAAGCGGTCGCTTGACCGAGGCGGGTCAGGTCGGGCGTTTCCCAGAGGGCTTCCTTTGGGGAACGGCCAGCGCCGCGCACCAGGTCGAAGGCGACAACCGCAATTGCGATTGGTGGGAGTTCGAGCAGCAGCCCGGCCGGATCGCCAACGGAGACACGTCTGGGATTGCCAACGACAACTACCACCGCTACCGCGAAGACTCCGCGCTCCTGCGCCGGCTGAACCAGAACGCGCACCGGCTGTCGATCGAGTGGTCACGGATCGAGCCCTCGCGGGGGGAGTTCGATGCACTGCAGATCCGTCACTACCGAGACGTCCTCGGCGATTTGCGCGAACAGGGCATCGAGCCGATGGTGACGCTGCATCACTTCACGAGCCCGATCTGGTTTGCGAGCAAAGGTGGCTGGTCGGCACCCGATGCCGCTCACGGATTTCTGCCGTTCGTGCGGCACGTCGTCGACCAGCTCGGTGACCTCGTCGGGCTGTGGTGCACGATCAACGAGCCGACGATCTATGGAGCCAATGGGTGGGTCTTCGGAGAATTTCCCCCGGGTCGTAAGGGCGACGTCGTCGGGCTCTACAGCGTGACGAGCAACATGCGCAAGGCCCATGAGCTGGCATACGGCGCGATCAAGCGCAAATGGCCCGATGCGTCCGTCGGCCTGTCACATCACAAATTGCTGTTCCTGCCGGCTTCTGACAGGCGCCGAGATCGCTGGGCGGCGCAGACATCGCAGATGGTTCTCGACCGATGGCCGGTCGCTCCGGGCCAGCTGCGCAGGATCGTCGAGTCGACGTGCGACTACATCGGCATCGCTCATTACTGGGGCCAGATGTGCGCTTTTGATGCCCGGCGGCCGCGGGACCAGTTCATCCGGCGTTTCAACGTCCCGGGCCGTCCCGTGACCGACATGGGCCTGAGCGCGGACCCCAGCTGGATGCGCACCGTGCTGAACGAGCTGCGCGACCTTGGCAAACCCGTATACATCACAGAGAACGGTCTCGCCACAGGTGACGACGAATGGCGTGGCCGGTACATCACCGAGACCCTGGCCAACGTGCTGCTCGCGATCGGCGATGGCGTCGACGTTCGAGGCTACTTCCACTGGACCAATACCGACAACTTCGAGTGGGCCCGCGGATACGCGACGCGCTTCGGATTGATCGAGGTCGACCGCAAGTCGCTCGAGCGGACGATCAAGCCCAGCGGCCATCTGTACGGCCGAATAGCGGCGGCGAACGCGCTCCCCGACTAACTGGTGGTCTGCAGCGGGACGACATGAGCGCATATCGGGGCTCAGGACGCCGATCCGCGCGTCAGGGGGCCCGGCGCTTCGCATCCTCCCGCGCTTCGCGCGGGGGCCCCAAAGGTATGCGCTCCTTCTCGCGCCACCCCTTCCTTCGTCTCGGCGCCCGGACCGGCGACCTGGCGGTCGCCTGCCCCGATCTGCTGCCCATGCGCCCGCTGCAGCCCACTAGACTCAGCCCGTTGAACGTCAGGTCCGGTTTGATCTCGGCCGGCGCCCTCGTCCTCGGAATCGCCCTGATGGTGTCGCTTGCTTGGGGCTTGCAGCACGCGGCGCTGACGAGTCCTCACCTGCTCGGTCACACGGCCCCCGACCTTGCCATCCAGCAGCTCGACGGGCACGAGGTCGGTGTGCGCGATCTGCGGGGCAAGCCCGTGGTCGTCAACTTCTGGGCGTCGTGGTGTGGCCCATGCGTGCAGGAGCAGCCAGTCCTTGCGGACGCCGCGGCAACCCACCCCCAGGTCGCTTTCGTCGGCGCTGCCATGCAGGACACCACGATCGGAGTTCGGTCGTTCGAGCAGCAGCACCCGTATACCTACCCCGCGGGGCCGATCGTTTCCGGCAGCTACAACGCCTACGGCGTGGTCGGGCCGCCGGTGACGATCTTCATAACCGCTGACGGTGTTGTGGCGGCATCTTTTGCCGGGCCGCTCGACGCCACTACGCTCGATCACTACCTCAGGCTGATCGCAGCATGATCCGCTGGGGCCTCGTGATCGCGGTGGTGGCCGCATGCGTCGGCTACCTGGTGTATTCGGCCTCAGGAGCTTCGGCGGAGTACTACCTCACGGTGTCCGAGCTGCGCTCCCAGCAGCCATCGGCAGGAGACGTTCGCGTCGCCGGCGTCGTCCAGAACGACATCCAGCGCACCGATGGCGGCCTGCACGTGCGCTTTACCGAGAAAGACGGGACGGCATCCGTGCCGGTCGATTACACGGGCACGCTGCCCGACATCTTCAAGCCCGGGATCACGGTTGTGGCCGACGGCAGGCTGGGCGCGGACGGGGTCTTCCATGCGCGTGCGGTGCTCGCGAAATGCCCGTCCCGTTTTTCGACCAAGCCTTACACGCAGTGAACCGGTGATCCTGGCCTACCTCGGCGCCGGTGCACTTCTCGCCGGCCTTGTGCTGGCCGCGTTCTCGGCGCTCCTTTCCTTCTGGGCCGGCCGGGCCGAGAACGGCGTGATGATCCAGGTCGGCCGTCGCGCGTTCTATGCAACCGCGGTGATGATCTTCATCGCGGCACTCATTCTCGAGACGGCACTTCTCACGCACGACTTCTCGCTCGCGTATGTCACAGAGCACAGCGATCTCTCGACTCCGGTCGCCCTCGTTGCGGCCGCGTTCTATGGCGGCCAGGAAGGGTCATTGATCTACTGGGTGCTCATCCTCGCCATCCTGGGCAGCGCCTCGCTGCTGGCGAGCTCGACGCTCGGACCGAGGCTCGCCGCCTACGCCGCCGGGGTGATGGCGGTGATCGTCACCTTTTTCCTCTTCGTGCTCGTGCTGGTCGCGAGCCCGTTCGACGTGTTGCAGATAACACCACCCGACGGCCTTGGCCTGAATCCAGTGCTGCGCGATGGCGGGATGTTGATCCACCCGCCGGTCGTGCTCGCCGGTTTCGCATCGTTTGCGGTTCCATTCAGCTTCGCGGCGGCCGCCCTGCTGGCCGGTCGCACCGACGCGGCCTGGATCGCACACACCCGGCGCTTTGCACTCGTCGCCTGGGGGCTGCAGAGCACCGGGCTGCTGCTAGGCATGTGGTGGGCGTATCACGTTCTCGGCTGGGGCGGCTATTGGGGCTGGGACCCGGTCGAGAACGTCGCGCTGATGCCGTGGCTCGCGACGACGGCCTACCTGCACTCGTCCCAGGTGCAGGAGCGTCGCGGCCGGTTGCGGGGATGGAACTTTGGGCTCGTCATCCTGGCTTTCCTGCTCGTCGTGTTCGGCACCTTCATAGTCCGCAGCGGGATCGTTCCCTCCGTGCACACATTCGCGGTCAGCGCGATCGGTCCGTGGTTCCTCGGCTTTCTCGGTGCGTGCCTGCTGTTTTCGGTCGGCCTGCTCGCCTTCCGTTCGGGCTCGCTCAAATCGAACGTTGAGCCGACGCCGGCTGTGTCGCGCGAAGGCGCGTTCGCGCTGCAGAACCTGCTCCTCATCGGCGTCATCGCCGTCGTGTTCTGGGGCACCGTCCTGCCGCTGGTGTCGGGCCTGGCGGGCCAGCAGCGCGTCGTCGGCGCCGCTTATTACGAGCGTGCTGCGGGTCCGCTGTTTGCGGCCATCCTCCTGCTGATGGCGGCCGGTCCATTGGTGCCGTGGCGCCACGCGGGCGGGCCATTGTGGCGATCGCTGCGATGGCCGGCGGCGGCATTCGCCGTGCTGCTGGCGGCCTTGATTGCTGCCGGCGTTCGCTCGCTGCCAGCGCTGCTGGCGATCCCGTCGGCGTTCGCGGTTGCGAGCACCGTGCTTTACGAGTACGGGCGCGCGATCGGGAGATGGCGTCTCGCGGGCGGGGGCTGGTCGCGTGCTCTCGCATTGGTGGCGAGGCGGCGGCGGCGTTATGGCGCGTACCTGGCACACCTTGGGTTGGCCGTCGTCGTCATCGGCCTGGCCGCATCACATTTCTGGCAGCAAGACAAAGACGTGACTCTCCAGCCCGGGCAGCAGGTTTCGATTGCCGGCTACACGCTCACATACGCCGGGGTCCAGACCCGCGAGCTCGCTGACCATTCAGAGCTCGTGGCTGCGATGCAGTTCGGTGACCAGACGCTCGAACCCGCCCGTGCGACCTACGCAGGCCTCGGCGGCCAGTCGTTGACGCACGTCGCCATCAGCACCACACCCTTGGCTGACGTCTATGTGGTGCTGGCCGGCACCAACAGCGACGGCTCGGCTTCGTTTCGGGTTTTCGTCAACCCGCTCGTGAGTTGGATCTGGGCCGGCGGCGCGATCATCATCCTGGGCGTGCTCCTCGGCAACGCGGGCGCTCGGCGGGCGGCATTGGTCCCGGTGGCGTCGCGGGTGGCCAGTCCCGTGGGCGCGTCATGACCCTGCTCGTCGCGACGCTGCTCCTGTTCGCGGCCGGCCCCTTCGTGCTCTGGCCGCTGCTCAAGACACCTGAAGACAGCGCCGCATGAGCGCCATCGTCGCCACCTCGCTCACGCAGCGGTACGGATCCGAGGTGGCGCTGGACGACGTCGACCTGGCTGTTGACGCCGGCGAGCACCTGGCCGTGCTGGGAGAGAACGGGGCCGGCAAAACGACCCTGCTTCGGATCCTCGCCACTGCCGCGCGTCCGACCTCGGGCACTCTGGAGATGTTCGGTCTCGACGCGCTGGTTGAGCGCCGCCGCCTACGAGCGCGAATTGGTTACGTCGCTCACGCTCCCGGTTTATACCCAGCGCTGTCGGCCGCCGAGAACCTCGCCTTCTTCTGCACTCTCCAGGGGGTCGATCGCGGGCGGGTGGCTGAGGTTCTGGACCTTGTCGGTCTCGCCGAGCTCGCAAGCCGGCTCGCCGCCAAACTATCTCGCGGCGCGCAGCAGCGCTTGTCGATAGGCAGGTCGGTGCTCCATGACCCGAAGTTGCTGGTGCTGGACGAGCCCGACGCCAGCCTCGACTCAGGTGGCGCGGAGCTGCTGGCTCGAATCATGCGGGGACGCACCGCGGTCATCGCCACCCACGACCACGCGCTTGCCAACCGGTTGTGCCAGCGCACCGTCGAGCTGCGCCGAGGGCGTGTCGCCGGAGTGCCGACGCGTCTTCGCGTCGTGCACTGATGCGTCCGATCGCCGTCGCGCTGGCCGTGGCGCGCAAGGATCTGATGTCCGAATGGCGCACGCGCGAGCTGGTGCCCGCCCTCGCTCAGTTCGTCGTCCTGGCCCTGGTTATCGCCAACTTTGGGTTTCAGTTCGACTCGCACAACGCCCCCGCAATTGCGCCGGGGGTCTTGTGGATGGCGCTCGTTTTCGCCGGCCTCGTGGCCTTCGGGCGAGCGTTTGCCGCTGAGCGCGAGCAGAGCTCCCTCGAGGCGATGCTGATGACGCCCGCATCGCCTGCCGCGATCTTTGCCGGTAAGGCCCTGGCGGCCGCGGTGCTCCTGGTGGTGTGCGAAGCCGTTCTCCTGCCCGCCCTCGCGCTGTTCTTCAGCGTGCCGCTGTCGGTCGCGGTCGTGTCGGCCGTCTTGCTTGCGACTGTCGGCATGGCGGTACTCGGATGTCTTTTCGCGGCGATGGTGGCCCGCGTCCGCGCGCGCGAGCTGCTCCTGCCCGTGCTCACGCTTCCGCTCTGGATTCCATTCATCGTCGTCGGCGGGCAGGCTGTGCAGGCAGCGATGGGCGGTGGCGGCGGCGGCGCGAGCCAAGCCACAGGCCTACTCATCGACTTGGACATACTGTTCGTCGTGCTCACTTCGCTCACGGCGAGATTCGTGCTCGATGACTGACAAGCGATTGCAGACCGCTGCCGTCGCGGCCGTCGCACTGATGCTGGTGGCGGCGGGCTTCATCTTTCTCTACGCACCGACCGATGCGCTGCAGGGACCGGTGCAGCGGATCTTCTACCTCCACGTCAGCTCTGCGATCGCCGCCTACGGATGCTTCACGGTCGTCTTGCTCGGAGGCATCGTCTATCTGTGGAAGGAAAACACCACCGCCGATCGCCTCGCACGTGCCGCAGCGGTGGTGGGCCTTGTTTTCACAACGGTGACGTTGGTGATGGGCATGATCTGGGCGAAGCCGATCTGGGGCACGTTCTGGACGTGGGACGCGCGCCTCACATCGACGCTCGTCCTCTGGATCATCTACGCCGGCTATTTGATGATCCGCAGGCTCGCCGAGCCTGGACGCCAGGCTGCCCGTTTCGCCGCTGTGGTCGGCATCTTCGGTTTCATCGACGTGCCGGTGGTGCACTTCAGCGTCACATGGTGGCGAACTCAACATCCAGGTCCGGTCGTGATCAACGACGCGCTGCCGGCGCAGATGCTGGTCGCGTTCTTCGTAACGATGGCCTGCACACTATTTCTCGCGGCGGTGATGATCGGGATTCGTTACCGCATCGAAGTCCTCACCGACCAGGCGGCAGAGAAGGTCGTGGTGGCGCCAATCATCGCGTCGAGCGAAGCAAGGACCGCCCGATGATCTACCTCGTCACGGCCTATAGTTTCGCGGTCGCGACGCTGGGGGGCTACCTCGTCTGGTCGCTGTTGCGGGTACGCGAGCTGTCCAGAAAGCAGTAATCGTCGGCGCCGGCCCGGCCGGTGACGCTGTGGCCGCGGGCTTGCGCGACGGCGGCTTTCAAGGCGACATCCTGCTCGCCGGCGCTGAACCCGGCGCGCCGTACGAAAGGCCGCACCTGTCGAAGGGCTTCCTCTGGGGAACGGTGCCAACAGAGCGCCTGGGGCTGCGCCCACGCGAGCAGTACCGCGAGCTCGGCGTCGAGCTGATGCTCGGTGAGCGCATCGCCGAGCTCGACCTCGACCGTCGGAACATAGGCCTCGGGAACGGGACGCGTATTGCCTGGGACCTGCTTTGTGTCGCCACCGGATCGTCCGCGCGTCGCCTCGATGGCTTCGACGACGCCATTTATTTGCGCGAGCTGCCGGATGCTCGGCGCCTCCTAGCAGAGCTCGAGCGCGGCCAACAGATCAACGTGGTCGGAGCGGGATTCATCGGCTGCGAGGTGGCCGCGGCTGGGCGCCGTCGCAGTTGTGGGGTCACCATGTTCGAAGCGCTCGCCCAGCCGCTGCAGCGGGTGCTCGGTCCGGAGCTGGGGGCCTATCTGGCCGAGGTTCACCGCGAGCGCGGCGTCGACCTACGAACGCAAACGACACCCCCACTAAATCTCATCACGCCAGTCGTGGTCGGCGTGGGCTCTTCTCCCCGGACAGGGCTTGCCGCCGAGGCCGGCATCGCGGTCGACGGCGGCATCCTGGTCGACGAGCTCGGACGTACCTCCGCCGCCAACGTCTTCGCAGCGGGCGATGTGACGAAGTTCTGGAGCCCGCTCTATGAGGAGCGGGTCAGGGTCGAGCATTTTCAGACCGCCCAGCGCCAGGGCTTCGCCACCGGTCGGGCGATGGCCGGCGCCGGATCGCCGTTTGCGGAGGCGCCGTGGTTCTGGTCGGATCAGTACGACATGAACCTCCAGTACGCGGGCGCCGGGCTCCCGTGGGATGAGACGGTGACGCGCGGCGCTTTCGGTCGGCTGCCTTTCAGCGTGTTCTACCTGCGACAGGGATCACCGATTGCGGTGGCGGGAATCAACGACCACCACACAGTCGCGCGCGCGAGGCATCTCATCGAGGCGCGAGCGGTAGTCACGGTTCAGCAGCTGGCGGATCCGGGATTTGATCTTCGGAGAGCGCTGCGGTGAGCTTGGGGGCGAGTCCCGCGAAGATCCGCTCGGTCAATCCCCACACCACGCTCTCCTCGTGTGCGAGGTAGCGGAAGCGCCACGGATCGCCCGACTGCAGCCAAGCGCTGTCGTCGAGGAGGCGATCGAGCGGGATCTCCAGCACTCCCTCCAGCTCGCGGTCATCGTGCACGAACGTGGGCACCGGATCCGGGAGGTACGCGACGAAAGGCACGACTGAGAAATTCGAGACGGCCGCGTAAATCGGGTCGCCGGCGCCCAGCGGAACCAGCCGGCCGACCGGCACGCCGATCTCCTCCTCGACCTCCCGCTGCGCCGCCATCCAGGCTGATTCGCCCGCCTGGACGCCTCCGCCGGGGAGCGCAACCTGGCCCGGGTGGTCGCGCAGATCCGCGCGCCGGCGCACGAAAGGGACCATCCACCGGCCGTTCGCCCGATACAGGACGAACACCACCGCGGCCTTGCGCGCGCCTCGCCGAAAGTCACCCCAGGCGTCGATCGGATGGAACAGGTGTTCGAGGCGATTGAGGAAGTCAGCCAAAACCGCCTCTTGGTGAACTCGGCGGAAGCCGGTAAGCTAGGAAAGGTAGCTGAGTCAAGGTAAGGAAATGATCGATCACACAAGTACACGAATAGAACAGCAGGAGACGGCGCTGCGCCGGCAGAACCGGCGCCGTTACGCGTTTCAACGCATGCTCGAGGCGACGGACCGGGTCCTGTGGCAGCTCGAAGAGATGAACCGGGACGGCGTGAAGACCGTACCACCGGTGGTTCGCACCGAGCTGCGCGAGGCGGTCGAGCTCATGCCGAACCACGTCCGCGAGCCGCTCAAGGACACCGGTCACGTGCAGGACACGCTGGACAGCCTTTTCGAGGTACAGGAGCGGCTGTTCCGCTGGCGCTACCCGGATTGGGACGACACCGAGCCCGACGACTTCGACTACGCGAGTTAAGACGCTAAGGTCAGGACAAGGTCGGTCGCGTAGGCGGTAAGGAATCCGAAAAGGAGTCCCCACGCGAATGGGATCGGGGTGCTCAGCCGGCGGCCGACGTGGAACAGCTCGTTGACCACGTAGAGAAGAGCGCCCGCGGCGACGGCGAGGAAAGCGACGTAGAAGTAGTTCGACGACGCCAGGTACCCGATCCACGTGCCGATGAAGGTCGGACCGCCGCCGATGAGACCCGCGAGCCCCAGAAAACCCCACGACGCGGGCTTGGGCTCCATGGTCATCGGCGCGGCGATGCCGAAGCCCTCGGTGATGTTGTGCAGCGCAAATCCGACCACCAGGACGCCGACGAACGCGATGGCGCCCGCGCGGGCGGACTGGCCGATCGCGAGACCTTCCGACAGGTTGTGCAGACCCAGGCCGGTGGCGATGGCAAGCGACAAGCTGCGTGGGCTGGGCGTGTGATCCGCGTGCTTCAGCCGGCCGAAGATGGCGCGGTTGAAGTACACGAGGCCGAGGAGGCCGGCGCCGATACCGACTGCGAAGATCAGCACCATCACCGCGAATGACCCCACCCTCGTGTTTGTGCGAGCAGCCACCAGCGCCGTCTCCACCGGACCGCTGGCGTGGCTCAGGATGTCCCAGAGGATGAAGATCAGGATTCCGGTGGCGAACGCGTTCAGGAAGCCCTGTACGCCCTTCGACAGACCGCGCATGCGGGCCACCGGGAGGCCGAGGAATATGGTGATCCCGGCGACGGCTCCGAGCGCGACGGCCGTGCCCTGGCTCATAGTCTGATCACAGGATTAGTACGTGCAAAAGTCTCAATTAGATAAGTCTAACGGCGAGCCGACCGAGGTCATATCCCGCTACCTCGAGGCGATCTATTACATGTGGTCGGAGGGCGAGCCGCCACGCAGCGCGCGTCTCGCCGACTGGTTGGGGGTCAGCAGGCCCACGGTGACGGTCGCGCTGCGGCGGATGACGCGCGACGGCATGGTGCGCATGAACGCTCGCAAGGACATCGAGCTGACGGTCGCCGGGCGCCGGGCAGCCGAGTCGATCGTCAGGCGGCACCGCATCATGGAGCGATGGCTCACCGACGTGCTGGGCCTGGACTGGGTGGTGGCCGACGCTGAGGCCGCCCGGCTGGAGCACGCCATCTCCGAGGTTGTCGAAAAGCGGCTGTACGAAACCCTCGGGCGCCCGAAGACCTGCCCCCACGGCAACCCGATCCCCGGCCACACGAGATCGTCTCCGAGAGAACGGCGCCTCGCCACTCTCGAGGCGGGCGCCCGGGCCGCCATCTCCCGCGTGTCGGAGGTCGCTGAGCGCGAGGCTCCGCTGCTGCTCGCCTACCTGCTCGAGCGCGGTCTGATCCCGGGTCGGGTGGTCGACGTGGTCGAGGTGGACGAGGTCGGACGCACGATTCGGATCCGGGCCGGAAAGCGCGAGATCACGCTCAGCCACGACACCGCCGCCAAGCTGTGGGTGATGCCAGCCTGACGGTTTCGGGCTCGTCTGCCGGGGCAAAATAGAGGCAGGGAGATGTCCTTTCCGCTCTGGGATCTGGCGCAAGACCTGGCAGTAGCCCGCGGAGGCGGCGCCGTAAAGACGGATCCTATGGAGCTGATCGAGTCCCGAACCCTACGCAGGCGCATCGCGGCGCTGGCTTGGATCCCAAGTGCAGGCGGCATGCTGGCACTCGCGGCTTGGACGCAGAGCTGGATTGTGGGCGTGGTGGGCTTCACCCTACTTTTGGTTGCTCTTTGGCTGTACGCCGAGCGCCCGGCGGGATTGGGCCAGCTAATCCGGAATCGAAAATGACGCTCCCGCTGACGGACCTCTACAAGGAGCTCGCCATCGCCAATGTCCACGGGCGACCGGACGCAGACCCTGAGGCTGAAGAGATCTTCCAAGCACGTGCCTTTCGCCGCCGTCTTGCCGGCCTGATGTGGATCCCAGGAGCGGCAGCCGTACTCGTGGTGGCAGGATGGACGGGCAGCGCAGTGTTGGGCGTAGCCGGTCTGATCGCCCTGGTGATCGCGCTCTGGATATATGCGGAGCGCCCCGCGTACCTCACGACGAGACTGACAGGACCACTTTCCCGAATTGCTCGGCGGCGTCCAGGCGCGTGAGCGCCGCCTGCACCTGATCGAGAGGGTAGACCGAGTCGACCACCGGGCGCAGCCCATGATCGATCGCTTTGAGCAACGCCTCGAACTCGGACGCGTTCCCCATCGTCGATCCGAGCAGCGCGGCGTGCCGGAAGAACAGCCGGGGCATCGTGATCTCGGCCTTCACCCCTGACGTCGACCCGCATGTGACGATGCGCCCACCCAGCGCCAGCGAACGCATCGACTCGTCGAGCGTCGCCGGGCCGACGTGCTCGAAGACGACATCGACGCCGTCGCCGGTCGCCTCGCGAACTTGCTTGCTGAAACCGGCGGAGTCGAATGCCAGGTCGGCGCCAAGCTCGAGCGCGCGCTTCCTCTTCGCGTCGGACCGGCTGGTCACAAGTACGCGCGCGCCGATGTGCTTCGCGATCTGAATCGCCGCGACGGCCACACCCGCGCCGGCTCCGATCACCAGGACGGTTTCATCCGCTCGCAATTGCGCGCGAGTGGTCAGCATCCGCCAGGCCGTGAGGAATGTCAGAGGAAAGGCGGCCGCCTCCTCCCAGGTGAGGCCGGGCGGCTTTTGGAACACGTTGCGCGCGTCGATGTGCATCAGTTCACACGCCGCTCCGTCCGAATGCTCGCCCAGCACTCCGAAATGCGGACAGAACACATTCTCTCCAGCTCGGCACCATTCGCATTCCCAGTCGCAAAGGGTGGGGAAGAAGACCACCTCGTCGCCTGGCTTCCACGCCTGATCGGCAGACTCGTGCACGACCCCGGCTCCGTCGCCCGCGATCACCCTCGGGGGCGCGATGCGCTGCGCGCCGTGCGCCAGCCACAGATCCAGGTGGTTGAGCGATGCTGCGCGAATCTCCACGGCGACGGACCCTGGCCTTGGGTGAGTTCGAGGTCTTTCGCGGACCCTGACGCCCGAGGGCCCGGTTGGTTCCTCGTACACCGCCACCTTGCCTTGGCTCAGGACGCTGATATCGACAGACTCGTGGGCCACGATTTGCGAAACTTAACCAATCCGCGGCCCGTTGTATGGCGCGCGGCACCAGTCTTGAACTTGATGCGCATCCGCCATCTCATCCCACTCGCCTCGGTGGCGTTCCTGCTGATGCAGAGCGTGCCGGTGTACGCCTCGCAGGCATTGCCGCCGGGCCAGAAGCACGACCGTTACGTACGGTGGTTCTACCCGAGCCAGACGTCATACGGCCCGTACGAGGATGGGGCCGGCAACACGAGTGCCAAGCCGGCGCCAGGCGCCTTCCTGACCCTGCCGTTCATGGGCCCGCACATCGTCACCTCGTTGTTCGACCACTGCTACCCCGACTACGGCGTCGACGGTCGCGTCTGCCGATACGACGGAGTGGAGGCTTCGAGCAAGGTCGGCGGTCCCGACCCGAGCTTCGGCGAGGGCTATGCGCGGACGCCGGGCGGCACCGACTACCTCTACTACGACGGCCACGACGGTTATGACTATGGGCTGACGTACGAGCCGGTCGCCGCTGCTGCCCCTGGCACCGTGATGTACGCGAACTGGCTCGACCCGAACTGCCACGAATGCTTGAGCGGGATGACTATCGAGATCAACCACGGCAACGGCTTGCTGACCTTCTACGGTCATCTCTCACGCATAGACGTGGCCAAGGGCCAGAACGTCCGCCGCGGTCAGGTGATCGGCATTTCTGGAATGAGCGGTACCGCCACCGGTCCACACCTGCACTTCGGCGTGTACTACGTGCACCGCAGTCAGACACCGGTCGATCCTTACGGCTGGTCGGGTTCGTATCCAGATCCCTGGCCATGGGACCTTGGCGATCTCTGGCTCACGGGATCGCCGCGATACGCGGACGTGCCGCTGCCGGCGGTGAGCGTCGCGGCGACGCAGGATGCGAGTGATCCCAACTCGATCGACGTCTCATGGTCGAGCCCTGGCGGCGGAGCGCGTTTCCAGGTTTACGCGGTCTTGCAAGATGGGCGCATGAAGCCATGGTTGGCGGGAGTAGGTCCGGGCTCAGCGGTTTTCAACGGCCGCGCGGACCAGTCCTACTGGTTCTGGGTCTCGGTCACGACAGACCTTGGTTGGACCGATGCCGGAGGCTCGACGCCAGTCCAAACACCGCGCCCCAACCATGGACAGGCTGTATAGCAGGGTGCCCCACCACCGACTCTAGAATCAGTCGGTCTTGATTGCAGAGGCCTTCAAAGGCAAGACCGTTCTGGTCACGGGCAGCACCGGTTTCCTTGGCAAGTCGATCGTCGAGAAGTGCCTGCGTTCAATTCCAGAGGTCGGGCGCATCAACCTCGCAATCCGCTCGAGCGCGCGGCGTCCCGCGTCGGAACGGCTAGAGCGCGAAGTGCTGTCGAGCCCGGCTTTCAAGCGCCTCAAGGAAGGGCTGGGCGACGCTCGATTCGCGACGCTCGCGAAAGAAAAGCTGGCCGTGCTGGAGATCGATCTGGGTCGTGACGGACTCGCGCTCACCGACGCGGGACGCGAGCAGCTCCGCTCTTGCGACATCGTCATCCACTCCGCGGCGGCGGTCGAGTTCGACAACCCGGCGGATCTTTCCGCGCAAACCAACCTGCTCGGCGCCGCACGGCTGGTCGAGGCGCTGCAGACTTCTGGAGCGCGCCCGCACCTCGTGCATATCTCCACCGCGTACGTCGGCGGAATGCTGCGTGGCCTGGTCCGCGAAGAGGCACCACTCGATCCCGGCTTGAACTGGCGACATGAGGCCGCGGTGCTGACAACGCTTCGCGGCCCGGTCGAAGAGGAGTCGAGGCGGCCGGAAATCTTGAAGAAGCTACGGCGAGAGGCGCAATCACGCATGGGCCCAGCGGGTACGCCGGCGGTGGCGCGAGCCACCGAGCGCTTACGCGAGCGCTGGGTCAAAGACAAATTGATCGAACGCGGGCGGGTGCACGCGAACTCGATGGGTTTCGCCGACATCTACTCGTTCACGAAGGCGATGGCCGAGCACGCGGTGGTCGAGCTGCATGGCGACATTCCGCTCTCGATCGTGAGGCCGTCGATCATCGAGAGCGCGCTCGAGGAACCGTTCCCCGGATGGCTCGAAGGCTTCCGAATGGCGGAACCGCTGATCCTCGCCTTCGGACGTGGCATATTGCGCGACTTCTCCGGCCTCCCCGATTCGCTGCTCGACATCATCCCCGCGGACTACGTCGTCAACACGGTGCTCGCAGTTGCTGCGAACCCGCCACCGGATTCGAAGCCGCGGATTTATCACGCTGCGTCGGGTAGCCGCAACCCGTTGCGCTTTCGTGAGATGGCGGAAGAGGCGACCCGCTATTACACGAAGCATCCACTGCGCGACCGCTACGGCCAGGCCATCGGCACGCCCACATGGACGTACCCGACACGCGGCGAGCTGGCCGCGAAAGGTGAGGCCGCCTTGCGGTTTGTGAGCGCGGCCCAGTGGGCGGTCGAGCGCCTTCCGCTGGGAGCCAGCGTCGCAGGCCTGTCGGACGATCTCAATTCCGAACGCGAACGCCTCGAGCGCGGCCTCAACCTCATTCAGCTCTATGGCGTCTATACGGAGGTCGACTGCATCTTCGACACGCGCAACCTCATGTCGGTCTGGGAGCGCGTCCCGCCGGCGGAGCGCAAGACGTTTCCGTTCGACGGTGCCCTGTACAAGTGGGAGCACTACTTCCAAGACGTGCATTTCCCGACGGTGGTGCGCATGTCGCGAGCGGAAACCGTCGCGCGCAAGGGCCGGCAGCCGAGCGGCAGCACCACGCCGAAACCGGAGACGAGCTCTATGCGCGCTGCGATCGAGAAGCGCAGCGGCCGCGGCGACGTGCTCGCTGTTTTCGACGTCGACGGGACGCTGGTCGAGACCAACGTCGTCGAGTACTTCCTGTGGATGCGCCTGCGCGCCCAGCCGGTCGACGAGTGGCCGGCGTTCATGGCGCAGATGGCGCGCGAGGCGCCGCGCTGGCTGTACCTCGAGCGGCGGTCGCGGGCCGAGTTCCAGCGCAGCTTCTATCGCGAGTACGACGGACTCGACTACGAGGTCATGAAACGTCTCGGACGCGAGGCGCTCAACGCGGTGACGCTGCGGCGCATCTACCCAGAGGGCATGCGGCGGATCAGAGAGCACAAGCGCGCGGGCCATCGCGTGCTGCTGCTCACCGGAGCCCTTGACGTGGTCGTCGAGCCACTGGCTGAGCTCCTCGAAGTCGAGGTCGACTGCGCCCGCCTGCTCGTGCGCGACGGACGCTTGACGGGAGACCTGGAGTCGCCACCCCCTGCAGGCGAGGCGCGCGGCGTCCTGCTCGAGGAGTACGCATCACGCAACGGGGTGGTCGTGGCCGACAGCTTCGCCTATGCGGACTCGCTCTCCGACCTGCCGATGCTCGAGCTGGTGGGCACCCCGGTTGCGGTCAACCCGGACGCGCGGCTTTCGCAGGTGGCCGGACAGCGCGGCTGGCGGGTCGAGCGGTGGAAGATGGCGCCGGGCAACTGGCGGCTGCCGATGCCCGATCCGCGTTCACCGGAGTATCGGGAGGCGGTCCGACGCTAGCTCTCCAGTACGTGAGAAGCATTCCGTCGTACGCCCTTGTCCGTGCGGCCGGTGGAGGGCCCGCGGTCGCGACCAGCGCGCTGTCCATGCTGCATCTGGGCGACGTGGCCGAACCCGAGCTGCCGGCTCGGGATTGGGTGCGCGTGTCGCCCTCCCTATCGGGGATCTGCGGCTCCGACCTCTCCGCGATCGGCGGCCATGCGTCGCTGTACCTGGATCCTCTGACCAGCTATCCATTCGTGCCGGGTCACGAGGTGGTGGGCACGCTCGACGACGGCAGTCGCGTGGTCATCGAGCCTGCGCTCGGCTGCAAGGTCCGCGGCATCGAGCCTCCGTGCCCGCGCTGCGCGGAAGGGCGGCCGGGCCTCTGCTACAACGTTACCGAGGGACCGATCGAGGTCGGGCTGCAGACGGGTTACTGCGCCGATACCGGCGGAGGGTGGGGCGAAGTGCTGGTCGCGCACCCAAGCCAGGTGCACCCGGTGCCGGAGGCGTTGTCTGACGAGGCGGCGGTGCTGATCGAGCCGCTTGCCTGCTGCGTCCACGCCGCCCTCCGCGGCGCCGCCACCAAAGACGACATCGTGGTCGTGCTCGGGGCGGGCACGATCGGATTGCTGACGGTGGCGGCGATCCGGTTGTTCACGCCGCCGAAGCGACTCATCGCGGTCGCCAAGCATCCGACCCAGCGCGACCTTGCCCGGAAGCTCGGAGCGGACCAGGTGATCGACCCGGCCGACGTCTACCAACGCATCCGTTTCGCCACCCGCGCGCGCCGCCTCGACGGCGTCGATCGCTCGCTGCTGCTGGGTGGGGCGGATGTCACCTTCGAATGCGTGGGGCGCGCCGGCAGTCTCAGCGACGCCGTCCGCTTCACGCGCGAGGGGGGCACGGTCGTGGCGGTCGGGATGCCGGGCGAGGAGAAGGTCGACTGGGCCGCGATATGGCAGCGCGAGCTGACCGTGATGGGCGCCTATGCGTACGGCGCGGAACCGAAGCGTAAGGGCAAGCGCACGTTCGAGCTGGCGTTGGAGGCAGCGCCCGAGCTCCGCCTGGAGACCCTCACCGGTCCTCTGTTCAGTCTCGGCGAGTATCGCGACGCTATCGCCTACGCGATGAGCGCCGGCCGTTTAGGTGCAGTGAAGGTCGCGTTTGACCTGCGAGGATTGAGGATCTAAATGCCACGTCCTGGAGCAGTCATCGAGGTCGATCGCAACACCCCGCCGGTGCTATTCCAGTTCGGCGAAGGAGTGCGTCTCGAGAAGCTGCCCCTCGGATCGAGGATCGTTTACCCGCCCGACCCGCTCGAGCCGATCGCGCATCCCGAGCGGGCGATCAAGCGCGCGCTGGGCAAGCCGCTCGAGGACGACCCGCTGAAGTCGCTGCTCCGGCGTGGCATGAAGCTGACCATCGCCTTCGACGACCTGTCGCTGCCGCTGCCGCCCATGGCGGCCCCGGATGTCCGACAGCTGGTCATGGAGGAGGTCATCGACATGGCCGCCGAGGCGGGTGTCGAGGACATCCACCTGATCGCCGCGCTCGGCCTGCACCGCCGCATGACCGCGGACGAGATCCGCCACATCGTGGGCGATCGCATCTTCACAACGTTCTGGCCGGACCGCCTCTACCAGCACGACGGCGAGGACCCCGAGGCCAATGTGTACATCGGCAAGACCGCGCAGGGAGAGGAGGTGACGCTGCACAAGCGTGCCGCGGAGTCAGACCTTGTCGTCTACGTGAACCTGACGCTCGTGCCGATGGATGGCGGCCACAAATCGATGGCCACCGGCCTCGCGACCTATCGCGGCATTCGCGCCCATCACAACGTGAAGACGCTTCTCGGCTCGCGCTCGTACATGAACCCGCCCGACTCCGCGCTGCACCACTCCTGCGTCCGGCAGGGCCAGCTCATCGAAGACACCGTGCGCGTGTTTCACATCGAGACCACCGTCAACAACCACGCGTTTCCCGCGATCGCGAACTTCATGCAGAAGCGGGAGACCGACTGGACCGCCCAGGACCAGGCCATGTTTCTAGCCACCAAGCAGCTCACAGATTTCGCGCCGCCGGCCGTCAAGCGCAACTTCTTCCACGCGATGCGCGCGCCTTATGGGCTCACCGGAGTCAATGCGGGCCAGGTCGACGCAGTGCACGACAAGACTCTCGAAGCCGTGCGCAACCAGCTCAGCGTGCGAGTCGAAGGTCAAACCGACATCGTCACCATCGGCGTGCCGTACCTCGGTCCGTACAACGTGAACTCGCCGATGAACCCCGTGCTGGTCGTGTGCATGGGCGTCGGCTACCTGTTCAACTTCTATCGCAACAAGCCGGTCCTCAGGAAGGGCGGCGTGCTCATCCTCACGCACCCGTGTCGCTATGAGTTCGACGCGGTCCAGCACCCTAGCTACATCGACTTCTACGACGAGGTGCTGGCGGACACGACAAAACCACTGGAAATCGAGGCCAAGTACGAGCTGCGGTTCGCGGAGGACCCTTGGTTCCGGCAGCTCTACCGCAAATCAAATGCGTACCACGGGGCGCATCCTTTCTATGCGTGGTACTGGGCTGCGCATGCGATGGAGCATGCGGGCGACATCATCGTCGTGGGCGGTGAACGCGACGTCGTTCATCGCCTCGGATTCAAATGCGCGACCACCCTCGAGGACGCGTTCGAGATGGCCGAGCAGACCGTCGGGCGCTACCCGAGCGTTACCCACATGCGTATGCCGCCGATTCTTCTCGCCGACGTCGAATGAGCCGCAGCGTCCTGGGTCTGTTGGTCGTCCTGACCCTCGTGGGCTGCACGACGGCGGCTCATACGAACACCGTCAGCGCCCAGAGCATCGCGCTTCAACCTGGTGACGTGTCCGGGCTGGTGAGATGCGCCGGCAGCGGCGACATCCAGACCGTGATCGGGCGAGAGAAGTCAACCGACCGTGGCGCGGCTTCGCAATATGCCGTCGAATGGGAGCAGTGGAAGACCCAGGGCGCGACCGAGGCGTATTTCGCCGCCTACGGACAGACGTCGACTGACTGTGACGCGCTGTCCACAATCGGAACGGGCGCACCTACGGGCGGTCTAATCGCCGGATTGGTCGTCACGTTCAAAGACCAGGCAATCGCCGCGCGGACCTACCGCGCCGACTCAACGCTGCTCGGCTTCGGCCCCAAGGACATCAGGTTCATACAGCTGGTCGGTGGCAGCGTGATGACAGGCACCGGCACCGGCCTCGGTCCGGAATCGGTGGTGGGCAGCGGCTACGTCAGCGGCGCCACTTACTACTTCGCCTTCTGGCAGAAAAAGGTTGTCGATTCGTTTTTCATCGCGTACGACATGCCATCCGCCGTCGCGGAAGGTGCGACCCGCAGAGTGAACCAGAGAATGAACTGGTGACCTGGTACTCGGGAGAGGGTGGACTCAGCGGGCTGGTCGGAACCGTCGGCCGTATCACCAAGGACGTGACTCGGGTGCGCCGAGGTTGGCACTGGGACACCCCGCGGCCGCACGGCTGGCCCGAGCAGGGCGCGGTCGTGCCTGCGCCCGCCAGTGATCTCGGCTGGGCACGGCAGGAGCCGGTTCGCACGTTGCGCTGGCTGATCCAGCGCGGCCTCCTGCTTCCTTTCACGGAGGTAATGGCACATCCCAAGGTTGAGGGCCGCGAGTGGGTGCGCGAGCTCGACCGCCCGGTGATCTTTGCCGCCAACCACTCGAGCCACGCGGACACATCGCTCATCCTCCACGCGCTTTCGGACCGTGCTCGCGACCGCACTGTGGTCGCGGCGGCCGCGGATTATTGGTTCAAGCGGCCGGCGCTCGGCAACCTGGTTAGCCTTTTTCTCAACACCTTCCCGTTCTCGCGCACGGGTGGCGCTCAGGCTCAGCTCAACGCGTCGAGCCGGCTCCTCAAGTCCGGCTGGAACCTCGTCCTGTTCCCAGAGGGCAGCCGGTCACCCGACGGCCGCATCCAGGAGTTCAAGCCGGGCGTCGGCCACCTCGCCAACGAAACCGGGACCCCGGTGGTCCCGATTCACATTCGCGGCGCCTACCAGATCATGCCGAGGGGCCAGAAAATACCGCTGCCAGGTCCTGCGCGCGTGAGGATTGGCAAGCCGATGGTCCCGCATCCGAAGGAAGGCTCGCGCGAGTTCACCGGCCGCGTCGAGAAAGCGGTTCGGGCGCTGGCCGCCGAGCCGCAACAGCCCGAGATTCAGGGCGGCTGGATCGAGCGCTGGCGTGCGTTGGCGCCGCGCGAGCCCGAATATCAGGACTGATCGAGTCCGGGCTTACGATAGGGCGCTATGACTTACTCAATCGTCGCCCGTGACAAAAAGACCGGTGAGTTTGGCGTCGCGGTGCAGTCGCATTACTTTCAAGTCAGCCCAGCCGTGCCATGGGCGCTGGCCGGGGTCGGGGCGGTGGCGACGCAGTCGCAGGTCAACATCAGCTATGGACCCCTTGGCCTGGACCTGCTGCAGGCGGGCTACACGGCCGAGCAGGCTCTCAAGGCGCTGACGTCAGGTGATCCCCAGGCAGAGGTGCGGCAGTGCGCCATCGTCGACGCGACGGGCGCCGCGGCAGCACACACCGGCAGCAAGTGCATACCCGCAGCCGGGCATCGCGTCGGCGACGGGTTCAGCTGCCAGGCCAACCTGATGGAGAAGGACACGGTCTGGGACGCGATGACCGAGGCCTACCTGTCCACAGAAGCGCCGCTCGCCGAGCGGATGATGGCCGCCCTGGAAGCAGCAGAGGCCGAGGGCGGCGATATCCGCGGCAAGCAGTCGGCTGCCATGGTGGTCGTCGCCGCGACCGGAACCGGTCGCCCCTGGGTCGATCGGCTCATCGATCTGCGGGTCGAAGATGCACCCGAGCCGCTGCCTGAGCTGCGCCGCCTGCTGCGTATCAAGCGCGCATACATGACGATGTCGGAAGCGGACCGCATATCGGACGCCGGCGACAAGGCCGCCGCCAACGCCAAGGCTGACGAGGCGATCAGGATGGCGCCGGAGATGGTCGAGATCCGTTTCTGGACCGGGCTCGAGATGGCGATCAACGGCGACGTGGACCGTGGCGTCGATCTGATGTCCGGCGTTGTACGCGAGAAAGGCGAGCGCTGGGTGGAAACGCTGCGCCGGCTCGCGCTTGTGGACAGAGTGCCGGCCGATCTCGCCAAGACCATCGAGGCGCGTCTCGCCGCTAAAGTCGGGTCCAAGTAGACTTTCACGCGACTTGGGGAAGAACAAGAGCCAGCGTCGCGGTCCGCGCCGCCCGGAGAAGGTACGCAAAACCGAACGCGACGACGGGGATCAAAAAGAGCAAGCAGTCGTCATGGACGCGGTGGTTTCCCAGGCCCTGCCGAACGCGATGTTCGAGGTGGAGCTGGAAAACGGGCACAAGCTGATCGCGTACGCGGCAGGTCGTATGCGCCGCTACTTCATCCGCATCACGCCAGGAGACCGGATCCGCGTCGAGCTGTCGCCGTATGACCTGACGCGCGGCCGGATCGTCTACCGCTACCGCGAGTGAGCCTCCTCGAGGCTCTAGGCGCCGCTCGCGTCTTCGATCTCGAACAGCCAAGGTTCGCAGGGGCGCCCTCGCACCCGGCTCATACCCCTGGCTTCAACTATTTCCTGCACCGCCACCATGCACGCGGAGCGCCCGAGGCAAGGACGAGCGCGTCCGGTCTGGTGGTCATGCCCGAGCACTCGGGCACGCACATCGACGCCCTGGCGCACCAGGCCGAGAACATGCTCCTGCACGGTGGCATCCATGTCGACTCGGGCGTGCAGACGTCGGTGGGATTCCGGGTTCACGGCATCGAAACGCTCAAACCGCTGGTCGGTCGCGGCGTTCTGCTTGACGCGGCTCGCGACGAGCGCTTGCCGCCCGACCACGCGATCACACGACAGGAGCTCGAGCAGGCCGCAAGCGCG
Organism: Candidatus Eiseniibacteriota bacterium; assembly: GCA_035601515.1. Lineage (GTDB taxonomy): Bacteria > Chloroflexota > Dormibacteria > Dormibacterales > Dormibacteraceae > UBA10449. Next base: position 3,164 of record DATNOD010000148.1, on the reverse strand, counting down.
AGCGAGGTGGAGGTGCGCGCCGGGGATGTCGTGCTGGTCCGCACCGGGTACGGCGCCCTTTGGGATGACGCTTCGCAGTACCTGCACGCGGCCGGGGTCAGCGCAGATGGTTCGCGCTGGCTGACGGATCGCGGTGTGCGCGCCGTCGGCGCCGATAACATGGCCTGGGACGTCATCGGCCCGCAGGACCCGGACCTCGGCGTGACGCTTCCGGGTCACTTGCTGCTCCTCGTGCGGGCCGGGATCCCGATCATCGAGAACCTCAACCTCGAGGAGCTGGCAGCCGCGGGAGCTCATGAGTTCGCATTCGTGTGCTTGCCGCTCAAGATGCGGGGCGCCACGGGGTCTCCAGTGCGCCCGATCGCGCTGGCCTAGCCGCTGTAAAGACGGTTGGCGTTTGCCGGCGACCCGCTTAGCATCACCGCGATGGCTGTCTGCGAGGACTGCGGGCAGGAGATGCTTCAGGCAGATACATGCAAGGCGCGTTCTGTGATGACGTTCGCTGACGAGGTCTTCAAGCCTGTCGCCTATGGGTCAGAGACGATCTGGCCGGGAGGCTTCTCCGGGCCCTGTGGCGACTGTGGAGTATCGACAGGGGGCTCGCACCACTTCGGCTGCGATATGGAGCAATGCCCTCGATGTGCGGAGCAGCTGATCGGCTGCGATTGTGTGGAGGATTTCGATCTACACCTGATTCCGAATTAGGTAAAAAAGCTGCGGCCGGGGTGAACCCGGCCGCAGTTAGTGACGCTCGATAAGACGGTTCGCCGCTAGCGCCGCCCCACGGTCTGGAAACAATCGAGGCAGTAAACCGGCCGCGCCCCTGTGGGCACGAACGGCACTTGCGTCTGTTTCCCGCAGTTGGAGCAGATCACGTCATGCATCACCCGCGCCCGGCCGTTGCCCTCCGACGAGCGCCGAGCCGCCCGGCATTCCGGGCACCGGCGGGGCTCGTTCTGAAGCCCGCGCGACTGATAGAACTCCTGCTCTCCGGCCGTGAATATGAAATCGCGCCCACAGTCACGGCACTGCAACGTCCTGTCCGAGAAACTCACCGTCTGGCCTCCCCATGAAAGTCGCTCAGAGGCCCGGGCGAAGTTGACCGGTCTACCCCCTCTAGCGTTGCGGGGGCGATTTTAACTCGCTTGGCAAAAAAGTGGAGGTGGCGCTTTTTTAGACGGGAACGGCCTCGCGCGACTCCTCCGCGTGATCCGCGGGGACCGGATCGCCCAAGCCGGTACGGCTAGGGGCGCTGGTCAGCGGTACCTCTTTCAGGAAGACGGTCGAGATCAAGGCCACGATCAGGATCAGTCCCGCGAAGAGGTAGATGTCGTGCAGGGTGTCAGCCAGGGCGAAGCGGATGGCGTTCGCCACCGATGCCGGGAGCTGAGCGAGCGCGCCGGGCTGCAGGATCGAGTTGGCGCCGCCGGAGGGAAGGTGGCTCAGCACCTGGGGCGGGAGGTGCAGCGCCCCAACCCTCGTGTTGAGGTAGCCCGGCAGGCGGTTGGCAAGGACTGCGCCCAGGATCGAGCTGCCCACGGTGCCACCTAGGTTGCGCCAGAACTGGATCTGACTCGACGCCACGCCCAAGTGCTTGGGCGGCAAGGCGACCTGAACGGCGGTGAGGTACAGCGGGAATGTGACCCCGATGCCGAGCCCGACCACGATGAGGGCAGCGACCACTCGCCATTCGGGCAGGCCCGGCGTGATGAGTGAGAGCAGGTACATGCCTCCGATCATCACCACGACGCCGAGGGTGCCGAGGTATCGGTAGTACTTGATCCGGCGCATCACGAATCCAGTCGCCGTGCTCGCGCCCAGCAGGCCGAACATCATCGGAGTGATCAACGCGCCCGAGTTGGTGGCGCTGATACCGAGTACGCCCTGGAAGACGAGCGGCGTGAACAGGATCGAGCCGAACATGCCGAACGCGGTCAAGAACCCCACGATCATCGACACAGTGAAGGTCGGGTTCTTGAACAGCTCCAGCGGCACGATCGGCTGCGCGACACGGCCCTCGACGAAGACGAAGGCGGCCAGCATTGCGGCTGCAAACGCGAGGAGGCCGACCACCTGGGGCGAGGTCCAGGAGTGGTCGCGGGTGATGGAGAGCGCGATCAGGAGGGGCACCACACCGGCGGCCAGGGTCAGCGCGCCCAAGAAGTCGATGTCGCGCCACGACGCCTTCGACCGAACGTAGGGAAGGCCCGCGAGCACGACCGCCACAGCGACGATGCCGACCGGGATGTTGACCTCGAAGACCCATCTCCAGCTCCAGTGGTCGGTGATGAATCCGCCGGCAGTCGGGCCGATGATGGAGCTCAGGCCGAAAACAGCACCGAAAAGGCCCTGCGCGCGGCCGCGGTTCTCAGGCGGGAAGAGGTCGCCGATGACGGTGAAGACCGTCGCGAACAGGACACCGCCGAAGACGCCCTGGATGCCTCGGAACACGATCAGCTGCGTCATGTCCTGAGACAGCCCGCAAAAAGCTGATGCCACGACGAAGCCGATCATTCCCGCCAGCAGGAACGGCTTGCGGCCGAACAGGTCGCCGAGCTTGCCGGCGATCGGGGTCATGGTGGTCGAGGTGACCAGGTATGCGGTCGTGACCCACGCCAGGCGGTCCAGCCCGTTGAGGTCGGCGACGATGCGCGGAATGGCGGTGCCGACGATGGTCTGGTCGAGGGCGGCCAGCAGCAACGCGAGCATCGTGCCCGCGGTGGCGAGGATCGTCCGGTTGCGCGACAGTCCTTGAGTGATCACTTTCCCAGCTCCTTCCTGGCGCTCTCGACCAGCTTCAAGCACAGATGCCGGAGCTGCGCCAGGTCCTCCTTGCTAAATGCGTGCACCACCTCGAACTGGTGCTCGATTCCTTCTTGCCAAATGGCCTCGATACGAGTTTTGCCGGCTTCGGTGAGCCGAGCCCGGACCGAACGCCGGTCCTCAGCGTCGGGAACCCGTTCGACCAGGCCGTCGCGCTCGAGGTGGTCGACCAGCCCGGTGATGTTTCGAGGTGTTGAATCGAGGTTCTCCGCCAGATCACCCAGCGGCGTATCACCACATCGATAGAGGCGGAACAACACGCCCATCCGGCCTTCGGTCAGGCCATGCGCTTCCGCCCATCGCTCTTGCAGAAGGTGGAGGAAGCGGCCGGCGATCTTGAG
>DATNOD010000147.1:0-6300 GCA_035601515.1 Candidatus Eiseniibacteriota bacterium | reverse complement strand
CTGCCCGTACGCATGACGCTGTTCCGGATCTTCGCGCGCGATACGGCGCATAGTCGCGAGCTCATCGCCGCGGCGAACGCGGTGCTCGGGGCTACGACCTAGAAGTCGTCTCCATCGTCGCCGCCGTCAAAGCCGCCTTCGCCACCATCGAAGTCCTCGCCCGCGCCGCCGAGGTCATCGCCCCCGAAGTCGTCTCCACCGTCGTCGCCAGACCGTGCCGTCGCGAAGGTCGAAACCAGGCGCCGCAGCGCCGGCTTGCCGCAGTGCGGGCACACGGGGTCGGGTGACGAGTAGCTCGGCAGCAGCGCCGACGAGCGCTTGCCGCACTCCTCGCATCGGTATTCGTAAATCGGCATCCTTACCATTCTCAACCGTGATCGACCTTGAACGCATCCGCGTGGCGGCAGCTCGCGCGCGTCCTTATGTGTACCGGACCCCGATCGTGCCGGTCGAAGGCGCGCTCCTGAAGCTGGAATGCCTACAACCGACGGGCAGCTTCAAGGTGCGGGGGTTCTTCGCCGCGGCTCTGGCGCTGCCCGAAGACAGGCGAAGCCGGGGCTTGATCACGGTCAGCGCCGGCAACGCGGCGCAGGCATGCGCTTACGCAGCGAAGGCGCTGGGGGTGACCTGCCGGGCCGTCATGCCCGACACCGCGACGGCCACGAAGATCGAGGGCTTCAAGCGATGGGGCGGAGTCCCCATGTTCCTGCCGAGGCCGAAGCTCCTCGATTGGCTCACGAACGAAGGCTGGAAGTCTGAACCAGAGGCCTTCATCCACTCGTTCGCCGATACCGAGGTAATGGCGGGCCACGGCGGGCTCGGGCTCGAGCTGATCGAAGACATTCCAGACCTCGATCGAGTCGTCATCCCAGTGGGCGGCGGGGGATTGATTGGGGGCACGGCGTCCGCCGTCAAAGGGCTGCGACCTGACATCGAGGTCGTCGGCGTGCAGTCGGACGGCTACGCGATGTGGACGCGGGTCCTCGAAGCCGGCGGCCCTGTCTCGATCACGCCCGAGACAATCGCCGACGGCACGACGGCGCCCTTCGATGCACGAATGCTGGGCCTGATGAAGGAGGTGGTCGACACCTGGATCACCGTGCCCGAGCCCAGGCTGCGAGCGGCGATCCCGGAGCTGGCAGTCGCAGGGAAGGTGGTGGCGGAGGGCGCGGGAGCTCTTGCTTATGCGGCGCTCGAGCAGCTGCCTGCAGGACCAAAGACCGCGGTCGTCGTCAGCGGCGGCAACATCGATACGAAGCTGCTGGCGGCGCTCCTCAACCAGTAGCCGGCTGCGGCATCTGCGGCGACTCGACTTTCCTCGTCATCGCCCACGGCCCATAGCGAACCACCGCCATCAGCATCCACACGAAGAGCGCGGTGCTGGGGACCCCCAGGGCAACCGACAACCATGAAATCCAGCCCGGGAGGCTGAATGGGTTGATCGACGTCGATCCCGCCACCGCCCCGATGATGTTCAGCGGCAAGCCTGCCGTGCTAAGACCGAGGAGCACGAGGACGACATAGAACATCCACGTCCATCGAGCCAGCGCCCCGATGATGACGACGACGGCGAACACGACCCCGAAAATTGCTGCGACCCATAGGACTCCGGACATCATCGTGGTGATGCTCGAGACCACCTCCGCCGGCGGTGGGGATACCTCGGGGTTCTGAGCGGTGGATCTCTGGATCGACTGGTTGATCATCTGCGACATGGTTCCGGACATCCAGAAGGGAATGCTCAATGCGTATAGGCCCGACACCGCGTACCACGCCGCGACGGCGTACTGCATCGGTTTCGTCCATGGCGTCGGCCGGCGCGGAGGTGCGGTCTGTTGGTACGAGGGGTAGGGCGCGAACGCCGGCGCCACCATGGTGGCCACCGGCACCCACCCAGATCCGTTCCACCGCCAGCGTCCGTCCGGTGACAGGGTGCTGATCCACCTGCTCCCGTCCCAGTGGTACAGCCCATCGTCAGAGAGCCTCATATCGGCCATTTCTTTACTTTAGGCTCCGCGTGAAGGCTGACCTGATCCTTGCCGGTGGCATTGTGCGCACGCTGGGGCGCAGCGGTCTCGCCGTTCACAGCCACCTTGCCGTCGCCCGCGGGGTCGTGATTGCCAGCGGCGGCGAAGAAGTGATAGGTCTGCGCGGCACGCGCACGCGCGTCATCGACCTCGAAGGGGCAGCGGTGCTGCCGGGATTCAATGACGCGCACGCGCACGTCGTCTATTACGGCCTGACTCGATTCGGCGCCGACCTGAGCGGCACGCACAGCGTGGCCGAGATCGTCGCTCGCCTGCGCGATCACGGGCGCGGCCTGAAGCACGGCGAATGGCAGCAGGGGATGGGCTATCGAGCGGCCGAGCTGGCCGAGAAGCGGGCGCCGCACCGCCTGGAGCTGGACCGGGCGACCGGGCAGCGGCCCGCTTTCATCGACGAGCGCGGCGGGCATGCACGCGTCGCCAATTCCGCCGCCCTCGCCGCGGCGGGCATCACTGACACCACAAAAGACCCGCCCGGCGGACGCATCGGGCGAGACACCGACGGCACACCCAATGGGCTGCTGCTCGAGACGGCGATGCGGCTCGTCGCCGATGTGCAGCCACCGTCGTCTATCACCCGGCGAAAGGCGGGAATCCTGAGGGCTCAGCGCCTTCTGATCTCGCGTGGCGTCACATCGGTAGGTGCCGCCGTCAACCGCGGGTTCGCCGACGACCTCCGCGCCTATCAGCAGCTCGCGGAGCGGGGAAGCTTGAGGATGCGCATCAACGAGTTCCTCTCCTGGGAGCTGCTCCAGGCGTCTGCCGGCCTCGGCCTCCGAGCCGGCTTCGGCGGCGACCTCGTGCGGGCCGGGCCGATCAAGGTCTTCGTCGACGGCGGGGCGGAGCGCACAGCGACACGTACGGGCAAGAGCGTGTGGCGAACACCGCCGGCCGAGCTCCGCGAGCTCGTCGCCATCGCGTCGCGCGCAGGGCTTCAAGTGGCAGCGCATACGATCGGTGATGGAGCGATTGCCGCGATGTGTGACGCCGTCGAGTCCGCCGGCGCGGTCACGCTCCGTCATCGGGTCGAGCACTGCCTCATCTGCCCTCCCGACCTTCAGCGCCGCCTCGCTCGGCTCGGGATGGTGGCGGTGATGCAGCCGATGGCCGTTCGCTTTGCGCGAGAGTTTCCTTCAGCCACCTTCCAGGCGCACGACCGATGGCACTTCGCGGCGCATGGCCCGCTGCTCAAAGCCGGCGTGCCGGTCGCGTTCAGCTCCGATCTGCCCGTCGCGGCCGACCCGAATCCGTGGCCCGGGATTCGCGCAGCGGTTGAGGACCGCATCAACGGCATCAGCGAGCTGGCCGCGCTCAGGGCGTACACCTTGGCAGGTGCTTATGCGAGCTTCGAGGAACACGTCAAGGGCACGCTCGATCCCGGGATGCTGGCCGACCTCCAGGTTTACGACGTCGATCCGCTCACCGACGCGCAAACAAAGTGGGATCGACTCCGCCCGCGGGCGGTGCTCCTGGGCGGCGTGACTGTGTTCGGTTCTCTCAGCTAGCCGGCCGGCTCGCGCGGCGATGGATCGGTGATCGCCATCGATGGCGATTCGACGGTCGGCGGGATCACCACCGGGGTCGCGGCCGCGCGGCGCCGGGGAGCAGCGCGTCGCGCAGCCGGCTTGCGCGCCGGCGCTTTGCTCGGCGTTGCCGTCTTGGCGGCGGCTTTGCGGGCCGGAGCTTTTCCGGTGGCCGGGCGGGCGGTCCGCCGCGCTGCGGGGGCGGCGGGGCGCGAGGATGCCGCGCGCGCGATCTGCTGCACCTGCCTGGTCAAACGTTCCAGGCTCTTCAGCGCGCGTTCCAGGTCGGCCTGGCGCGCGGTGCGGTCGACGCGGGTCCGGAGCTGCTTGATGGCACCTTCGACCGTCTTCTGCCCGTCTTTGATGCTGCGTTCGATCTGCTTGCGGACGTCAGGCGGCAGCCGACGCTCTGCCTGGCGCAGGTAAGACCTGCCGACTTTCACCGCCCGATTCAAGAGCTTCGATCGCGATGACGCATTTCGCTTCTTGGCTGGCATGCCAAACCTCCATTTGACGCCGCTCGCGGCCGGCCATAACGCACCGCGTTAGTATTGGATAGAAGTGACTGTAGCCTCCGAACGACACTTGATCAAGAAGTATGCGAATCGCAAGCTCTACGACACGCGCACCAGTCACTACATAACGCTCGACGGCATCGCCGACCTGGTGCGCGACGGCTATACGATCGAGGTTGTCGATCGTGACAGCGGCCAGGACTTGACGCAGGTCGTCCTCTCGCAGATTGTGCTGTCAGAAGAAAAGCGCGGACCCGCACGATTGATGGACGCCGGCGCGGACGCGCTGCACGATCGCGGGCAGGCGCTGCTCGATTACGTGCGCAAGACACTCAACGTGCCTGGTGATCTCGTGGGCCAGGTCGAGCGCCGTCGCGGCGATGTGGAAGCCATGGTCGACGACGCGATCGAGCGAGCGCTGCGGAGGCTGCGTATCCCCAGCCGGCACGATATGGATTCCATCAACCAGCGGCTCGATGAGCTGTCGGCGGAGTTGAAGAAGCGAAACGGCGGCGCGCCGTCTAAGACTGGTTTGCGTAAACGTAAGGCCGCGGGGTAGTGACCGCGCGGATGTCGATCACAGTCTCGACCCGATAGCTCGCTTGACGCACGCGCCGATCGGCGCGCATCTGCTGCGTCATGGCATCCGCCGCCTCCGCCAGGCGGTTGGCGTCGCCGATGGCTGAGATGGTCCACGGCGCCGTGATCAACTCGCCATCAATGCTGACTCCTCTTGATACCTGGACGATAGGAACGCCGACCGCGACCCGGCGGTCATTGACCGCGATCGCCTCAGCGCCCGCGACTGCCAGGTTGTTGAGCGCGTCTTGAAGGTCGAGCGCCTGCAAACCTGCAGCGTCTACGACCATGACGATCCCCGGTCCGTGGACCGGGACGAGGCCTTCGATTGCGCGCAGCCGGTTGGCTTCGGCAGTCAGCTCCTGGTCGGCGGCGGGGTTGCCGCCAGACTGCAATGTGGCCTTCCTCTGCATGAGGTCGGCGGTCTCCACCGACAGAGCATCGTTGGCGTGGTGCAGGTCGTCGATCAAGAAGGCGAGCGTGGTCGTATCGGTGCCCACCAGGCTCCGCTCCACCTCCGCCTGGCTGCGGATCTGCACCGTCGCCACCAGCGCCACCAGCAGGGCGATCAGCCAGATCTCGATGGCACGCCCCGACCTGCGCCTAACTGGCGCGGAACGCCTAGGAGGTGCTGACATGCGGAATCTGCAAGCTAGAGTCGTAGGCGGGCAGCCTCAAGTCCGGGATGCCTGTCACCGTGATCACGAGCTGGAATCGAACCTGCCGGGCCCGGAGGCCGGGCAGTGAAACCGGATCGTCGAGGGCTGTGAGCAGGCGATTGCGGTCGCCGACCACGAAGACCTTGATCGGCGCCGTCAGCGGCGGCCCCTGGTCGATGACGACCTGGCCTGCTGAGCCGGAGAAGGCGCTCAGGGGCGTGATCCTTCGCCCGCCCACAGAGACGCCTTCGGCGCCGCTTGCGAAGACGAGATTGACCAGATCCTGGACGTCCTGGTAGTTGACCAGGTAGCCAACCCCTCCGCCCTGGTCAGGCGCGGGCGCGCCGTTGCCCAGGTCGATCTCGACCCCGGGGCCGTGGACGGCGGTCAAGCCGGCGTGGGCCCGGAGGTCGGCGACCTGGCTCTGCAAGTCCCTCGTGCCGGCCGATTGCTGGGCTGCGGCGGCCTCGAGAGCATCGATCTCGGCTCGAAGGGAGGCGATCTTGGCGCGCGAAGACTCGTTGGTCTTCTCCAGGTCTTGAACGCTCCGGACCAGCGCCTGGTAGCGCGCAACCTGGTTGGACGGAGTGAGGAGCTGAGCCTTGACCTGGCCGGCCAGGAGGAATCCAGTCGCCAGGGCGACGGCCGCCACGCCCGCGATGCCCAGGATCCGGTTGCGCGTCATGCCGTAATTGTCCTAGACCCATCAACGCGCAGCCTCCGGGAGTAGTATCGAAATCCGCACATGGCGGTCGAAACACGCGTCTCCGCTTTCCAGACCGCCCAGCGTCGCTTTGATGCCGCGGCCGACGTGATCGACCTCTCTGACGACGTGCGGCGTGGCTTGCGCGAGGTGAAGCGGGAGCTCACAGTGCACTTCCCGGTCCGCATGGACAACGGCTCCGTGCATGTCTATACGGGCTGGCGCGTGCAGCACAACATCAGCCGGGGACCTGCCAAAGGCGGGATCCGCTATCAC
>DATNOD010000146.1:0-13574 GCA_035601515.1 Candidatus Eiseniibacteriota bacterium | reverse complement strand
AAACCCCGCACCTTGAAGCTGCCTGTCGGTTGCAGGCATTCCAGCTTCAGAAGCGCGCCGTCGACCGGCACGATCGGGGTCCGATACACATAAGGACGCGCGCGATCTGCGGCCGCACGGATGCGTTCAAGGTGGATCACGGTTGAGAATGGTAAGGATGCCGATTTACGAATACCGATGCGAGGAGTGCGGCAAGCGCTCTTCGGCGCTGCTGCCGAGCTACTCGTCACCCGACCCCGTGTGCCCGCACTGCGGCAAGCCGGCGCTGAAGCGCCTGGTTTCGACCTTCGCGACGGCACGGTCTGGCGACGACGGCGGAGACGACTTCGGGGGCGATGACTTCGGGGGCGATGACCTCGGGGGCGCGGGCGAGGACTTCGATGGCGGCGAAGGCGCCTTTGACGGCGGCGACGACTCGGATGACTTCTAGGTCGTAGCCCCAAGCACCGCGTTCGCCGCGGCGATGAGCTCGCGACTATGCGCCGTATCGCGCGCGAAGATCCGGAACAGCGTCATGCGTACGGGCAGCCGGCGGAAGAGGTCGAGCACCTGGCTCTGCTGGAAACGATCCTCGAGCGGATCGTACAGAAGGATGTCTGATGTCTCGTTGAGCGGGTTGAAGGCGCGAGACTCCTGTGCGGCCACGTCTACCTCGAACTCGATCGATCGAGTGCGCGCCGGCAACCTCTCGCGAATCAGGCGCGCGAACTCCGCGCGGCTGACGCCGAGCGCGGCGCCCGCATCGACCGCGTCTGTATGGCCCTGGTAGAGAAGCCTCCACTTGAGCTTGCGCTCGACGACCTCTGACCATGCTTTGCCGAGCTCGCGCTTTCGGGCGTCTCCTTCACCCAGCGCCCAGCGGCTGACCTCTGAGAGCAATGCCCATTCGGTGAACGTCAAATACTGATCCAGGCGCTCCAGCGGGTTTCCGCTCAGGATCAGCTCGACCGTGGGTCGGAAGACTTCGCGCAGCTGCAGGTCGATCCGCCGCACCGTGCGATGGAAATAAACCTGTTCATACAGGTAAAGCCGGGAGCTCAGGAACATGTAGAGCGCCTCTGCGGCGTGGGCGTGGAGCGTCAAGCCCCGCTCGGAGATGAAGGAGTAGTGGAGGATCCGGTGGATGTCGACCGGGCCGGCGGCCACGCCACATATATAGGAATCGCGAGGGACGTAGTCCATGTTGTCGGCCGAGTACGCGCCGACCATCGCCGGCTTCAGCGCCACCAACCAGGCCGGGGCTTCGAATCCTTGCAGCTCGGGGCTGGCAATGAGATAGGCCACCCACCGCGGATCTATGTGCTCACCCGCCTCGAAGTCCGCTGTGGGTGAAGCGCCAAGCCCTTCAACCAGCTCGGCCAGCGGACCGGTGATCAGGGCCCTGCCCACGACCTCGTGATCGATACCCCACGTGTCCAGGTAGTTCTCATCGAAGAAATGGCCGAACGGGCCATGGCCGACGTCGTGGAGAAGACCCGCCATGCGCATCGTCTCCTCGACCAGCGCGATCGACGGCGTTCCCGAGCAGCTCGCTGAGAGCGTCGGGTGCAGGTGGCGTGCCCATTCGCCGGCCAGATGCATGGCGCCTAGCGCGTGCTGGAATCGCGAGTGCTCGGCGGTGGCGAAAACCCACCAAGCGCTCTGCAGCTGGTGAATGCGCCTGAGCCGCTGCAGCCACGGGCTGTCCACGAGGTCCTGCTCCGCCGATCTTCCGGGCACGCCGCCCGGCCCGCCCTTGGTGATGCGCAGGTAGCGGTAGATGGGATCGCTGGACAGGTTGACGCGCGAATACTCGTCTGGAAGTACCGACATCAGGCGATTATCGGCATGACCAGCTCGGGCCATACGCGCCCGCCCATGGCCCCGAGGTAGCCGTCGACCGAGCGCACGAGCGCCGCGAGGTTCAACCCTCGATGGTCGGGCAGATACGGCCGCAAGTAATCGGCGCCGCTTCGCCACTTGTTCACCGCTCCCCGCCGGTTCCGCCGCGAATAGTGAAGGCACCCGGCCGCCACCTGGATGAGGCCCTTGTAGAAACCCGCCTCAGGGCCCTTGCGGTCGGGCATCCACTCGTGCTCCCAAACCTCGTGCGCATCCCAGTAGCGGCCGGAGTTGAAGAGCTCGACACCACGCCTCAGACCTGGGGTCACGAGTAGGGCGGGAACCGCCGCCCGGCCGCGGATTCGATCAAGCCCCCGTGACCCAGCCGCAGCAGGTCCTGGGCGTCGGCTCGACCGTATGCGAAGACAAACGGCAGCAAGAGGTCGAGGGAGCTCGACCGGCCGAAGCCGGCGCACGAGGCGACGCCGACGACTGCGGCTCCGTTGAGTCGCGCGAGCCACAGCATGCTGCCCGGGTGCATGGGCGCCCCGAGCTGCAACAGCTGGCCGCCGGCGTCGGTCAGCTCCGCGTAGGCCGGATCAAGCGGGTCGATGGCTGACGCGCCCGCGAAGAGCACGAGCTCAGCGTCCAGTCGCGCCGCTTCGCGATAGGCGTCCTTGACGGCGTCGCGCGTGCGCGCGACCTCGCGAACTCCAAGAACCTCAGCCCCGTACCAACCCAGCTTCGCGGTCACCGCCGCGCGGAAGAGGTCGCGGGCCTTCGGCTTGAGCCGCTCGGTGGCCACCACAAAGGTGCGGAGCGGGCGAAACGGAAGCAGCTCGATGATCGGCCCCTGCTCGCGGGCGATCCGCTCGGCCTCCTCGATGAGCCGCCCCGGCACCGCGACCGGCGTGACCTTGCAACCCGCGACTTCCTCACCCTGGGCCACCGCCTGGCCATCCATCAGCGTGAACACCGACATGGAGCCGAGCCCGTTGATGGCGTCGACGAGCTCCGCCCGCACCCGCACCAGGCCGCGGCGGGTCGCGATCAGCCTGGCCTGGCTCTGGACCGGTGGTCGAGCTTCGAAGTTCGGCCCCGACAGCGCTGCCGCGAGCCTCCTGGCGGCGACGTCTTCGTGCAAGTCGCCCGGCTCGAGCTCGACGACGTGAACCTCGCCTGCCTGCCGGACGCGGTCGAGGTTGGCGGCCGCGAGCACCGTGCCTTTGCGCAGTTCGGGTCCAAGGTCGTGGACGAGCACGCGTCCTTCTATATCGTGCGGGCCGGCGGTCCGGCCCTCCAGCCTGTGCGCTCGCATTACTGCAACGATAGATTCGATCCCATGACGACCGTTCGCCTTTACAACACGCTCAGCCGGCAGAAGGAGGAGCTGCCTCCCCCGGAGCAAGGCGCGATCCGCATCTACTCATGCGGCCCGACCGTCTATCGGTATGTCCACATCGGCAACCTGCGCACGTTCATGCTCCCCGACCTGCTGCGCCGGAGCCTCGAATACCTGGGCTACAAGACCGAGCAGGTGATGAACATCACGGACGTCGGCCATCTCACCGATGACACCTTTGACCGCGGCGAGGACAAGATGCTGGTCTCGGCTCGGCTCGAGAGCAAGTCTCCCGAAGAGATCGCCGCTTACTACACGAAGGCGTTCATGGATGACGCCGCCCTCGTCAACATCCGCCCGGCCGACCACAACCCCCGGGCCACGCAATACGTCCCGCAGATGATCGCGATCATCGAGGCCTTGATCGCGAAAGGGCTCGCCTACGAGGTCGACGGCACCGTGTACTACGACATCGCCAGCTTCCCCGGGTACGGACGGCTTTCACGAAACCGCACCGAAGAGCTGCTGGCCGGCTCGAGGGGCGAGGTCGATCCACGCAAGCGACATCCAGGCGACTTCACGCTTTGGAAGGCGGCGGGCGAGCATCGAATGCAGGTGTGGCCGAGCCCTTGGGGTCCAGGCTTTCCCGGCTGGCACATCGAATGCTCCGCGATGTCGATCTCGCTGCTGGGCGAGCGGTTCGACATCCACACAGGCGGAGCGGACAACATCTTTCCGCATCACGAAGCGGAGCTGGCGCAGTCGGAGGGCTTCACAGGCCATCGAGTCGTGGGCCACTGGATGCATGGAGGCCTGCTTATGCTCGCGGGCTCGAGGATGGCGAAGTCGGCCGGCAATTTCTTTCGCATCACGGAGCTGATCGACCAGGGTTTCGATCCACTTGCGTTCCGCTACCTTGTTTTACAGGCGAAGTACCGGACCAAGCTCAACTTCAGCGCGGAGGGATTGGCGGGCGCGGACCGCGCATTGAAGGCGCTGCGTGAGCGAGTGCGGGACTGGACGGCGAGCGACGGCGCCGCATCCCAAGCGGCTGACGCCGATGCGTTCGAGGCGCGCTTCCGCGCCGCCATCGCCAACGACCTCGACCTTCCCGCTGCGATGGCGCTCGTGTCAGAAGTCGTGCGTTCAGAACTGCCTGGGGCGGAGAAGGCGCACTTGCTGCGTAGCTGGGATCAGGTCTTGGGGCTGGACCTCGACCGCGCGGCTCCCAGCGTCGAACTGCCCGCGGGCGCCAATACACTGCTCGAGGCTCGTAAGAAAGCGCGCGCGGACAAGAACTTCCAAGAGTCCGATCGGCTCAGGGACGAACTTGGGGCAATAGGAGTCATCGTTATCGATACGCCTGATGGCCAGCGTTGGCGAGTCGAAACGAGACAATAAGTAGTTAGGGGCCGAGCCTTGCGGCCCGGCCCCACGAGAGGAAGGGTCTTGGTAAGACGCCCTACGCCCTAATGCGACTGGGGCGTGTGCGTGCCCGACTTTCCTGGCGCCGCCGTCGGCTTGTGGCCGATGCTGTTGCCGCTGCCGTCGGACTTGCTGTTGTCACTGCCATTGGTGGATCCGTTGGTGGTGCCGTTGCTGTTGTTTGACGGGTGCTGGTTGGAGACCAGGTCACCATGCTGCGTGGCGAAGTCGCTGACGCAGTCGCCGATGCCGCGCTGCCCGGCGGCAAGCTTGGCCTTGCAGTCGGCCACGGTGGTCTTGACCTGCTGGCCCCAATCCGCTGGGTTGAGGCTGCCTGTGATTGCGACCTCGGTCGTCGCTACGGCGCCGGCGGCAGCGAAAGCGGCTACCGCGAAGCCGGTGGCGAGCTTGAGGCCGAGTGCGGCTCCGGCGCCGCCCAGCAGTCTCTTCGAGAAGGCGCCTGAGGTTGCTCTGCGAAGCGGAATCGGCGCTGCCGCGATCGGATCGAGGACCCGATGCAGCTCCCGCTCCAGCTCACGCTCGAAATCGCCTGGGCCGTTCATGGCAAGTAGAAACCAACTCCGAGCCCGGATTACCCATTTTTCCTAGGACCGATGCGGGTTCCCTGAAGAAGCTGCTGCAGCCGGGCGCGGGCGGCGGCCAGGCGGGAAGCAACAGTGCGCTCGGGTACGCCCAACGCGATCCCGATCTCGCGGTTGCTGTAGCCGTGATAGTGGCGCAGCACGATGGCTGCCGCCTGCTTCGCCGGCAGCTTGCGCAAGGCTTCCAGAAGGTCGGATCGCTCGACTACGAGCGCCGGATCGGCAGATTCCGTCGGACGGCCGATTCGGCGAAGCACCGCTCCCACCTCCTGGAGCCGCTCCCGTCGCTGGCCGTTGATGGCGACATTGATGGCGATGCGGTGGAGCCAGGCCTCGGCCGGCGCGTCGGGCCGCCATGTCTTCCACGCCTTGAAAGCGCGCTCGAAGGCATCCTGGGTGCAGTCTTCCGCCGCCTCGCGATCCCGGAGCATGGTGATGAGCGTTCCAAGGATTCGCCGGTACGAGTTCCGGTAGAGGCGTTCGAAGTCGGACTCTGAACCGGGCTGGTATTCAGGAACGCCGTCCTGCTTTTCGCTTGACTCCGAACGAATGTTCGTCTAACCTCCCCAGGGCGTGATGCCCACATCTCCAACGTTTTTTCCGGACGACTTTCCTGGAGAGATAACCCTCGACCACGTCATTCCGGGCGCGGCCGGCGAGTTTGCGCCGCTGCCCCAGGACATGAGGCCGGAGCTGGCGGCGGCGCTTGCCGCGCGCGGCATCGTAAACCTATACACGCACCAGGCCGACGCTTACCGCGCAGTCCGCAACGGCCGGCACCTGGTCGTGGTTACGCCGACCGCCAGCGGCAAGACACTCTGTTACAACCTCCCGGTTCTGCAGCGCCTGCTCGAGAACCCTGAGCGGCGTGCGCTGTACCTCTACCCGACCAAAGCCCTCGCCCAGGACCAGCTCGCGGAGTTGAGCGCGCTCAAGCACGGCCTTCCCATCGATGTCCGAGTCGACACATATGACGGCGACACAGCGCCCGGACGCCGCACGGCGATCCGCGAGGCCGGCCATGTCGTGATGACCAACCCGGACATGGTGCACACGGGCATCCTGCCGCACCACACGCGGTGGCGGCGATTGTTCTCGAGCCTCGATTTCGTCGTCATCGATGAGCTGCACACGTATCGCGGGCTGTTTGGAAGCCAGGTCGCCAACGTCATTCGCCGCCTGAAACGGATCTGCGCCTTTTATGGGTCGAACCCAACTTTCATCTGCGCGTCGGCGACAATCGCCAACCCGCTCGACCTCGCGAGCAAGCTGCTCGAAGAGGAGAACATCGAGCTCATCGAGCGGAGCGGCGCACCGCGCGGCGAGCGGCGACTCATCTTCTACAACCCTCCGCTCATCAGCCGCGAGATGGGCATTCGCCGGAGCTCGATGCTCGAAGCCCGGCGCATAGCGGCGCCATGGATACGCGCCGGCGTGCAGACCATCCTGTTCTGCCGCAGCCGTCTCCAGGTCGAGGTGATGCTGAGCTATCTCCGCCAGGACCTGGCGCCCCGCCTGGATGCGGCGCGACGGGTGCGTGGCTACCGCGCCGGGTATCTCCCACTCCATCGGCGCGAGATCGAGGCCGGGCTGCGCGACGGAGATATCACCGCTGTCGTCAGCACCAATGCGCTGGAGCTGGGGATCGATATCGGCAGCCTGCAGGCGGCGGTCCTGGTCGGCTATCCGGGAACGATCGCGTCCACCTGGCAGCAGCTGGGACGGGCGGGACGGCGTTCCGGGTCGGTGGGCGTTTTCGTGGCTTCCAGCTCGCCTCTGGACCAGTTCATCGTCCGCCACCCCGAGTACTTCTTGAGCACCGACCCAGAAGAAGGGTTGATCGACCCTGACAACCTGCTCCTGCTGGCGGGGCATCTCCAGGCTGGGCTGTTCGAGCTCCCCTTCGAGCCCGAGGAGCGGTTGGGGCGTACCGACGTCGGCGAGCTGCTGCGCCTTTTCGAAGAGGATGGCTCCGCGACCCGATCGGCGGGGAGGTGGTTCTGGAGTCGCCAGGCGTTTCCCGCCGAAGAGGTTCATCTGCGGCGCATCGCCGCCGACAACGTCGTGATCATCGACACCTCGCAACCGAGGCCATCCGTCATCGGCGAGATGGACCAGTTCTCGGCACCCGTCCTGCTGCACGAGGAAGCCGTCTACCTCCATGAGGGCGCACAGTTCCACGTCGATCGGCTGGACTGGGACGAGAAGAAGGCCTACGTGCATCCGGTCGACGTCGACTACTACACCGACGCGCTGGCATCAGTGACGGTGCAGGTGCTCGACACGTTCGCCGGTCCCGAGGGCGAAAACATTGCCCGAAACCATGGCGAGGTGAAGATCACGTCGCTGGCGAGCATGTTCAAAAAGATCCGGTTTCACACCCACGAAAACATCGGCTCCGGCCCGATCCACCTCCCCGAGCAGACGCTGCACACGACCGGCTACTGGATCACCGTCGACGAGGGTCTGTGGGCGGCGCTTGGCCGCGAAACGCTGGAAGCCGGCCTTCAAGGGATGGCTCATTCCCTGCGCCACGTCGCCAGCATCCGGTTGATGTGCGACCCGCGCGACCTCGGCGCGGTGGCCGAAGTTCGCTCCGCGACAACGCGCTTGCCGACTGTGACCGTCTACGAGATCTACCCCGGCGGCGTGGGCTACTCGCGGCGCATGTACGAGCTGCACGGCGAGCTGCTAGAGCACGCGGCGGCGCTCGTCCGCGAATGCCCATGTCTTGCCGGCTGTCCCTCGTGCGTGGGTCCGCTGCATCTCGTGGAAGGAGCCAAGAGCGCATGTCTGCGACTGCTGTCAGCTACGTCAGCGACTTACGAACGCGCCTTGATCGTCTAGGCGCCCCGCCCAGATCGCAGCCCCGGCCGCGGCCGGCCGTGCCGCGAGGGTTCGAAGCCGTGCCGACCCCATTTGGGGAGGCGCTGCTCCGCGAGGACGTCGTGCCGCTCCCGGCCCTTGACCCCTACCCGGGATCGGTTGCCTACATCGATA
This sequence comes from Candidatus Eiseniibacteriota bacterium, assembly GCA_035601515.1. GTDB lineage: Bacteria > Chloroflexota > Dormibacteria > Dormibacterales > Dormibacteraceae > UBA10449. The sequence goes on along the minus strand of DATNOD010000146.1, from coordinate 5,384 downwards.
CGGAGACGACCGGGCTGGGGGGCGGAGCGGGAACCTACGTCTTCGCGGCAGCCGTCGCGCGTCCGATCGACTGCGGCTTGCGGCTGTCCCAACTTTTCCTGCCGCAGCCAGGTCTCGAGGCCGCTTTCCTGCACCGGGTGCGCGAAGAGATCGCCGGCGGAGAGGGTGTGGCGAGCTTCAACGGCGGGTCATTCGACCTGCCGGTGTTGAGAACCCGGTGGGTGATGGCGCGCATGCCGGGAGAGCTGGTCCTGGCGCCGCACGTCGACCTGCTCACGCTCGTGCGGGCCCTCTATCGACACCGCCTGGAAACCTGCACCTTGCGGATGGTCGAGGAACGGCTGCTGGGTTACGAGCGAGACGATCCGATCGCCGGGGCGCTGATTCCCGACGCGTACTTCGGCTACCTTCGTCACGGCACCAGCGAGCTGCTGGAGGCGGTGCTCGAGCACAATCGCCTGGACGTCATCAGCCTGGTGTACCTCCACTCGCGACTGCTGTCGAGGCTCAACGGCGGAGATGCCGGCATGGACGCATCCGACTGGCTGGCGCTTGGCCGGCACCGGCTACGCCGCGGGTCTCGCGCCGACGGCTGGCGTGCTCTGCGGAATGCCGCCGGGTTCGCCGCTGACGAAGCCGCAGCGACCGCCGGCCTCCTCATCGCGCGCCGCCTGGCTCGGCGACGAACGTCGGTGGCCGGGGCTGAAAGCTTCCTGGGCTGGCTCGAGTCGAGGGTCGGGTCCGACGTCCGGCTGCCGGTGGCGCGAGCGAGGCTGCTCGAGTGGCGGCGCCGAGATCCTCAGCTGGCGCTGGCCGTCGTCGAGGCTGCGCAGTCGAGGCTTCCCGAGGATGCGCCGGCGCTGGAAGCTCGTCGAAACCGACTCCGCCGAAAGGTCGCCAGAAGTCGATCGCTTACAAAGAGCACGGAATCGGTGGCTGTCTCGTTATTCGGTTAATGCGCAGCATCCTGCTATCCGATGGGGTTCAATTCCACTGTGCTTGTGAAAGCTAAGGTCGGCGTGCGCCGCCGCCAGCGCGGTCAGTCATTGGTGGAGTTCGCCATCTCTTCAATCGTGCTGCTCCTTTTGATGATGGGACTCCTCGACCTGTCGCGGGCGTTCTACTTCGCTGTGAACCTCGATGGAGCCGCACGCGAAGGAGCTCGCCACGGCGCGTGGTTCAATACCGCGAGCAGGAAGAACATCTACCTCTACGACCAGACCATCTGGGACACCGTCAACCAGTCGCTGTCAGGCTCCGGCATAGTTGGTACCGGCGTTGCGCAGGGCAACTGCCTGGCTCCCACAGACGGAAACGCATTCAACAACAAGCCATATGCCAGCTCCGCCTATCCGGCCACGCCGCAGGCCGTGAACATTTACATCTGCTATACGTACCCGGGCGGCTCCGCGCAAACAGGTTCGATGGCAGCCCCTCCTCCCGACAACTCGTGGCGGCTCGGAGACATCAATATCTCGCTACTCATGAACTTCCGCCTGATCACGCCGTTCATCCAGAGCCTTTTCGGACAAGGCATCAACCTGGCGTACAACGAGCACTTCACCATCCAGGGCAAACCATGAGAAATGGGTTGAGCCGTCTTCGCATCTGGACGCACAGCGAACGGTCTCAGGGACTGACCGAGTTCGCGCTGATCGCACCCGTGATCCTGCTCCTGACCTTTGGGATCATCGACTTCGGGCGCGGCCTGTACTTCTACATCACGCTGCAGCAGGCGGCCAACGAGGGCGCGCGAGTGGCCGTGCATGCGTCCGATTACGTGGATCCAAGCGGGGTCGGCTGCACCCCACCTGCGAATGTGCACTGCTGGCCGACTGACGCTGACGTCGCCAGTGCTGTCCAGGCGCACGCCGTGACTGAAGTGCTCGCCAACCCGTGCCCCAACGGGCCGATTCCAAACGGCGGCAACCCACAGGGCTCGCTTCAGGTTCCTCCGTCGAATACCGGATGGATCTTCATCACCGACCCGAGCCCTGGCGGCAACCCGCCTCCGGCAGCCAATGGCCCCCGCGGCGGCCTGGGCACGCTGCCGCCTCCCGGTCCTGGCTGCTACGCGATCCAGCCCGCCATTGGAAACGAGCCCATCAAGGTGACGCTGTGGTTCAACTTTCAGCCCCTCACTCCAGTAATCCAGCAAGTTGTCGGCAACAAGATCGTCATCACTGCTTATGCGGTTTATCGTGCTGAGTACTCGCCCTAAATCCCGGCAGCGGAAGCTCCAGGAAGGCCAGGCGATCGTCCTGATCGCCCTTCTGATACTCGTCCTTTTCGCCATGCTTGGGCTGGCGATCGACTCCGGCCGGGCGTATGTCGACAAGCGCGACCTGCAGACCGCGGTCGATGCGGCGGCGCTCGCCGCCGGCGACTGGTACGAGAACTACCTTGACCTCACCGGCAGCACCCTGCCGCAGGCGGAGCAGGTGTTCCAGACCGACCTTCACCTGTATGCCGGCCCGAGCACCAACACCTGTCCGCCGCCGGCCGGCCAGCCGGGTGCGGGGTTGCCGTGCCCAACTAACGTGGGACCCCTGGGCAACCTCCGGCAGGACAACTACTTCCTCAGCTATAACGGCGGCTCGTACACGCTGTCGGTATCGGCCACCAACACACAGTTCAACGGCTACCAGTTCGTGTTTACCGCCACGCACTATTTGCCTCTGGCATTCGAGCAGATCTTCGGCGGGCCGACGACCGCCACCATCGTTGCCACGGCAACGTCGATCGTCGGCAACCAGCGGCAGACCCCCGCGCTTCTCACGCTGAGCAGCGACGTCTGCGCCACCCACCTCCAGGGATCCGGCAGCCTCACGGTGCTCGGAGACGTCTACACGAACGGTACGGCCTGTATCGACTCCAACCTGCACCTGGCGGGAAACTGTTACGGCCAAACCGGCTCGAACTGCAACTCAGCCGCCTATTACTGCTACAACGCCAGCGCGGGCTTCATCCCATATCCGCCGTACACCAACGGCGGAAATCCCTGTAACGGAGGCGACATCCTAGGAGGCCCCAACGTGCCGGCCCCCACGCTTCCCGACCCCTTGTACCAGACGCCCTCCTATCCTTTCTACTCGGGGCCTGGGATCGCCACAAATCGAGGCTCGTACATCGAGCTGTCGCCGGGCACGTACAACAACTTCTCCATAAGCAGCTCCGTCTGCTTCTTCCTAGACCCCGGCATCTACACCTGGAACGGCGGCTACGCGTCCCATGGCGGGCTGGTCTCCAACGAGTTGAAGGCGCCAGACGAGGAGCTGTATACAGCGGCGGGCACTATCCAGCAGACGGGAGTCAATAATTTCTGGGCCGCCGCCGGCTGCGCGGGCAGCTTCACAATTGCGGCCACTGGCGTTCCGTCAGGTAACGCTCTGAAGCACCAAGGCGGTGGGGGCGTATGGGGTATCGAGGTGACGTCGGTGCGTTACGACCGGTTCTTCGATAACACAGTCCCGGGGAACGTCTGCTTCGCCCCGCCAGGCTGCATGCGCGAAAGTGCGCCCTCCGCATGTCACGTGGTGAGCACAGCCGATGCGGCCAACCAGGGCATCAACGTCAACATCACACAGAACTCGCCCGGAGCGCAGTACTACAACGTCTACATCAACCCCCAGGGATGCGTTGGGACATACGTCGGCGGAATCCGAAATGACTTCTCCTTCGTCAACCAATTCGCGGCTCCTGTGGCGGGCTCCACCCTCGCGGGCGGCGTCGCAGGCGGCGGGTGGCCGTGCGTGGCGCCTGGCGTGACGGTGTGCAACATCGACTACAACGCAATCAGCAACTCGCCGGTGCACGCGCACAACTGCAACGGGCAGGCACGCGCCAACCAGCTCTGCTGGGCTCCTGACGACGAGACGCAGCCGACATGTTTCAGCGTCTGCCCGCCGGCCGCAGCCGTGCCGCAGGAGAACGGCCCCATGAACCTCGAGTACGTGCCCTACACGAGTGGTGACGTCGCCAACGAGAACTACTGCATGCAGACGCCCATCTCTCCCACCGGCGACCCGGCAGCGCCCTGCACAACGGCCAAGATCACGCCTGGAGCCGTGCAGTTCTACTTCGGGCCGAGCGACTGCTTCGACCAGAACGGCAACGGCTACACACACGTGTTCAGCGGAGAGCAGTACAACTGGATCGTCATCTACCAACTCCCCGTCCCCCCAGCCCAGGCTCCGCTGTGCACTCCCAACAAGCTGGACGGCAACGCGCTGACCCAGTACATCGGCACCATCTACACCCCGTCCTCCAACTGGGAGATCCAGGGCTCCGACAAGGCGCCCCTCGCGGGCCAGGTCATTTGCTGGGCCGCGACCGTCACCGGCTCAGGCCAGGCCGGCATCGACTTCAACCCGAACTACGCGCCGGCTCCTCCCGCCGCCCGCCTGATCAACTGACTTTCGGCGGCGGTTCGACCGCGTAGCCCAGGTCGCGCAGCGCCTCGTCGATCCACTGCAGCGCCATCCCCTTGGTGTTCGGCCACGCCTCGATCGACGAGTCAGGCAGCCCCATGTCGATGACCACGCGGCCGGCCACGCGCAACAGGCGCCTCACCAGGGGCGCTGCTTCGGGGACGGAGAACTCGATCTCCTCAAGCGCGCGGGAGAGCATGAAGCACGCGGAGTTGAACGTTTGGGCGTCGATCGGCGCCGCGCCGGCCAGCTTTTCGGCGAGACCGGCCCTCAAATCGGAGGGGTCCATGCGACGGGTATGATTCCAGATCGGGATGGATCTGACAGAACCGGTTTTGCTCACGCCCGAGGGGCTCGAGAAGCTCAAGCGCGACCTCGAAGTCGCGCTGTCTCGCCGCGCCGAGGCGGGCGAGCGCCTGAAGGAGGCGTTCCAGCCCGGCGACATCGAGGACAACCCCGAGTATGAGCAGGCGAAGGAAGAGGTCGGACTCCTCGACAGCCGCATCTACGAGCTGCAGGAGATGATCGGCCGCGCCCAGATCATCAAAGAGTCGCACTCGAGCGTCGCCGGACCGGGCTCCACGATTGATGTCGTCGACTCGGACGGCCATGCGGAGACCTATCACCTGGTCGGCGCCGTCGAGAGCGATCCGTCCGCGGGACGAATCTCCGTCGACTCGCCGGTGGGTCGCGCGCTCGTCGGCAAGAAGAAGGGCGACCGCATCACGGTCAGCGTTCCTTCCGGCACCCTGACGCTGAGCATCAAGGCGGTCAAGTAGGCCCACGGCCCACGACCTGAGTCCGGAAGCGATAGCCGACCGCACGACGGTGGGAATCTTTTTTCGGCAGGCGGCACGATTCGGTGACCGACCCCTAATCCGCTACAAGGGGACCGGCACGTCCTGGAGCATCGCCACGTGGGCCGACATGCGGGGCTGGGTGCTGGCGGTCGCG
>DATNOD010000145.1:0-2366 GCA_035601515.1 Candidatus Eiseniibacteriota bacterium | reverse complement strand
GCCGGATCCTTGCGGAACACGAGCTCGGGGTCGGCCTCGAGCACGTACCACAATCCCCGGTCGACCTCCTGGCGCAGCTCCCCCGGCCGCCAGGCGACATAGCCGACGTAGTAGCGCGCTTCGTTGGGCGTCTCCTCGATGATGTGGTCGACGACCGCGCCTTGGATTGCGAGAAACAGCTCTTTCATCATCCGGATCGATCCTGGGCCGGGCGTGTGGTCGGTGTGGACCACCGCGAAGATCGCCTGGGGCAGCATCGGCCCGCCGAAGTACACCGGATCGCGCACGAGCTTGGAGGGGGCGTGCTCAGGGAACAGGGTCGAGAGCGAGCGTCCGGTGGGGCGATTGATAATGACGCCGACGTGCCGGTTGTTGTCGACGGGCACGGCAAGCAGCACCGCCCCGCGGTAGTTCGGATCGACCAGACGCGGTGTCGCCACCAGTGTCACGGTGCCGTCCGGATCGCCTTCCTGAGAATGGGCGCTCATGCCGGGCAGACAGGCGAGCACGGCCAAAACGGCGAAACGCAGCATCGATCTCCCCAGGCTATTCACTTTCTCTCCGGAGTTTAGCCGAAGAACCGGGTCTTGGGAGAGCCGCCAGCTGGGCGCGTCGAAAACAAGCGGCCAGATGGTCGTTGACCATTCCAACCGCCTGCATGGTGGCGTACACGATGGTCGAGCCGACGAAACGGAAGCCGCGACGTTTCAGGTCCTCGCTGATCGCGTCCGATACCGGCGTACGGGCAGGCACCTGCTTCATGCTCTGCCTGCGATTCTGCAGCGGACGTCCGTCCACGAAGCCCCACAGATAGGCGTCGAACGAGCCGAATTCCCGCCGCACTCCGAGGAAGGCCCGGGCGTTTCCGATCGCCGATTCGATCTTGAGGCGGTTGCGCACGATGCCGGCATCGGCCATCAATCTCTCCACGTCGCGTACTCCGAAGCGCGCGACCTTTGCAGGGTCGAACCGGGCGAAGGCCCTGCGGTAGTTGTCGCGTTTGTTGAGGATCGTCGACCATGAGAGTCCTGCTTGTGCGCCTTCGAGGATCAGGAACTCGAACAGTCTCCGATCGTCGTGGACCGGGACTCCCCATTCCTCGTCGTGATAGCGGAGATACTTTTCGCTTCCCAGACACCATGGGCAGCGGCGTTTGGCGTCGACTTTGTTCATCGCTCCATGATACCGTTTGGGCACTCCCGAGGAGAGGCGGACCTGTTGCTGGTGGCGATCGATATCGGTGGGACTTTCACCGACCTGATGGCTTTCGACGAAGCCACCGGCCGCTTCGCGCAAGCGAAGAGCCTCACTACGCCCGCTCAGCTGGTGCAGGGCATCGTCGATTGCCTGCGCAAGAGCGGCGTGGACCTTGCGGTGATCAGCGAGCTGATCCACGGCTCGACCACCGCCATCAACACCTTGATCGAGAGAAAAGGCGCGAAAACCGGGCTCATCGTCACCCGCGGCACGCGAGACGTGTACTCCATCGGCCGCGGCAACCGCCCCGAGTCCTACAACCTTTTTTTCCGCCGGCACCGGCCGCTCGTTCCGCGGCACCTGACCCGGGAGATCGATGAGCGGATGCTCGCCTCGGGCGAGGTGCTCGAACCGCTGGAGCACGCGAGCCTCGAGGAAGCCTGCCGCCGCCTGGCCGACGAAAAAGTGGAAGCGGTTGCCGTCTGTTTTCTGCACTCCTACGTCAACCCCGAGCACGAGCGCGCGGCAGGCGAGATCGTGCGCCGGGCCCTGCCAGGCGCCTACGTTTCACTTTCCCACGAAATACTGCGCGAATACCGGGAATTCGAAAGAACCTCCACCACGGTGGTCAACGCGTACATCGGTCCGAAGGTCGGCGGGTACGTCCGCAGCTTGAAAGCTAGCCTCGCCCAGATCGGTTTTCGCGGCGATCTGACGATCATGCAGTCGAACGGCGGCGTGATGACGCCCGAGGTCGCCACCCAGCGTCCGGTGGCGATGATGGAATCCGGGCCGGTCGGCGGGATCATCGCCTCCGCGCAAACGGGACGCACGCTGGGCCTCGCCAACGTGATCTCCTTCGACATGGGCGGCACCACCGCCAAGGCGAGCTTGATACGCGAAGGCGAGCCCACGATGGCCCCGGGCTACTACGTTGGCGGATACGCGAGCGGCCACCCGGTCATGGTGCCCGTGATCGACGTGGTCGAGGTGGGCGCGGGCGGCGGCAGCATCGCCTGGATCGACGAGATCGGCGCGCTCAAGGTCGGCCCGCAGAGCGCGGGCGCCGATCCCGGCCCGATATGCTATCGCGGCGGGGGAACCGAGCCGACGATCACCGACGCGAATCTCGTATTGGGGCGGCTCGATCCGGAGGATTTCCTCGGCGG
>DATNOD010000144.1:0-1656 GCA_035601515.1 Candidatus Eiseniibacteriota bacterium | reverse complement strand
TTCTTGCGAGCACCGAAATAGCGAGCGCGCCGACCCTGAATCGCTCCGATGCGGGCGAGGCGATGTTCGACGACAACGCGCTTGCGCAACTCTGCGCGTCCGAGGGGGGTATGGCGCCTGCGGCGCAGTTGCAGGAGCAGGTCTTCTTGGCGATGGATGTAGATGCTGCGACGCTCAGCCGTGGTGCATCGCGGCTTCGCCAAGCAGCGAGCACAATCGTCAGCCGAAAACCACGCGATGCTCGAGGCGAGGATGCGGGCGATCTTTCCTGCGGGACACACGACGCGCTGACGCCGCAGGTCGATTTGAAAATCCTCCTTGGTGAAGAGGCCGAGGTATCTGTTCATCCGCCAAGCACGAGAGTGTACGGTGACACCCTCGCGGTGAAGCTGCTCAACCGCCGGGCTCGGCAGGTAGCCGCGATCGATGTCGAGGATCTCGATCTCTCCGTGGCGCTGGGCGGCGGAGAGCAGCCTCGGCGTGGGGACGTACTCGGAGACGTTGGCCGGCTCGACCGCGGTTCCCAGGATCAAACCGTTGGCGATGGTGACGTGCCGTTTGTAGCCGTCGAATCGCTTGGTCTTGCTCTTGCGGCCGTGACGCATCTCGGGATCGCCGATGGAGATCACCCGATCCGGTGCCACACCCTCCTTGATGCGTGGCCTTCCGTCGGGTGGGTCTGGTTCCGTGTCCTGATCGACCACCCGGCGCAGTAGCGCGAGCGCATCCTTCAGCGGCGGCTCGGCCGCCTGCTTCTTGGCACGCTGGGCGACCCAATCCTCGAGGCGGGAGACCTCGTCGAGAAGTCGCTTCAACGCTGACCGCTGAGCGTCGTCATCGTCCCAATCGATATCGAGCGCAGCTTTCACGCTCTGCCCCTCGAGGACGGTGAGCTTCGCCTCCCGGATCACCTCCGACTCTTCGACCTCCAGCGCCAGGCTGACCGCGTGCAGCACCTTCGACATCGCCCGGCCGATCAGATTCCAGGTGTCCTCGACGCGCCCCGCGCCCTCCAAGGGCGACGAATCGAGGGCCACCCGCAGCTTCTTCCATCCGAATTTGCCCGTTTTCTTCGCCAGCTCCACGGTACGGTCGACCAGTTTTCTATCCAGGTCGTGGCCGATCATCCGCACGCGAAAACGCACCAAGCTGCCCTGACCGAATGGCGCCTTCTCGCGACCGAGCGTTCCCAGCACCAACTGCCAGCGCCGGTCATTCTCTGCCGCATCGACGGCGGCAGCGTCGCTCAATCCCTCGTACCGCTGCAGCAGCAGCACCATCGCCAGCATCGCCGGCGGACACGGGTCCTGCCCTCGCGGTTGGTACGACTGGATGAGCGTCTCCTCGAATCCGTCCTCGAACAACTCCCGACGGATCTCCCAGAGGAACCGATAGAACCTGCTCGATGCGCGCAGCCGGGCAGCTACGACCCGCTCGCGCTCACTCTCGATTGGTGGTCTCCAGCGCATGCCGTCCGTAGATCACGGAGGCCGCCCGGCTGTCGATCCCCCTACCGCCGAAAGCGGATCGGCTCTCTAGTGCTTGTCGTTCTGGGCCACCGTCGGCTTCGCCGCCGCCTTCTTGGCGGCTTTCTTCGCGGCGACCTTCTTCTGCGGCTTCTGCTCCTGCTGCTGGGCGGTCTGGTGCTGTTCGTCG
>DATNOD010000143.1:0-3596 GCA_035601515.1 Candidatus Eiseniibacteriota bacterium | reverse complement strand
GACCTGCATGATCGGTTCGGATCGGTTCTCGAGGCTGAGGCCGGCGACACGCTCCAGCTGACCGAGATCCTGGCCCATCACGCAGAACGCGCGCTGACACTTTCAATCGAGCTCGCGATGGAGGGCGACGCGCTCGCCGATCGCGCCCGCCGTGCGCTCGAGTGGTCGCTGTCAATGGGCGACCGCGCTGTGACGCGGCGCGATCGAACCACCCTGGAGGCGGCACTGAACACAGTGCGAGCAGCGGCGGCGATCCTCCCCGATGCCGGCGGGCCGGTCTCGAGGTCGAGGACGGCGCTGCTCGAGGCCCAGCTGCTGGTGATCGGCGCCGACTACCCCCGGGCCATGAAGGCCGCCGCGGACGCGGCGGCCGCCGCCGAACAGGCCGGACTACCCAAGCTCGTGGCCAACGCCCGCCTGGCCGAGGCCTGGATCATGAACTGGAGCCTCGAAACTCCGATCGAAGACTTCCAGGCCGTAGCGGAGCGAGCGGTGGAAGCCTGCCGGCAAGCAGGCGACATCGCCGGCGAAATCGAAGCACGGCACGTCGCGGCCTATTACCTATGGGCTACGGGTCGCATCTCTGAATACATCGACGTCAACCAGGAGCTGCTACAGAGGGCGCGTTCCATTGGAGCTCACGCCCACGTAGGTGCGATCCTGGTTCGCCTTGCGCCGGCTGAGGAAATGCGCGGCAACGTCGCCGCCGCAGATCCATACCTCACGGAAGCCGAACAGATTGGTATTGCGTATGGACTGAGGGACCTTGCACGGGCAGCTTTGTGGCAGCGCAGTGGGTGGTTCACGACGAGTGGTGACCTGGTCGATGCTGAGAGGAGCCATCGCAAGTTTCTCGCTGAGGCCGAGGAGGCAGGCGCTGTTCAGCATCAGGTCAGCGCCCTCCGCCACCTGGCGACGACTCTCATGTATCAACACAAAGACGCCGAGGCTGCGCAGTGTGTCGAGCGTGCGCTGCAACTTAGCGAGGCAAGCGGAGAGCGATGGAATCGCAGCGAGCTGTACGCCATGCGTGCGCGCGTGGGACTCGAGCTGGGCGACATGGCCGGCGCGGCGACGTGGATAACGAGCGCCATGGACAGCCTCCGCGATTACGACGTGACCGCGGTCTCGGAGGTCAACCAGACCCTGGGTGTGATTCGAGCGGCACAGGGCCGCACAGAGGAGGCTGAGGCCGCCCTACGCCGCGGTCTCAGCGTGCTCGAGCCGACCGACTATCTATGGAACCAGGTCGACCCGGCTCTCGACCTGGCTCGATTCCTTGCCAGGCAGGGCAGGGCCGAAGAGGCAAAGCGGCTTCTCGACAAGTACGAGCGTTGGGTGCGTGAGCGCGCAATTCCTTTATGGGACGACCAGTTCGAGGAGATCCGGGCGCTGGCTCAAAGCTGATTGATACTTGACGAGACAGGACGTCTTGTCTAGTATCGTTCCAGGTGACGACACAGACTCGGGAGCGCATCCTCGTCGGGGCGCGGGGCCTTCTGGCCCGAGGAGAGAGCCCAACGGTCGGGCAGGTCGCACATGCTGCCGGAGTGTCAAAGGCCAGCTTCTACCGGGCGTTCGATTCGCGGCGAGCGCTACTCGATGCCCTCGATGTCGAGCCTGAACCAGGGGCAAAAGAACGCATCCTCGAGTCCGCCGCGGCGATGGTGGGCGACGGCAGCCTCGCGGCGCTGTCGATGGACGAGCTGTCGGTTCGAGCCGGCGTCTCCCGAGCCACCCTGTACCGCCTCTTCCCAGGCAAATCCGCCCTGTTCACGAGTCTCCTGCTGACTTACTCGCCACTCGAGCCTGTCACCAGCCTCCTCAGCTCGATGACTGACCAACCACCCGATGTCGTTGTGCCGGAGATCGCGCGCACGGTCGCCAGGACCGTGTACGGCTCGGGTGGACCCCGAATCGGCCTGCTCCGAGCCATATTCCTGGAGCTCAGCTCGCTGAGCCCTGACTCGGAAGATGCTGCTCGCGACCTTGTGGCGGCAACGCTTGGTTCCGCGGGCGCCTACGTGATGCAGCAGATGATGGCGGGCAGGCTGCGGCGGATGCACCCACTGCTGGCGCTGCAGTCGCTCATCGGGCCGATCTTTTTTCACCTTCTGACGCGACGACTCGCGGAGCGATTGCTGGGGCTCGAAATCGAAGTCGAGGAAGCCGTGGTGATGCTGGCGGAAAACTGGCTGCGGGCGATGAGACCGGATGAGGAGGGAGCGAATGGCTGAGGCCTTTGCGGTTGATGTCGAAGGCGTCCAGAAGAAGTTCGGCGGCATACGTGCGCTCGATGGGGTGACGCTGCGGGTCAGGACGGGCGAGATATACGGCCTGCTGGGCCCGAACGGGGCCGGCAAGACGACGCTCATCCGATCGATCGTCGGCCTGGTCGCGCCCGATGCGGGTACCGTCACGGTGCTCGGCCGCCGAATGCCCGACGTCGACCAGCTGCGCAATGTCGGCTACATGACCCAGCAGGCAGCTCTCTACCCCGGCCTCTCGGTCGAGGAGAACGCCGAGTTCTTCGCCGCCATCAACGCAGCCGAGGGTGGTGTGACGGAAGCGCTGGAGCTGGTGAGGCTGGAGGGCCGGCGCAAGGCGGTGGTGTCGACCCTCAGTGGTGGCATGCGGCAGCGGTTGTCGCTCGCGTGCGCTCTTGTGCACAAGCCCAAGGTGCTGCTGCTCGACGAACCCACAGTCGGCGTCGATCCGCAGCTGCGCGTCGAGCTCTGGGAGGACTTTCGCAGGATGGCCGAGGGCGGCACAACGATCATCGTCTCCAGCCACGTCATGGACGAGGCTGAGCGGTGCCAGCGGCTGGGCCTCATCCAGTACGGGAAAGTGTTGGCGGAGGGAACGCCGGCCGAAGTCCGCGAGCGAGGTGGCAGCAACAACCTCGAAGAAGCGTTCCTACGCCTTGCCGGTCCGAGGGAGGAGTCATGAGCGCGCATCGGGTCGCGGCCATCACGCGAAGGCTGCTCCAGCAGTTCCGGCGCGACCGACGAACGCTGGCTCTGCTGTTCATCGCGCCGATCGTCATCCTCGGGCTGCTTGGTTATTTGATCCGCGGCTCGCAGTCAGTCCCAGCGGTCGGCATTGCCAACGAAGACCAGGGCCCGCTCGGGTCCGTGTTCGCATCGGCCCTCGAGCAATCGAACTTGATCAGCGCCAGCACCATCCAGGCCCCTGACGGCGGCGCCAAGCTGAAAGATGGATCGCTTGTCGCGTACATCGTGTTCCCCTCCGACTTCAGCCAGCGCGCGCAGGCCGGCGTGGTTGCACCCGAGGTCCACCTCGAAGGATCGCAACCGGGGACGTCAGCCCCAGTGCTGCAGGCCCTTCAGCAAGCTCTGGCCTCGATGGCAGCGACTGCGCCCGGTGCGGGATTGCGTTTCGCGCCTCAGGTCCATTACCTGTATGGCGGAGCTGGATTCGACACGCTGGATTACTTCGGCGCCGCATTCATCGGACTGGTCGTCTTCTTCTTGGTGTTCGTCATCACGATCGTCGCGTTTCTCAACGAGCGATCTCAGGGGACGCTCGAGCGCTTGATGGCGAGCCCGCTGCGACGTGGAGAGATCGTGCTGGGC
>DATNOD010000142.1:0-2036 GCA_035601515.1 Candidatus Eiseniibacteriota bacterium | reverse complement strand
AACTTTCCCATCTCCGGCCAGCCCTTCCCACGACGATTCATCCGCGCGCTCGGCCTGATCAAAAAGGCCGCCGCGGAGACCAACCTCGAGCTCGGCCTGCTGCCGCAGAAGAAGGCACGCGCGATCGTCAAAGCCGCCCAGGAGGTCGTCGACGGCAAGCTCGACAACCAGTTCCCCATCGACATCTACCAGACCGGTTCCGGCACCTCGACCAACACCAACGCCAACGAGGTCATCGCCAACCGCGCGACCGAGATCCTGGGTGGCGCTCCCGGTTCCAGGCTCGTGCATCCGAACGACCACGTCAACATGTGCCAGTCCTCGAACGACGTCATCCCGACCGCGGTCCAGATCTCGTGGGCGGTCGCCATCACCGACGAGCTGATACCCGCGCTGGCGCAGCTGGAGGCGGCGTTAGTTACCAAGAGCAAGGAGTTCTGGCCGGTGATCAAGACCGGGCGAACCCATCTCCAGGATGCGACCCCTATCCGCCTCGGTCAGGAGTTCAAGGGTTATGCGGGGCAGATCGAGGAATCGATCCGCCGCGCGCGCGGAGCGGTCGATGAGCTGACAAGCGTTCCTCTCGGGGGAACTGCGGTGGGCACGGGACTGAACTCGCACCCGCGGTACGCACGGCTGACATGCTCGCGCCTCGCGGTCGCGACGGGTCTGAAGGTCCACGAAACACGCAACCACTTCCACGCCCAGTCCACGCTCGACGCCTGGGTCGCCGCACACGGCGCTCTGCGCACGATCGCGGTGAGCTTATGGAAGATCGGCTTCGATATTCGACTCATGGGCACCGGGCCGATCGCGGGCCTGGGCGAGCTGCGCCTGCCCGAGACGCAACCGGGCTCGAGCATCATGCCCGGCAAGGTGAACCCGGTCATCGTGGAGTCGATGACGATGGTGGTGGCTCGAGTCCTCGGCAACGACGTCACCGTCACGACCTGCGGCCAGTCGGGCAGCCTCTTCGAGCTCAACGTGATGATGCCGGTCGCCGGTGTGACCGGCCTCGAGTCCATCACGCTGCTGGCCGCGTCCGCTCGCAACTTCCGCGAGCGCTGCGTCGAAGGGCTTCAGGCGACCGATCGCGGACCGGAGCTGGTGGAGCGCAGCCCAATGCTCGCCACTGCTCTTACTCCGCTGATCGGCTACGACGAAGCCGCGAAGATCGCCAAGGAGTCGATGCGCACCGGGCAATCCATCCGCGACCTGGCGCGCGCCCGCGGCGTCTCCGAGGCGGCGCTGCTCAAAGTTCTCGACCTCGGCAAGATGACCAAGCCTGGTCTGGAAGGTCCCGGCGGAGGCGGCTAACGGCCGGCTCCACATGAAAGATCTGCGGCTCGAAATGGACGGCGGGGTCGCAACCCTGCTGATCGACCGGCCGCAGGCGCGCAACGCGCTGGCGACGCAGACCATGCGCGAGCTCGACGAGTCGCTGGGTTCGATTCAAGAAAGCGGCGCCCGTGTGCTTGTCATCCGCGGAGCGGGCGATCGCGCCTTCTGCGCCGGGGGCGACCTCAAGGAGCTGGAGCACATGCGGTCGGAGACGGATGCCGCCGAGATGGCGCATGCGATGCGAGCCACGTTGGACCGCATTCCCCAGCTGCCGCTCCCCGTGATCGCTGCGCTCAACGGCGATGCACTCGGCGGCGGAGCAGAGCTCGCGCTTGCGTGCGATTTCCGGGTTGCGGCCCGTCATGCGCGTATCGGTTTCGCCCAGGTCGCGCTGGGATTGATCCCTGCGTGGGGCGCTTCGGAGCGGCTCGCGGCCCTGGTCGGTCGCGGGCGCGCTTTGTACATGCTGCTCAGCAGCGCGACGATGAGCGCCGCCGAAGCGAAAGAGCTGGGCCTGGTCGAAGCTGTCTACAGCAGTGATTCATTCGACGCCAGCGTCAACGAGCTCACCAAGACGATTGCAGCTGCGCCTGCGCCTGCCCTTGCGGGCATCAAGGCCGCGGTCAACGCGGTCCGCCCGCACCACCATCCCGAGCTCGCGGACGCAACGATCTCGGCATTCGCGAAAACGTGGG
>DATNOD010000141.1:0-9673 GCA_035601515.1 Candidatus Eiseniibacteriota bacterium | reverse complement strand
CCGAGCCTCGAGGACATATTCCTTCGGTACTACGAGCGCGACGGCCGGGCCGAGGAGGAGGCAGCCGGTGTGGTTTAGAAGCATCTACCTCAAGACGGTCCGCGGCTTTCGGGTCCCGATCTTGGGCTGGGGCGTGGGACTGGGGGTACTGATGGCGGCCGTCCTGGCCGCTGTACCCACGCTGCTGAACACCGCGGAGGCGCGTGCCGCCGTCGTCGCGCTGGGCTCGTCGTTCGCATTCATCGCCGCGCCGATAAAGATCGACACCCCTGGTGGCTACGCCACGTGGAAGTACGGGCTCACCATCCTGGTCGTGTGCATCTGGCCGATCCTGGCCTCGACCGGCATGCTGCGCGGCGAAGAGGAGCGCGGCTCGATGGACCTCCTGCTGTCGCTGCCGCGCGCGCGCTTGCGGGTTGCAGTGGAGAAAGTCGCGGCCCTGTGGACGGCGCTGGTCGCGATGGGCCTGGTCGTCGGGCTCCTGACGTACGCCGGCGGGCTGGCGGTCAAGGGCGACATCGGCCTGGGTTCTTCGATCATGTTCGGTCTCAACCTGTCTTTCATCTGCGGCGTCTTCGGCGGCATCGGGCTGCTGGTCTCGCAGTTCACGCAGGAGCGGCGGACGGCAGCCGGCATCACGTCCGGCCTGCTGCTCATCTTCATCGTCCTGGACGCGATGCACCGGGTGGCGCCGAGCACCCTGTGGCTGAGCCGGCTCTCGCCCGTCTACTACTACAACCTGAGTAAGCCGCTCGTGCCAGGCTACGGCGCGGACGTCGTTGGCATCCTGGTCATGGTCGGTTTGAGCGTCCTCTTGAGCGGCCTCGCGGTCTGGCTGTTCGTGCGGCGAGACGTCGGCGCGGTTGTGGCCGCGCCGAGCTTCATTCACCTGCCCGAGCGCCGCTCGGTGCCCGCGCGGACCACGCCCCAAAACGACTGGTCGCTGCGGTCGGTCTATGCGCGCGGCCTTGCCATGGCGGTGGTGCCGACGTTCTGGTGGACGCTGGCCATCGCGGGCTTTGCCGCCTGGATGGTGGTCGTCGTGCAGCAGACCGAGAGCCAGTTGAGGTCGCTCATGCAAGGTTCGGCGCTGCTCGAAGGCCTGCTGAAGTTGAGTGGGAGCGACACAGCCACCAACGCCGCGATTCTCGGCGCGCTGTTCTTTTTCCTGCCGGTGCTCCTCATGGCGTTTGCGGTGACCCAAGCCAACCGGTGGTCAGCCGACGAGGAGGACGGCCGGCTCGAGCTCGTCCTGTCCACACCGCAGCCGCGGCTGACAGTGATTCTCGGTCGCTTCGCTGCGCTCACCACCGCGACAGTGTTCATCTCGTTGATGACCCTGGCGGCAACCCTGGGCGCCTCCGCGGCCACGGGCGTGACGCTCGACGGAGGCAACGTTGCCGCGGCCACGCTGTCGATGATCCCGCTCGGCCTGCTCGTGGCCGCGATCGGCTACCTGTTCGCGGGTTGGCTTCGCGCGGGCGTCGAGACCGGACTGCTGAGCTTTCTGCTTGTGATCTGGTTCTTCATCAGCTTCGTCGGTCCCGGGCTGAAAGTGCCGGACGCAGCGCTACGGCTCTCCCCCTTTTACTACTACGGCACTCCGTTGCTGCACGGACTTCCGGTCCTGGACACGCTGGTCGTCGTGGCCATCGTTGTAGTGGCTCTTGGGTTGGCGTCGGCACGTTTCGTTCGCAAGGACATCGCGGTCTAGCGCTAGAGATTCTTCTCGAAGCAGATGCTGCTGGGCGAGGACAAATACTCGCCCCAGCAGTCGACCTGGGTAAATCCGGCGCGGCGATAAAGGGCGATGGCCGCGTGCTGGTGGACGCCGGTCTCGAGCGCGAGTCGCTGCACACCCATGTTCTTCGCGGCTGCCTCGAGGCTCGTCAGCACGGCCTTCCCCACTCCCCGGCCTCGTTGATCCGGCTCCACAAACATGCGCTTCACCTCGGCGGTCGTGGGATCGAGGAGGCGGATCGCGCCGCAGCCGACCGCGCGGTCACCATCCCGCGCTACGAGAAATGTGCCTCGTCCCTCTTCGAGATGCTCTGGCTTGAGGTTGGGCCCGAATCGCTCCTCGGGCGGATACGTTTCTGCCAGGCCGGCGTCGAGCCCAGCGAGCAGGCGCCGCGCGTCGTCGGAGTCGAACCGCTCGGCAGAGATGACCAGCGTCAAATTCGCTTTTGGACTCTGTCGACCGCCGCCGCGACTGCGTCAGGAGCGTCCTCCTGGATGTAATGGTTGGCGTTTGCGAGCCGGGTCAGATTCGCGGACGGAAAATCGAGCTGCCACCTGGCGATGACTTGCTCGTTCCCGAAGGCGGGGTCCTTCATCGCCCAGACAAGTTCCATGGGTTTAGCTCCCAGCGCCTTCGGGGCGGTTGCGGCCAATCGCTCCAGCATGGGTCGAGCCAGCCTGATCTGCCTTGGAAATTCAGCTACGCCGCGACGTGCCTCGGGGTTTGGCTGTGCGTCCTGGTAGCTCTTGAAGACGTTCGCATCCATCGGTATGGCCACTGACCGCGGCATGATGAAGTTGACGAAGGAGTTGCGATGGAGGATCAGCCATTGCAAGGGCGGGCTCGACATCACAAGGCTGAAGGTCACCAATGATCCCGTGGCCGGCCAGTACCAAGTGTTCGCGAAAACCGTCCCGGCCACGCGGCTCGCACGTTCCGTGGCGACGGTCATTCCAATCGGTCCGCCCCAGTCTTGACCCACGACGATGAAGCCGTCCAGGTTGAGATGGTCGACGAGCTTGCCGATCACCCGCGCGTGCTCTTCCGACGTGTAGCCGTAACCGGATGGACGCTCCGAGAGACCAAACCCGGGATAGTCCATGGCAACGCAGCGAAACCGGCCGCTCAGCTGCTGGATCACCTTTCGATAGAGGAAGCTCCAGGTCGGATTGCCGTGGAACATGACCACGGGGCGACCGGCGCCCTCATCGATGTAGTGAACGCGAGGACCAGCTCCGTCGAACCACCGCGACTGAAACGGAAAGAGGACTTTGTCAGGCGTGAAATCAATCTGCATCAGAAGCCTCCGAGCGGATCCCTTGTTGCGGATCAGTGGCCAGGTTGGACCGGTCGCTTTCGGCACTGTAACAATCGAGGACCGTCGGTCGTTGTGGGGTTGACGATGAGTCGAGCAATCGTCGCGGTGGTGTCGGCGCTCGCGATCCTGTCGGCAGGGTGCGGCGCCGTGGTGAGCTCTGGTCAATCGACCCCGAACACGCACGAAACCACGACGACAGGGGCCACTGCCTCATCGCTTGGCGACCTGCGGAATCGGCCACTCAAGCTCCCCACTGTGGGCGCCGGCAAGACTTGCCCGACCACCGCCTCGCACGACCTGAGCCCGGTGGTCAACGGCGGGAAGGGCAAAGGGCCTGGATTCGGCTTTGGACCTGGTCCCGCCTACCTCAGCGGCATCAACGAGCTCTATCCCGGCGGCTTCGACAACGAGGTTTGGCTGATCGAGCCGAGTTACGAGGGGCCTGTCCTCATCCGAGGCCAGCAGATAAACGGGTCGCACGGTGTCGCCTTTGCCGAGCCGATCACGTTTCCGGTCGGCGGCTTCTCGAGCGCGGGCAGCCCACCCCCGGCCGCCGCGGTGGCCAGTGTGACCATCGAAGGACAGGCGGTCCCCTTCTACCAGGAGCTCGATCTGCCTGGCATGTCGTCGACCGACGTGAAGGGCTTCTGGAGGATGTTCTTCGCCCGGACGAGCATCGAGGCCGCGGGCTGCTACGCGTTCCAGCTTGACGGGCTCGACTTCAGCCTGCAGATCGTCTTTCAGGTTCCCGACGCCGCGCGCCCACCCGCCTAAGGGGTTCGTCGCAACGTTTCAGGGCATGCCGGCGTTGTGCGGTCGCAATGTCCAGCGGATGCCGTCATGAACGACGATCAAGCGTGGTTCGAGCAGCGGGTACGGACGCTTGGACGGCCGGCGATGAAGTACGCCAACGTGCTCGTCCATGACATGAACCTCGCTGAGGAGATCGTGCAAGAGGCGTTTGCCAGAGCATGGGCGTCGCCAACCACGCCGTCAGTAGAGGTCGAGTTCCGCAGCTACCTCTATCGAATCATCGCCAACCTCGCGCACGACTACTACCGCCGGCAGTCGCGGCGCGCGATGTTGAATCCGCAAGGTCCGGTGTTGATGGATCCCCAGGAGATGGCCGAGCGGCGAGCCGCTGACGATGCGATGAAGCGGGGGCTCACGATCCTCGGGCTGCGCGAGCGCCAGGCCGTTTATCTGCGCTACTTCGAAGACCTCTCGGTGGCCGAAACCGCTCGCATCATGGGGTCGCGGCAAGGCACGGTACGGGTCATCGTGTACCGCGCGCTGCGCAAGCTGAAGCGCCACCTTTCAACCAATGAAGTCTCGGACGTGGTTGCGATCCGATGACGACGACGACCGAGATCGAGGCCCGGCTGCGCGGATACGCCGAGCAGTACGACCAGGAGTTTCCATCCACGGCGCGAGCAGAGAGCCGGACCAGAGCCCGAATCGCGATCACGCCAAGGCCGCTCGCGCGAGTCACCGAGCCGCGGCGCAAATGGGCGCTGGCCGGCGTTCTGGTGCGCTCCCTGGCCATTGCGTGCTTGGTCCTCATCGCCGTCGGGGCCCTGGCCGTAGGAGTGACCAGGCTGCGGGGGGCGCCGCGACACGACGTGCCCAGCATCGGCGCACCCGGAAAGCTCGACGTGTACGTCTCCGGGATGGACTTCATCTCCGCCGACCAGGGTTGGATCGCGGAGACCAGGTCGTCACTGTCGCTGGGGGGCCCAACGGTGCTTTTCAGGACCACCGACGGCGGGCACACCTGGCAAAGCCAGCTGACCTGGGACGGGCCCGGACCCGAACAGATCCGATTCGGCACTGACGGTGTCCAGGGCCTTGTGGTCGGCAGAGGCGGCGTCCCGTTGTTCACCAGCGGCGACGGAGGCGCGCACTGGCAGCGGCAGCAGATCCCCTCTCAATTGAGGTCTGCGGACTTGATCTACTTTCTGGACGCTCGAGAAGGCTGGATCATCGGCTACCTGAACGAAGCCACGGCCGGCGTCGCCGGTGTTTTTCATACGACCGATGGCGGGCAACACTGGACGCAAACCGCCCGGCTCGACGTCGGGCAGGCCTTCAGCTATGGGCAAAAAGGCGGCAGCCTCCAGGGATCTCTCATCTTCCATGACTCATCGACAGGATGGCTCACCCCAACGACGATGAGCGGCACCGATATTCCAGTGGTCGAACCTCATCTGTACATAACCCAGGACAGTGGGAGGTCGTGGTCGGTGCAGACGTTCCCCTCACCCGCCGGCGCGGGACTCAACTCGACCAATGCCTCGATGTCGCTCCCGCAATTCTTCTCGCAGCAGCAGGGCATCTTGGTGGTGACGCAATTCACATCACCACCGGTTGGGCCCGGCCAGCCCGGCCCGACGATCCAGGCGACCTACGTCTACTCAACGACGGATGGCGGAGCCACATGGACCAATCCAAGACGGCTCGTCCTGCCCGGCGGCTTCGACGAATTCGCAACACTCACTGCTGTCGATGCCAACAACTGGATCCTTACGAGCAATGGCCGAATGTCACGCACCACCGATTCGGGCGCGCATTGGTCGCTGGTCGTAGGGTGGCCGCCGGCGAACGAGAGGGTGGTGGCGGTTGAGTTTCAGAACGCGTCCACCGCTTGGGCGGAGGTTGTGGTCGCCGGCGTGCATCCGACGGTCGCCATGTACCGAACCATCGACGGCGGTGCGCATTGGTCGAGGGTCACGGTGCCTGCCCTCTCGTGATCGGAGTGCCGCTGAGCTCTTCACAGGCGGCCAGCAATCTGTCCTGAACGGTCACATCGCGAGCCGCAGGATGGCTCTCTTGCTGCTTCTTGTGATAGAAGTACGCGCCGCTGACCAACGCCGCGGGGTCCTGACTTACTGCGAGCCATGCCTGCGTCTCGGAACCTCGGCCGAGATCGTCCGGCGCGCCCGGCCCACCCATCTTGGTAGCGACCCAGCCAGGGTCGACCGCGTTGGACAGCGTTGCGGGCCATCGCCGCGCAATTGCGAAAGCCAGCGCGGCATCGAAAAGCTTGGAGTCGGAATACGCCTGCGATCCGTTCCACCGCCGCCGCTTCCACTGCAGGTCGGTGAAGTCGGGCTCGGCATAGCGATGCATTCCGGAGCTCAGATAGACGAGGCGCTGGGGTGCGCTTATGAGTGCAGTGAGTAGGTACGGCGCAAGCACATTGACGGCGAAGATGTGCTCGAGGCCATCGACCGTCTCGATTCGGCGCTCCCGATTACCGACTCCGGCGTTGTGAATGACCGCGTCGAACGGTCCCAGGCGGTTGGCCTGATCGGCGAGAGCCCGCGTCTCGGCGACGCTCTCGAGATCGCCTACCACCACTCCGTGGGCCTTCGGGGCCGCAGTCTGCGCGTCGCGGGCACGACCCCGGTTGCGGGCGTGGAGGATCACCTCGTGACCGGCGGCCAGCAACCGCTGCGCGGCCAGCAGGCCGAGACCGTCAGATGATCCAGTGATCAGCACCCTGCTCACGGATCGACAATACCGTCTGACTAAGTGGCACCTCGAACGATCGACGACTACCTGGCGGGGCTGGACGAGACGAAGCGGACGTCGCTACAGGCTTTGCGACTGACGATTCAAGGCATCATTCCGCGCGCTGAGGAATGCATCTCGTATGGCATGCCGGCGTTCCGGCTGGAGGGGAAGGTGATCGCCGGCTTTGCAGCCTTCAAGAACCACCTCGCCTACCTGCCTCATAGCGGATCCGTCTTTGGGGAGCTGGCCGATGATCTGGCCGGCTATGAGAGCACGCCGGGGTCGTTGCATTTCCCGATCGACAAGCCGCCTCCCAAGTCGCTCGTCAAGAAGCTCATCGCGACTCGCCTTGAAGAGGTCCGCAAGAAAAGGACCTGATGGCTGCCCACCCGCGCTCGCTGGGCCAGACCCTCTTGCGCTTCTACAAGCTGACGCACCAGCGCCTCCTGAACGCCGCGGAAGAGCTGACTCCCGAGCAATTCGCATGGAGCGCGGGTCCAAGCCTGCACTCGGTCGCGTGGCAGCTGTGGCACGCGGCCCGCTGGGACGACATCATCGCGTCGTACTTTCACAGGGCCTTGGCCAAGGACCCTCGCACGCAGGTATGGGAGAGAGAGTCCCTGGCGGTTCGATGGGCCCTCGTTCCGGAATCGATGGGCCGGCGAGACACCGGAACCGAGATGTCGGACGAGGCGGCGGAAGCGATGCGGTTCCCGGTTCAGACGGACGTCATCGGCTACGCCAAGCTTGCCTTCGCATACGCCGAAGAGGCGGTCACGCTAATACCCGACGAACTGTTCCTGGCAGTCGCGAAAGGTGATCCGGATGGCGACACGACGATCGACAACGTCCTCATCTACCTCGAGCACCTGAGCCGGCATCTCGGGATGATCGACTCAATTCGTGGGCTTCAGAAGACGGCTCCAGAAGCACGTTGACCAGCGCGTCCCCGAGCCACTCTTCGTAGCGCGCCGGCGTCCAGCCTCTGTCGAAGACCAGCTGGATGTACTGGTCGGGTCCGCTCAACGCCCAGATCACCGCGAGAGCCTCAGAAGGCGATATTCCGGCGCGGAGCCGCCCGCTCCTCGTCAGCTGAGCAGAGACGCCGTACTCGATCATGCCGTTCAAACGTTGCTCCTCCCTTTCGCGGTAGCGCGCGAGCAGGCCGGGATCGCCTGACTCCCGCATGAAACGGAGGAGGTCGGCGCACAGCTCATAAATGAGGCGAGAAACGCGCGCGCTCGTGCGAAGCCCCAATTCGGGGTCAGCCGACGGGCCTAGCTGATCAAGCAGCTTCAAGGCCTCATTGACGTGAGGGAACCCGATCTCGATCAGGCCCTGGGCCAGCCGGAGCTTGGTACCAAAAATTGCATACACCGTCTGGTACGAAACCCTGGCTTCGCCGGCGATGTCTTCCATCGTCACGCTGCTGTACGTCCCGTTGATCAAGAGTCTTCGGGCAGCGTCGAGGATGCGGCCCCTTGTCATTTGAGCCTGCTCCTGGCGCAGCGTCCCGTTGTATGAGCGATGGGCCTTGACAGCCTTGACCATTGCGGATAGGGTACCACTATCAATCAGAGGATGCCTCTAATTAATTTAGGTAGTCTCTAAAAGAAAAGGTGGTTGGGATGGGCGAATCAGACCGGAAATGGGATTGGCTTCTACTTGGGCTGGTCTGTATGAGTCCAATGGGGGCGATCGCCTACTACAACGCCCGCGCCGAGGAGGAGCAGCACGAGCATCTCGCGCCGGCGCGCGCTCCGCACCACGCCTTGATTTCCGAAACGACGCCCGGCGAGGTGGTCGTCCGGCTGGCAGTCCTTTGATCACCACCCAGCTTGACGTCGTGATCCTCGGTGGTGGCATCCAGGGGCTGGTCGCCCTCGACGCTCTGGTCGCGGAGGGCTACTCGTGCGCCCTGGTGAGCGACGGTGATCTTGGATCAGGACAGACGATTCATTCCCATGGCTACCTCAACACCGGTTTTGGCATGGTCGGTCCAGAGCTCCCGCGCGCTTCAGCCGACGTCGTGCAGCCCTACCTGGAGCAGCGCGGTCTCGAGCTCAGCCATGACTGGGTCCTGATTCCGCCCCCGAACATGCCGGCGTTTGAGGCTCTTCCCACGGCCGCGTTGCCAACGGGATTTGTCGCGCCGCTCGGCCTGGCCGCGGTTCGATTGCCGGACCGAAGCGTTGCCAAGCGTCGCCTGGTCGAGGTCCTCAGCAATGGCCACCACGCGCGGATTCTTCACGGTCGTGCCACGCCACGTTTCAACGAAACGCGGATAGAGTCGATTTCCGTGAGTGTCCCGGGCAGCGACGAGGAGGTCGTTCTCGAAATCAAGGCGATCGTGGTCGCCGCGGGATGCGGGACCAAGCGATTCCTGGAAGGTCTTGTGGGTCAAACGACGCAGACCGAGCAGATCAAGCACCGACGAGTCCACATGATCTGCGTGCGCGCCCCGCGCGGCGCACTAACGACCACGAGCGTCGTCGCCATGCCTCTCGGCTTGATGCTCGCGGCTCATGACCAGCCAGACAACGTCACGTGGTACGTCACGCCGATGGAGATGGGCGGACCGTCGTTCGACGATGTTCCGGGCGACGCGGCCGGCGAGGTCGATCCGGAAATCGTCTCTGGAGGCTGGATGAGTCTCCTCACACTCTTCCCGGGGCTGCCGGAAGTCGACGGTCTCCAGATCGGTTGTTACGCGGGCTATCGACAGGACATCGGCGACCGGTCCGGAAACCGGATGTGCGACCTCGTCGAGGGAACCGCAAACGTGATCGTCGCGCTGCCCTCGGGCCTCATCGGAGCCTGGCTCAACGCAACCACATTGTCTGAAATCCTCGGCGGACTCTTCGAGCCGAGTGGCGCTCAGCCGCCATTGCCCAGTGGAGGTGTGGGCGTACGGGTCGACGACCCGGTGGAAGATCGCCCCGATTTCAAGTGGATGGGATTGGGGGAGTGGTTGGAGAAGTATTCACGAAGTGGTGTGGTCGCAGCGCGTCAGGCGCCGTTGTAGCCGGGGTTCTCGTAGACGACGAAGGCTCCGATGTGCTTGACCGCGCTCAGTGAGCGTTCGCGCATTACGCCAT